>JAADEC010000017.1 GCA_013153595.1 Thermococci archaeon | reverse complement strand
CTATCCATCGGGTTCGCTTTACGAAAGGCTTATTAACCTTTAAGTTCATATGAGATGGGTGTAGCGCCCCCGGATGGGTGAGAATAAAATGAGGGTTGAAATAAAACTCAGACCCCTTGGAGAAAGGCCTGTGTTGCCTTTTAACTACAACTACGAGGTGTACCGGCAGATACTCGAAAAGATAGCCATTATAGACGAGGATCTGGCTAGGAAAATAGACAGCAGCCACGTGGGTCTCTTCACGTTCTCCAGGATAATGGTTAGAAATCGACGTCTCTTACCCGAAACCGGGATACAGATACTCTCCGACACCGTTTCCCTCTACGTGTCCTCAAGCTTCACCGACGTTATGGGGGCGGTCATAGAGGGGTTCATGATAAGTCCCGGGCTCAAGCTCGGCGGCACGCCCTTCAACGCTGACGAGGTTAAACCCCTTAAAGAGCCCACACCCGGCAGAAGGGTTCTGTTCTCCACCCTCAGCCCGATAATGGTGAGGAGCGTTCGGGTCTCAGAGGGTCGAATGCACATATGGGACCTCTATCCCTCAGACGATGCGTTTCAGGACAAGCTTCGTAAGGTGATGCTGCTGCGGTACAAGGAGATAACAGGGGAGGCCCTGAGCGATGCGTCTTTCGAGATAAACGTCGTGAAGTTTAAACCCGTCAGGATACTCATGAAGAACAGCTACTACCGGGGCTCTCTCATGATATTCGAGTACAGAGGATCCAGGGAGCTGGCGATGTTCGGCTACGAAAACGGGTTCGGTGAGAAGACGCAGTACGGGTTCGGCATGGTCAAGATACTCGAGTCCAAGAGGGGTCCCGGAGAATCCGCGGAGAAGGGCCGTTAGATCGGGCCTGCGGATCAAGCCCGGGAGGGGAATAAATTTAAAAGATGCGTTCCATCCAGAGACGTTAGAGTGTTGAGTATGGATGTAAGACTGGTGGTCTTTGACCTCGACGGAACCCTCATAGGCTCAAAAGAACCCTTCTCGTCCATTAAGCGGAAGCTACGGGATGAACTCATCAGGCGTGGGATAGAGGAGCAGGCTCTGGGCGAACTTACACCCATGTACGAGGGGTTGCTGAGGCTCTCAGAGGTTACGGGGGTACCGTTCAGAGAGTTGCATGGAATCCTCGTGTCCCTTGAGAAGGAGAGGATGAAGGAGAGCTTCATATTCGATGGTGTCGTGGAGCTGCTTGAGTTTCTCAGATCCAGAGGCATCAAGACCGCCGTCATGACGAGGAGCTCACGGGAAGCTGCGGAACTCGGGCTGAGAAAGAACGGTATAGCCGAGTACTTCGACCTCTTAGTTGCGAGGGAGGACGTCTCACCGGGTGAACTGAAGCCGGAGCCCGGGCAGCTTCTGAAGATAACCGAATCCCTTGGTGTTCCTCCTTCAAAGACGGTGGTGGTCGGAGACCACGGTTACGACGTGATGGCCGCCAAAGCGGCGGGCTCGATCTCCATCCTTGTAACGTCCCAGGAGTACGGGAGGATGAGCTTCGACGTGTCCGCGGAGCCCGACTTCAGGGTGGAGAAGATAGGGGACGTAGGGAACCTCCTCAGGAAGCTACTCAACACGTGTGTCGTCATACCTGCGTACAACGAGGAGAAGACCATCAAGGCCGTCATAAACGATCTCCTGCGATACTTCAGAAAAGATGAGCTGGTGGTGGTCAACGACGGTAGCAGGGACGGAACGGAGAGGATAGTCCGGCAGCTCGGAGTAAGGGTGCTGACGCACCTCGTCAACAGGGGACTCGGAGGAGCTCTGGGAACGGGGATCAAGTACGCCGTCAGAAAGGGTGCGGATCTGATACTGACTTTCGATGCAGATGGTCAGCACCTGGTCGAGGATGCCATACGTGTTATGGCACCGGTGGCCGAGGGAAGGGCCGATTTCTCCGTTGGATCCCGCCTGCTTGGCGACACGAGCCAGATGCCTGCCGTAAAACGGTTCGGAAACAAGGTGCTCGACTTTATAACGGCCATATTCTCAAGGAGGCTGGTCAGCGATACCCAGAGCGGTCTCAGGTGCTTCAGCAGGGACTGTGCGTCTAAGATCGAGATAACGTGCGACAGGTACGCGGTTTCAAGTGAGATAATAATAGAGGTCAGCAAGGCAGGATGTAGAGTGGCTGAGGTGCCGATAAAAGCCGTTTACACGGATTACGCCATGAGAAAAGGCACGAACGTTAAGGAGGGCCTTAGGATAGCCCTCAACCTGCTTATAGATGTTTTGAGGTGATCGCATGTACGTCGTTCAGTACGTTTCCCTTGTGGTTCTTGCGTATATCGCCCTCCAGATAGCGTACAAGTACCACAAACGCGAGCTTGAGTGGAGGGAAGTCACCTTCTGGGAGGTCATAGTCGCCATCTTCGTGCTCATCTCCCTGTTCCCCATACGGATATCCCAGGAGATCCAGAGGTTCTTAGGCCTGCGCAGGGGGCTTGATGCCATATTCGTGTTGTCTATAGGGATCCTCTACGTGATCTCCTTCAAGATATACATGAGCATAGACAGGACCCAGAGGGAGATAACGAAGCTGACCCGAGAGGTCGCAATAAGGTTAGGGGAGATGGAGGAGACCCTGGAGAAGCTGAGGCAGGAAGCGGGAAGAGGTGAGACAGGGGACGTGGGCGGAAGCAGGGCCGAGAACGAAAAGGAAGTGGAGAGGCGGTAGAAGCAGGAAGGGCTCACTCAAAGAGCTCCCTGAGAAACTCCCTCACCCTTTCCTCCCTTAGCCGGAACTGCCGTATGCGTATTATTCCCTTGTCCTCCGCTTCTCTCAGGAGCAGCTCGGTCACAGAGTTCGGGTACATCTCCTCGTACACGATCTCCTTTATTCCGGCGTTTATGAGGAGCTTGAGGCACGTGTCGCATGGAAAGTGTGTCACGTAAAGGGTTGCTCCCTCGAGGCTTATTCCCTTTCTCGCTGCCATGGCTATGACGTTCTGCTCGGCGTGGACCGCCCGGTGGCAGTGTCCGTCCACGACTATGCACCCCTTGTCTATGCAGTGATCCATACCCCGCGGTGCCCCGTTGTAGCCTGTCGCGAGTATGTAGCCATCCTTAACCGCGACCGCACCCACACGTAACCTTGGACAGGTTGCCCTCAGGGAGACGAACTTGGCTATCAGCATGAAGTACTCATCCTTGCTCGGCCTTACGCGCCTTACCCGCTCGGCTTTTTTCCTGTCCAGCACTACCTCAAACCCGTCCTCATCCTTCATACCGTCCCCCCACCTGGGCGTTCCTCACCTGACTGACCGCCATTATGTTGAGTATCCTCTCGCTGTACGAGGGATGGGTGGGAAACGAGAACACGAAAGGTATCCAGTACTGCTTCTCCATCTTGATCCTGCCCTCCCTTCTCTTTATGGAGGGTTCTATCCCGGGAAGGGCGTGTCTCCTGACCTTCAGGATAAGGTCGTTGTAGTACTCTAACTCTTCAAGGGCGTCCTTCAGGCTCATCGGATCGTCGAGAAGGGTCACGGCAAGGCCGTCCGCCCTGAACTCCCTCAGCCGTATGAACCTGGCCCGGCTCCACTCGTACAGTACGAGAAGGGCCATGGACGCGGGAATGAAGTAAGGGGTGGCGTGAACGAGCACGAGCTCCACGGTGCTCAGGAGCATGAAAACCCGTCCGTACGCTATCAGGGGAAACATCATGCCGTCATGGTTCTTTATGTGCCCGATCTCATGTGCAACAACGGCCAGTATCTCCTCCCTGCTGAGGATCTCGAAAAGTCCCAGAGAGAGAACCACAACGTTTCCAACGGAGTAAGCGTTCGGGATGTAGTCGTCAAGAAGGTAAAGCTTGGGTGCCCTGATGCCCGCTCGCTCCGCCTCGCGTTCCATTCCCCTCACGAGCCAGTCCATGTCGTCACCCGGCTCTATGTACCTGCCCTCGCCGTACCTGAAGGTCCCGGCGAACACCAAGAGGGTAACTCCCACCGAGATTGCAAATGCAAGAATGCCCCAGTTCCCTGACAGGAGAAGCATCAGAGCCTGAATGACGAGAAGGATGAGGAGGAGCATGGTTCATCCCTTCTTGATCTTCGAGATGTAGGCGTAGGTGGCCTCTTTGAAGTTGCTCATGAGGGCGTCCAGTATGCTCTCCACCACCTTCCTCTCGAACTCCTCCCTGCTCGTCGTCACGCTGTACACGTACCGTATACCTCCCTTCCCGCGTTCGATGCTCCTCGCCAGAAGGCCCCTCTCGCACAGTCTGTTCATCAGGATGCTCACGGTGGAGCGTCTTATATCCTTATGAAGCCTCTTCATGTAATCGTAAACGTCACCCGCCGTGGAGACCTTGACCCTCCACATGTACTCCATTATATCCGCCTCAAGGGGAGGCAGAACTGCCTTTATCCCGTTCTCTCCGAGTTTAAACTCATGAGGCTCCATTCCCCTTCCCCCGGTTTCCTACAGGTTCAAAGTTAAAAAACTTTTTGAGTTCTGAGAACTGGGACGGCGCTTCAATCCGTTTTCGTTTCATCCCCTGAGCCTCATCTTCGCCACGAAGAAGCCGCTCGTCCCGTGCCTGTCCGGGTAGAACCTCCTTGCCTTTTCTATCTCCCCGCTCAGCTCCACTCCGAAAGGTTCCGTTAGGGCCGGCTCCCCGTACCTCAGGGGCAGCAGCTCGACGTCGAAGTTGTCGAGAACCCACTGGATGACGAACTCGTTCTCCTCAGGCTCGAGGGAGCAGGTCGAGTAGACGAGCACGCCTCCCGGCCTGAGGCTCTCAAGGGCGGCCTTTATCAGCCTCATCTGAAGCCCCTGACAGAACCTGACGTCCTCCATACTCCTGCTCGTCTTCCGCTCAGGGTTCTTGTGTATGGTTCCTGAGCCCGTACACGGTGCATCGAGGAGTATCCTGTCGAATGTGACGCCCAGCTCCGGCAGCCTCTCAGCAGAGCCCTGTACGAGGATGGTGTTGGTCACGCCGAGGCGGGACAGGTTGAGTGAAGCCTCCCTCAGCCTCTCAGCCCTGACGTCGAACGCGTATATTATCCCCTCGTTCTCCATGAGCTGGGCCAGGTGGCTCGTTTTTCCTCCGGGAGCCGCGGCCATGTCGGCGACGGTCTCCCCCCTCACCGGTTCGAGGGCCTCGGGAGGGTACATGGAGCTGGCTTCCTGGAGGTACACGAAGCCCCCGAGGTGCTCGGGGGTTGAGGCTATCGAGAATGGCTCCCTCGTGAGGCAGAAGCCGAACCTCGACCAGGGCACCCTCCTGAACTGGAAGCCCTTCCGGTTGAGCATCTTCGTGACCCGCTGAACGGTCCCCCGCAACGTGTTGACCCTGAAGCACCTTGGGAGTGGCCGCTCCATAGCTCTCAATATCGTCAGCGCCCGCTCTCCCCAGAGCTCCTCGTACCTCTCAGCGAACTTCTTGGGATAGCCGAGCCGTATGAGCTTCTCCAGCATCTCACTTCCCCTTCTTACCGAGCCACGCTCCGAGCCCCATCTGCCTCGTCCTCTGGTACTTGAGCTGCTCCTTGCGGTAGCCGAAGGCCTTCAGAATCCTCTCGACGGCCGGCAGAACCTGGTTCTCTATGTAGTAATCGGCGTCGTACCTGTGCTTCGTGGGGTCGAACTCATCTGCCAAGATGACCCTGTCGCTTATCCTCCCGCTCCCCTTCAGGACGATGTAGCTTATCAGGGTGCCGGGCTTGACCTTAACTCCCCTCGCCTCAAGCTTCCTGGCGAGTGCCACGTGCGGCCCCACCGCCTTGTAGTCCTTCAGATTCCGCGTTATCTGCTCGTGTATCACGAGCTTCTCAGGAGGCACCTCGTACTTCAGAAGCTTCTCCGTGACCTCTCGGACTATCCCCGCGGCTTCCTCAACGCTGCCCTCCCTCAGGATGGCTTCGAGAACCCTCGCTTGCGTCTCCTTGGCGATCTCGCTCCAGTCCCTCCTTACGACCTCAAGACCGCGCGTCGTCACGTGCCCCTCCTCGTCTATCAGGGCGTACTTCTTCTTGGTGACGAAGAAACCGCGCCTGTAGAAGCCCTCGTACTCGAGCTCAAGCAGGCCGGGGAGCTTGGCGTTTATGTACTTGAGGAACTCCTTGGCCTTCTTTTTGACTGTTTCGGCGTCGGCGCCTGGTATGGTGGCAAAGAAGCCGTCAGTGTCCGCGTATAGCACCTTAAACCCGAACTTCTCCTCTATCTCGCGGATGGTCGTCTCTATGTACTCCCTTCCCCAGGCGGTGACGCTCTCGGCGCACTCCCTGCAGTACCACCGCGCCCTCGCGTAGCCCATGTAGCCGTAGTGGCTGTTGGCGAGTATCTTGAGGGCCCTCTGCCTGTAGTCGAGCAGCTTCCTCTTTATCGGGTCGAGCGTCGCCTTCATCTGCTTCTTGACCTTCTGCCTCTCCTCCAGCAGCCTCCCGAGGACGTCCGGTATGAAGCCCCTGAAGTCCTTGCAGAACCTGTGACCCACCTGGGGGGCCGTGTCGTAGTCGTGGCAGCCCTCAAGGTTGAGCGTGTCTGGGGAGACGTTGTGGGTTATTATTATGGACGGGTAAAGGCTCTTGTAGTCGAGGTAGGCTATGTTCTCCCAGAGACCCCTCTCGGGCTCCTTGACGTAGGCGCCCGCGTAGCCCCTGCGTAGCCTGTTCTCAAGCTCCCTCCTCGACGGCTTGTTGGGGGCGAGCTCGTTCCTTTCGTAGGCCTTCCTCAGGAGGAACCACTCGACGAGGTTTCCGCTGCTCGACCTTGAGACGTCCCAGAGGCTCTGGCCTATGAGCTTCGACAGCTCGATCTCCATGGGCAGGAACTCCTTTCCAAGCTCGTAGGTGGCCTTTGCGTCCTCCATCGAGTACCTGACGACATCCTCCAGCCTCTCACCGCTCTCCCATGCCTTGGCTATCTCGTCGGCGTAGACCTTGCTCTTCTCCCTTCCGAGTATCGCCTCGTAAACCGCCTCAAGCGTGTACGTCGGGAGGTTGACCGTCCTCCTAACGACGGGGTAGAGGTCGAAGTGTATCCTCCCCTTGACCTCGACGGCGAAGCGGTCGCCCATGCGCTGTATCTTCGGCTCGCTTCCATCCCTGCCGAGGTTGAACTTCAGGCCGAGCCTCTCACAGCGCTTCTTCAGGTAGGCGAAGTCGAAGTTGTCGCCGTTGTAGGTTATGAGGACGTCGGGGTCTTTCTCCCTCACCACCCTGAGGAACGCCTTTATCATCTCCTTCTCGGTTGAGACGACGTCTACGTAAGGCAGATCGACGCTCTTCCAGGTTATCACCCTCGCCCCGTCCTCGTCGGCGTAGCTTATCATGAGGATCGGACCCGTGGCGAACTCGTCCCCCTCGTGGTACAGCGTCTCGATGTCAAACGCCAGCAGCTTGAGCTCCTCGTCACCCTCCATCGGCGTCAGGCCCTTGTCGATGAGGTAGCGCTTTGCGAACGGTATGTCGTACTCGTAGATATCCACGACGGCGGGATGGTCCCTTATCCTGTCCCTTATCGCAGGGACATCCTGAGGATGCCTGAAGTAGAGCTTCCAGACCTCAACGGGCCTCCCGAGGAACTTCCTCTTCACCTTCTCGGCCCGCTGAACCCTCACGGGGGTTCCGTGCCTCTCGGCCTTTATCTCCCTGACCTCGTTGATAAAGGAGTCGTCGCTGAGGAGGGCGTATATGTAGGGCTCGAAGGTTCGGTCGTGCTCTATCCTGAACTCCCCGTTCTCCTTCTTGAATATCCTGATGACGGGTCTGCCTTCCTCGGTTACGTAATCTGTGTCGAGGATCATGAGTTACACCACTATGCGGTTGACTTTAAATACTAATAAACCTCACCACCCGCCACGTTTTTAAACCCGCCCGTGAACCCCAACCCATGGAGCTGTTTTACAGGGTGAGCTTTCAGGAGGTAGTCGCCGACGCTTTAAGCCTGGTTGAAGAGAGGGAGCTGTCGTCAAAGCACGCGCTCGAGCGGATATTCAGACGCCTTGAAGGTGCGGACAGGGAGAAGGCCCGCGGACTGGCGCACGCCTACGTCTCCGAGATAGAGAAGTGGAGGGCGAAGATAGACTTCATAATCAACTCCGTCCTTAAAGGCTCCCGCGTTGAGGATCTCGACCCTTACCTGGCCAACCTCCTCAGGATAGGAACTTTCGACGTTCACTTCCGCAAGGTGCCTCCAGCGGTGGCCACGGACTCCGTAGTCAGGGTCGTGAAGGAGCGCTTCGACGTCAGCAGGGCCAAGTTCGTCAACGCCCTGATGCGCTCGATAGAAGGCTTCGACGTTGAGAGGGCCCTCAGGGCTTTGAAGGAGCGGGACAGGATGGAATGGCTCTCGATCCGATTCTCCCATCCTCGCTGGTACGTTGAGTACGCGGTGAAGCTCCTCGGCTACGACGAGGCGGTGAGGCTCTTCCTGAGCAACAACAAGCCGCAGAGGTACTACGTTCGCGCTAACACCCTGAAGACAGACGTTGATTCCCTCCGCGACTACCTCGAGGAGAACGGCGTTAGGACCGCTAAGACGCCAGTTGACGACGTCCTAAAGGTCTTAGAGTACAAGAAACCGCTGACTTCCCTCGACTGGTATGGAGAGGGGAAGTTCGTTATCCAGGACCTCGCCTCGGCCTACGTCGCCCACGTTCTGGACCCTGAGCCGGGCGAGCGGATCCTCGATCTGGCGGCGGCGCCCGGGAGTAAGACCTTTCACGCTGCTGCCCTCATGGAGAACAGGGGCGAGATAGTGGCGGTTGATTACTCCTACGACAGGCTCATGCGCATGAGGGAGAAGATGAAGTTGCTCGGCGTTGAGAACGTGAGGCTCGTCCACGCCGACGGTCAGAGCTTCAGAGGCAGGGGCAAGTTCGACAGGATCATCCTCGACGCCCCCTGCTCAAGCTCCGGAACCTACCGTCAGTTCCCTGAGGTCAAATGGCGCTTCGATGAGGCGAAGATAGGGAGGATAATAAGGGTGCAGAGGAACATGCTCCTCAAAGCCTTCAGGAACCTGCGCGAGGGCGGGGAGATGACGTACTCGACGTGCTCGATAAGAATAGACGAGGACGAGGAGAACGTGCTCTTCGCCCTTGAGAAGACCGGCCTTGAACTCGTCGATCACCCCTTCAGCTGGGGTGGGAGGGGCTTCCTTGAAATCGGAGATAAGGTGTTCCGCTCGTGGCCCCACGAGCACGACTGCAACGGCTTCTTCATAGCGAAGATGAGGAAGGGTTAATTTTTTGTCTTTTTGTGTAACTTAGTTTTTGAGTATGCCCTATCATTATTTTGATGCCGTAAACTTTATAAAAAAGTAAGTTCTATAATATAATTAGTGGTCTTTATGGGGGTTGATAACTGGAAACATAACCTACCTAAGATATTCGTAGTAGCGATGCTTGGTCTGTACATACTACACCAAGCCACTTTGGGGTCGGCATATGGAGAAACCGGCCTTGGCAGCACATCCCCAATGTTGATTGGTCAGGAGTACAGGAGTGTGAATCACTTCAACGTTGACCTGCACTATGGGCCCGGATTTGCATACAGTGGTGTTTCTTACATGAGCACACATGATAGCAACCTAATAGACGTTTACCTATCCGCCTCGAAGATCGTCAGAAGCTGGTCTCCAGACTATAAACCTGTGGCGTATCAAGTCATGATATGGTACAGCAACGCAATTCACTCACGCAGTGCACCACCATACAACCTCATTGGGATCTCGAGGATAACTCCACGAGGGCACGTGACAGATGGAGGATATACAACACGGGGAGTATCATACCAGCTCTCTGTTGAAGCTTCTGTAGGGGTAGAGAAACTTCTCGAACTTGGAGCAGAAAGGACGTTTGGACTAAGCTGGTCTACAACTGTACCAACAGGGTACTACATTGATATTGACCGAAACAACGAAGGATACGTTTACACCGCCGAGCAGATTAGAGAGGATGTTCAGAAAAAAGTCTGTGAATCTGACGATACCTGTGTAGTTCTGGGTGGTGACAACAACTGGCTGCTCAGATATGCAGGGAAGATCGTGGTTAAGAAGAAGGAGGCCTTCCCGGAAACATTGAGATTCCTTATCTCCACAAGAACTCAAAACGGTCAGGCAAACTATGTTGATAACACCCTCAGGGACCGCCCTCTCATAGTTCTCTTTGCCGTAGCAAAATACAAGTCCACAAATACCTTGTTCACATGGGACGATTTTAAAGTTAGAGCAATAACATTCATACTCGGAGACGACAGTGAGGCCGGAGGAGACGATGGTTATCTCTGGTACTATCGGATCGACAAAATAACCACTTATCCCTGATCTGGGAGGTGTTAGAATGAAGATAAGGCCAGCGATAAAGCACTACTCAAAGGTCTTTCCCTCTTTCCTTCTCCTCGTTTTTCTCGTCGCGATAATGCCAGCAACGGCGAGCGCCCTCGTAAACCAGGCAACGGAGATGAGACTCGGCGAGTTTTCGGACAACTACTTCTCGTTCCACTTTGTTCCAAAGAATTACGATGGATCTGGCATCATCTACCTGAGGAACGGAGAAGATTCCCCCACCGGCGCTGAACCCCCTCGTTCCGTGAAGGGTTATGGCGACTTCTCGATAAACGACATCAGGAGTATGCTTGCCAATGCAGGGATAAGAGCCAAAGGAGTTTACCTTCCGCTGTACCTCTCGGATGAGAATTCCAGCACTCCGGAGGACTGGATAATTTTAGTGCCCCTCTTAGGGGGATATGGAGGAGCTGACTGCTACGTTTCGAGCGACGCGGTCAAGGATAAAACGGAAGGAGCCGAAATACGGTACTACTACACCCACCTCGCTGACAACTTCCAGGGGTATGACGGCGTCGCCACCATCAGGATCGGCACGGTCAAAGTTCTCCCGAGAAACGACGAGAAGGACAGAGTTCTCAGAGCGATTCTAAAGAGGTGGGAGAAGTACGGTGATAAAACCTGTATAGCCTCCCCTGATTTCGCAAGAAAGCTGCTCAGGCCCTACGGCGTTGGGGACGACCTCGGGGATCTCTCTGCGGGGGGCCAAGGGATAATAGTTATAACCGATGGAAGCCAGAGCGTAGAGGAGGTCTATCGGGCTCTCTCCCGGGAAGCGGCCAGATATAACCGTTCCGTCGTCATGAAGGTTATAACGCCCCGCTGGGTTTTTGCCGTAGAATCTTCTGCCAAAGGGAGCCTCTGGGACTATCTGTGGAGTTACATAGCCCTCTTCCTCCCTGTTCTGCCTGCGTTGCTCGTCATAATGGGCCGGGAAAGGGAAGACGAGGAGAGGATGAGATACTTAATCTCGACCAACGGAGGCAGGAAAATCGTCCTGGATTTGATGACCTCCGGAACCGTTCTTTTCGCCCTTGCGTTGACTGCCCTCCTTCTCGATGGAAGGGCCGCCATTCTCTCGGCGGCGATGCTCATGCTCGTTTACATTCTGAGGAACTTTGTGGCGGGTAGAGAGCTCGGAAAAAGGTATCCCCTCGTGATTTTTCTGCTGGTCGTTCTGGGCACCCTCGGGATTCTCCTCCATTACAACCTCCAGCTAAGGCTTTACGCGTCGGGCATCCTGGGCGATCTCATGTCCCTCGGTAACTACAAGGCTTCATTTCTGCTCACGCTGGTAGCGCTCAGGTATCTCCCAGGGGTTCTGATTTCAATCGGGACCCTCTCACTTGTGTTCCTCGTGGCGAGGGTTGGGAAGCCCGAGCACAGGGCCATTACGAGGCTCCTCTCCCCTGGGATCGTGTCCATAGGGGTGCTGTTCCTCTACACGTCACTGCTGTTCTCGGCTCCTTTAGTTTCACTGGCTTCAGTGATAGATACCTACAGTGGCGGCGCAACGGGTGTGATTAACTTTGCGGACTCGGATAACCTGCTCAAAGCCTACAACCTGACTCTTGAGGCTGCCTCAGGAAAGGATGTGGCCTACACAACCCTCTGGGATGCGGGCACTGTTGTTAGGAGCAGCGGGATGACCTATTCAACTCACGGCAGGCTTTTATGCTATGACCGCGACTTCTTAGAGTTCCTGAAGAAGGCCGGTAGGATGAGCACGACCGCCCAGCTGCTCTATCACAAGCTTTCTTCTAATCCCGAAGGGATCGTGGTTCCCAGAGACTATCTCGAGGAACTTAAAAAGGCCGGAGCTGTGCGGATTTCAGGGAATTCGCTCACCGTTGCCGTGGTGGACGATGATTGGAGCCTTCACGAGATCTCTGCTCCCTACGGAACCGTTGAGTTGTTTCCCGGAAGCATTGATGCCCTGCTCATCTCGTGTGAAGTTGTGAGGAAAAACGGTCTTAAACCCCGGCCGGCGTTTCTTCTGCTCAACGCGGATTCTAAAACGACGATGAAAGTCATGAATACCGTAAACAGGACGGTAGCTTCGGAATATCCCAAAGCGTTTGACAAGCTGTGGTCTATGAAGGGCATATCCACCTACGTCGAGTCTCAGTTTGAAGACCCGAAGAGCCTCATTCCCTCTCTGATCTCGGGTGTTCTGATGGTAGCCACGGGATTGGTGGTGGGGCTCAGAGACGGGGACAGGCTGTCCAGACTGACGGAGCTCATGAAGGTCAATGGGAAAGAGCCGCTGTCCCTCTTGGCCATCATTGCCCCGGTTCTCCTTGTGCTGGCCGTTGTTCCGGCCTTAATGATCAGGGACGGCTACTATCTGGCTTCAACGGGCTTCATAAGTGGAAAACTGATGCTGATTGGCCTTATCCCTCTGCTTGCCCTCTTTGCGGGGCTTCTCCTGTACTTCGTCTCAATACTGAGGAGAGTTAAGGGGGTGTGACTTTGTCTAAGGGATGGAACATCACCTGTGAGGGTCTCACCGTCAGGTATAGAACAAGAGAAAGCTATACCACGGCACTCAGGGAGTTCAACGGCTCTTTTGCCTCTGGAAGAATAACGGTCGTGTTCGGCCCAAGCGGTTCAGGAAAGACGACCCTGCTGAATGCAGCTGCCACGCTCCTCAAACCGACGGAGGGAAGGGTGAGTTATGATGGAAAAAACCCCTACGAGCTTCCCCGGACGGAACTACTCGCCCTCAGGCGGGAGATTGGGATCTCCTTCCAGCAACCGGTTTTCGTTTCCCAGCTCACCCTCTGGGAGAACGTGGAGCTCGTCCTGAACTCTTCGGGCAAGCTGGATGATGAGCACAGGGAACTCGCGGTTTATCTGGCAAAGCAGCTGGGCATTGAGAAACTGCTGTCGAAGAAGTCCCACGAGGTCAGCGGCGGTGAGCTCAGGAGGGCCTCAATAGTCATGGCCCTCGCGAAGAACCCCTCAATTGTCATCCTGGATGAGCCCACCGCCTATCTTGATGAGGAGTCGTCAAAGCAGGTTGTAGAGATCCTCAGGGAACTGAAGGAGAAAGGAAAAACGATCATCGTCGCGACCCATGATCCAGAGCTCATCGGCATTGCGGACGTCACTTACAGGCTCAGGTACGGGAGGATCGTTGGATCTGAAAGGGGCTCCTGAATCAAACCTCTATTTTTTAAACCAGGGGCTTCCTCTTCGCGGGGCCCCTTGAATATTCCTCTGCGAACACCTCGGCCGTGAAGCGGTAGACCCTCGTGTCTGGATCGAGCCAGCAGTCCGGCGGAAGCCCAGCCTTCCAGCAGGTCTCCATCAGGAACTCCTCCTCGTCCCAGCCCCACTCGACCGGGACCTGCGGGAGCAGCAGGCCGGAGTAGAGTCCTTTCTCCACTATGAGGCCGTCCCTCCCCACCTTCACCTTCTTGGGCCTATCCTGAGGCGGTCCCTCTATGAGCTCCGGGGGTGTGAGTACGCTGACCTCAAAGACGACGCCATCGAGCTCCTCAGGTTTCATGGGCGGAAACCTCGGGTCATCAACTGCCGCGTATATGGCAGCCTTTATCGTGGCCTCCACCAGGGGATACAGCGGTCTGGGAAAGCCTATGCATCCCCTGAGGGCCCTCTGCGGCGGCACGTTATACCTGTTTATCGTCACGAAAACTCCCATCTCCCTCCTGAGCATCGGTGGAGTGTTCTCGGGAGGTTCTATGATCTCCCGATCCTGCAAGTACTTCTCAACCGCCCTCCTCGCCAGCTTGACGAGGAACTCCCCCCACTCATCCTTTATCACATGTTCGACCATGGTACTCCCCCTGTAATTTCCATGCGGGTTTTCTTAACATTAACGGCAAAGCTTAAAAGTGTCGAAAAATGTAAAGTCATATGTCGAAATAGGTAGAGTAAAGCCTATTAAGCCACGCTCGGATATTTGATATCACGCGGAGATGGTATGAATATGAGGGTGCTCGTGCTGGCGATAGACAGGGATGACGACTTCGGGAAGAAGGCGGGGGTTAAAGGGCCCGTCATAGGAAAGGGTAAGTGCATAGACGCGGCCCTGAAGCTCAGTCTCGCTGACCCGGAGGACAGTGATGCGAACGTCGTCTACGCCGCGGTGAAGCTCTACGATGAGCTGAAATCAGCAGGAAAGTTCGACGAGGTTGAGGTTGCCCTGATAACGGGTCATCCAAAGGTCGGTGTCGAGAGCGACATGGAGCTCGCACGCCAGCTCGATGAGGTTCTGAAGAAGTTTCCGGCCGATGGGCTGATCCCGGTTACCGACGGTGCCGAAGACGAGCAGGTGTTTCCCATACTCGCATCCCGCGTCAGGATACTCAGCTCAAGGCGCGTGGTAATAAAGCAGAACGAGAACATAGAGACAACCTACTACATAATCTACCGCTACATAAAGGAGATACTGAACGATCCAGAGGCGGCCAAGGTGTTTCTCGGGATACCGGGATTCATACTCCTCCTCTACGGTATCGGGAAGCTCATCTCCATAGGATATCCGCAGGGGATGAACATAGTCTCGGGTATTGTAACAGGAACCCTCCTTCTCCTGCTGGGCGGCTACGCGTTCACCAAGGGCTTTAAGTTCCGTGTGAGGGAAACCCTCGGCAACCAGTTCATCGAGGTCGTGTCGGTTGTCGCCGGCGTTCTGGTTATGATAGCCGGGATGATAAACGCGTACCGCACCCTCCCCAGTGCACTCCAGAACATCAACAGCGGCCCTGCCACGAGTGTACTAAAATTCATAATGTACATAAATCAGGTCAACGCGGCCGTGGTGTTCGGCATCGGGGTCATAATGGTCGGCCGCATAGTTCAGGCCTACCTGAAGAAGGATTATCACATCTGGTACCACTTCGCCGCCATCGGGATACTGCCCGCCCTCTGGATAACCGTGGATATAACGACGAAGTACGCCATGTCGATGTTCGAACTGTTCAGCGTGAGCGGGATGCTCGAGGTCATGGTGGCGATCCTCGATATAATCCTCAGCGTCCTCGTGGCCACGCGCCTGAGGAGGCGCTTCAGGGTCATGTGGGGTGAGGCCGCAGGTTCTGCGGATGGAGAGGGTGTTGAGGATTCCGGTGCTGAAGTCAGCGCTTAGGGGTGTTGAAATTGGTTCTGACTCTTGAAGAGGCCCTTAAAAGGTATGAAACACTGAAGAAGGAAAGGAATAAGGAGCTTGAGAGGATTGAGGAGGATTACTGGAAGCACGCCAGGGAGCTGATAGAGCGGCTACTCGATATCGTGAACGATCTCGGGGAAAAAGAGGAGCCGAGAAACGTCGATGAGAACCTTCTGAAGATAGCCCTGAGGGACAGGGCGCGCTACGTGACATCGATGAGGAGGATGCTCTCAGAGGTATCTTCTATGGAGGAGCTCGGCAGGAAGCTTCCGGAGATAACGAAGTTCCACGTCTCAATGGGAAGGTACCTTCTGATAGTGTTCGAGAGGGAGATGAGGGACATGAACTCCCTCATGAAGGAGCTCGGGGCGCTGTACACTGAGTACTCGGACGAGGTCGCCTCAAAGTCCCTGCCTGACGTGGATTTGAACATCACCGAACTGGTGAGCGAGATAGAGAGGATCGAAAGGGAGAAGAGAGAACTCGAGGAGAAGGTTAAAGACATTGAGAACGCCATGAGCGACCTTAAAAAACTTCTAACCGAGGGGAGGGAGGACAGACGGCAGGAGACATCTGAATCAGTGGAGATAGGGAAGAAGGTTCGGACTCTCAGGATACAGATCAGATCCAAAGTTTCGAAGCTCCAGAAACCCCTTAAGCGGATGCGCATTCCTGAGGCGGAGGGGTTCATAAAGGACTCCTCCTTCGCCATAGAACACCCAGACGAGTTCATAGCCATGCTGACCAAGGTGTACCCGAGACTCGATGGAAAGTACAAGAGAACAGCCAGATGGGCGGTCGAGAACCTGAGGGCGGAAGTTGAAAAACTCAGGGAACTGGAAGAACAGCTCAGTGCGATACGGAGAGAGAAGGAGATCGAAGAGGAAAGGGCCAGAGAAGTAAGAAGGGAGATACAGGACAGAGAACGGGAGATAAAACGGATGAGAGAGAGGATTCACAGACTCGAGAAGATGGAGGAGGGGCTCAGATCGGATCTCAGGGCCAGGATAAAGGAACTTGAGGATGCCCTAAATGAGGAGATCTCGATGGAGGTTCCCCGATGATGTACAGGATAGACCGACTTCGTTTTGGAACCGCGGGGATACCCCTATCAACACCAAAGCGCTCCACGATAGACGGTATAGCTCACGTGAGAAACCTCGGCCTGGACGCCATGGAGATTGAGTTCGTCCGCGGAGTAAACATGAAGCCGGAGCTGGCCAAAAAGCTGAAGTACGTGGCGAGGAAGAACGACGTCGTTCTAACCGCCCACGCTCCTTACTACATAAACCTCAACGCCTCGGAGAAGGCCAAGGTAGAGGCAAGCAAGAGGAGGATAATCCAGACGGCGGAGAGGCTTCACGACGCTGGCGGGTGGAGCGTGGTCTTTCATGCGGGCTACTACCTGAAGCAGGACCCCTCAAAGGTCTACAGCCGCATAAAGGAGGCACTGAAGGACATAGAGCGGGAGCTGCTCAACAGGGGGGTGAAGGTCTGGATAAGGCCTGAGCTCACAGGAAAACCGACGCAGTTCGGGGACCTGAAGGAGATAACCAAACTGAGCGAGGACGTTGAGATGGTTATGCCCGCCATCGACTTCGCCCACGCCCACGCGAGGAACGCCGGTAAGTGCAACACCGAGGACGAGTGGCGCTACATGCTGAGCTACATAGAGGATCACCTCGGCAGGGAGGGGCTTGACAACATGCACATACACGTTAGCGGCATAGCTTACACCACGAAGGGCGAGAGGAACCACCTCAACCTCAGGGACAGCGACATGAGGTGGGAGGATCTCCTGAAGGTTCTCAAGGAGTTCAGGGTTAAGGGGGTTCTGATAAGCGAGAGCCCGAACATAGAGAAGGACGCCCTCCTGATGAAGAGAACTTACGAGGCCATAAAGGTGTGATGGGGCCGCGCAGAGACAAGCGGCCCGTCATGTCCTTCCGATCCTTCTGATGTAGCCCTTCATCGCCGGCCAGTTGAGGGCGAGGTGCAGGAAGGACAGGCCGAAGAACACGAATCCCACGTAGATGTGCACGTTCGTCACCCAGCTCATGGGCAGGCTCGCTCCCATGCGGTAGACCAGCGGGGCCACCAGCAGGAGGACCCCCGTGATTCCTGTGGCGAGCCATGTCACGAACAGGACGAGCGATACGGTCATCCTGAGCGTTATCTCCTTCACGTTCATCCCCTCCTGTAGATCGTACCGTTGACCTCTATCTCCGTCGCCATGAGGTTCCCGTCCTCGTAGGTCGCCGTTACGCTGACCTTCTCTCCTACTCTTAGGCTCTCGAGCACGTCCCTCCACGTGAGCGACGAGTTCCCTGCCGTCCACCTTCCCCTGACGTAGACGGTCCTTCCTGAGATCTTTACGTAGTGACCGCCGACGCTGACCTCCTCAAGTGTTCCCGTTATGCGGGTGACGTTCTGCTCCTGACTCTGGGTCGCGGTCGAGGGGATTGATGTGCCGTTGTCACCCTCCTGAACGTAGCCCGGGATCCCCAGGTAGACATGGACGGTAACCGACTCGCTGCTGCCGTACGGACACCCGGAGCCGTAGGTGTAGATCACCTTTAGGGTCCCGTTTCCCGTGACGTTCAGGGTGTACTGCTTGAACGCCGTGTACGGGTCCTTCAGGGTGGTCTTGGTCTCCCCGATGATCTTAACCCCTCCCGAAGCCTCGGCGCTTATCTTCCAGTCAGGGTACATGCAGGGCTGTGCGTGCCTGAACTTAACGGTGACGTTGACCGTTACGACGGTTCCAGCTTTGGATACATAGATCTCGGCCGGCGTTACGTAGAGGACGTCGGAGCCTCCCGCCGACGCCGTGCCCTTGTAGTAAACCCCCTCCTGGACTTCGCTTCCGCCGTTGGAGACGGAGGCGGGCACGCTCGCAGTTCCGGTCGACACGTACTTCTCGGTCACGCTGACCAGGGCGGGCATGGAGGCGAACACCACGAACAGCACCAGACCAGCAATCAATCTCCGTTGCATATGTAACATTACACTTTCATATTTAAAAACTTTTTGGTTTACCTCCCCGGCAGGAACCGAAGGAGAACGCCGAGGAACTTCGTCCTCCTGCCCGAGGGGGTCATGAGCCTGTAAAGAACGAGGTCTTCCCTGCTCTTCTCGTCAATCCTCACCCCGCACCTCGAGACCTCGCTCCTCTCGCTGAGGCACTTCAGGAGCTCAAACGCCCCGGGACCGAGGAGATTGCTGAAGTACCTCCGAACCCACCCTGCGTCGATGTCCCTGACGAGCAGCTGACCCTCCCTGCTCAGCCTGTAGTACGTGTGGTGCTTGTGAACCTCAAAGGCCTTCTTGAACCTCGCCCTGCTCCTCTTTATAGCGCTCCCGGAGTCCCTCTCGACGAGGCCCATCTCCATCAGGTCGTCGACCGCGTCCTGGAGCAGGCCCTGATCGAGACCCGTCATCTTCGCCATCATCTTAACGTAGTCAACGCCCGCCCTCTTCAGGTGGAGGAGGACGTAAAGATGAAAGGGCGTGAGGTTCCCCAGCTCTTCGCGGTTCACGTCGTTCCCCCGCTAAAACTTCAGGACGCGGGCGAGGACCACGAGCGGATCCCAGACCGGTGCGAAGGGTGGTGCGTAGGCGAGGTCGGTGAAGAACACGTCCTTAACCTTAAAGCCCGCTTGGAGCATGGCCGCGGCGGTGTCTATCCTCGGGAGAACCCTCGCACCAACGGCCTGAACCCCCAAGAGCCTGCCGGTCTCAGCGTCGGCAACGCCCTTGAGGTGTATCTCCCTGGCCCCGGGGTAGTAGTGGGGAACCGTCGAGGCTTTTATGAAGGCCGTTTTTACGTCGTACCCGGCCTCTCTGGCCTCCTCCTCAGTCAGGCCCGTTCTTCCTATCTCGAGGTCCATGAACTTTGTTATGGCCGTCCCGAGGACGCCGGGGAACTCTAAGCTTCCGCCGGCCACGTTGACCCCGGCCACGTAGCCCATCTTGTTGCCGGCCGGCGCTAAGGGGATCCACGTTCTCTGTCCGGTTATGATGTTCACAGTCTCGGCAACGTCTCCGGCCGCGTAGACGTTCTCCACGCTCGTCTCCATCCTTGGGTTCGTCCACACGGCGCCGGTCTCTCCTATCCTCGCTCCTATCTGCTCGGCGAGCTCGGTGTTCGGCCTGACCCCCGTCGCTATCACGACTATGTCCGCCGGGTACTCCCCCGAGTCCGTCACGACCTTCCTCACCCTCCCGTCTCCCTCTATGCTGTGAACGAGCTCCCCGGTCAGGAGCGTCAGGTTCTCCCTGAGCTTTCCCTCGATTACATCGGTTATCTCAGGATCGTGCACCCTCGCCATCACCCTGTCGCGGGCCTCCACGAGGGTAACCCTGAGCCCCCTCTCGACGAAAGCCTCGGCCATCTCTATGCCTATGTAGCCCGCACCGATAACGACGGCGCTCCTGACGTCGTTGTCCTCGATGTATCTCCTCATCTTAACGGCGTCTGGCGGCAGGTCGGCCGTGAAGACCCCCTCGAGCTCCCTTCCTGGGATCGGCGGCACCTTCGGAGAGGCTCCGTTGGCCAGGATGAGGTAGTCCCAGTCGTAGCTGTGCTCTCCATCCTCCTCCTGAACCCTAACGCTTCCCTGCTCGACCTCCACGACCCTTGCCTTCATGTGGAGGTCTATCCCCCTCTTCTTGATGAAGAACTCGGGCGGGTAGTGCATGAGGTCGTCCTCGCTCGTGAGCCCTCCGACGGCGTAGGGGATGCCGCACGGGGCGTGGCTCACCCATTCGGTTGCCTCGAAGACTGTGACGTTCCAGTCCGGCCTGAGCTTCTTAACCCTCGAGGCCGCGCTCATTCCGGCGGCCCCTCCCCCGACAATGACAACCTTCTTTCCCATTGTTCCGCCTCCATGAATGATGAGCTCACGGGACGTTCAGGGGAAGCTTAACCCACTCTAAGACACTCCCCCTCGATCCCTTTATCTCCACTAAATCCACGAGATCCCTGAACCGTCCGCCTGCAAGTCCGTCTCCTATAATGGCGCTTCCCTGGGCGGCCTCCTTGGCCTTCCCGCCGAGGCCCCTCTGCCTGACCACGGGCAGCCCGAAGGTCTCCTGGAGCGAGTCCTTTAAATCCTCCCTCAGCTCCTTGATCCTCATAAGTCTCCCCGAGAGCACGACCTCCTTTGCATCCCTGTTAAAGGCCAGCTCCATCGCGGCTGCCTTCACGAGCCCCTCCTTCATGGCCTCCCAGGCCCGTGAGAAGGGCTCCTCGTCGAGCCTCCTCGCGAACTCCTCCGGAGGCAGGATCTCACCGGCCGCTATTATGGCCGCTCCGCCCCAGAACAGGTGCCACTTCTTCAGCTCCCCTATGAGGTACGCCACCTCGCCGTCCAGAGCGCCGCTGTTAACGTACGCCGGTCCGGGGAACATGGTTCCGCCTATCCCGTCGATTATCTTCCCGTTCCTGACGGTTCCGGCGTAGTTGTAGCCGAAGCCGACCTCAAGGAGGACGAAGGACGTCTCCCCGTAGTCCAGTCCGAGGCGCGTGGCCTGGTCGTAGATGGCCAAGACGGTTATGGCCAGCTTGTCCGCGGTCCCCATGTCCACCTTGTTGTACTTCCTCCACTCCGGAACGGTTGGGAGGTGGATGACCCCGGGTATGAACCAGACGTTCATGTTCCTCGCCTTCATCTCATCGACCATCCGCTGGAGACCGGTCAGAACGGGGATGTTCTCCCCCCTCACCAGGGTCATCTCGAACCTGTCCCTCTCCGTCAGCTCGGTTATGTGCTTCAGGGGAACGCCGTAGCCGCTCGGCCCCACTATGATGTCCGCGTTGAAGTCCTCTATGGCATCCACTATCCTGACGGGATCCTCGGCCACGACCTCGCTCGGATAGCTCAGGTCGAGCTTTATCTCCCCGTCCTCCAGTCCTATGACGTCGAAGCTCTTCGTTCCCGGATCAACGCCTAAGGCCCTCATTCCTTACCACCCCTTGGACACTTCAGGTTCTCCTGAGCACTATCTCCATTGTAGCGTCTCCCTTCATGACGTCGAGGACGAGGCTCTTGTCGTAGTCGAGGAACTTGGCACCTGTTATCGAGCATCCCTCCTTCTCAAGGAAGTTCTTGAGCTTCAGCCCGAGGTCTCCAAAGAGCTCGGCCGCCATCGTTGCCAGACTCGGCTCTTCTATCCTTATCTCGGAGTGATACCTCCTCGCGAGTTCGAACACGTCTTCCACACCTGCACCAGCGTCCATGGAAACACCCCACTTCAATGATGGCCGGCTGGAATATAACGGTAACGTCTTGAAAACATTTTTATTGGTGGCCCGGCTATCAGGTGCAGGGTGAGATGTTTGAAGTTCTGCCCGAAGTGTGGTAGCATAATGATCCCGGACAAGAAGAGGGGCGTCTTCGTCTGCAGGAAGTGCGGCTACGAAGAGCCGCTGAATCCAGAGGACGCTAAAGCCTACAGGATAACCCAGAAGGTCGAGCACAAGCCGGACGAGGGGATAATAGTCGTTGAACAGAACCTGGAGACACTTCCGAAGGTCAAGGTAACCTGCCCCAAGTGCGGAAACGATGAGGCATACTGGTGGGAGATGCAGACGAGGGCCGGGGACGAGCCGAGCACGATATTCTACAAGTGCACCAAGTGCGGCCACGTCTGGAGATCGTACGAATGATGGGGGTTGAGGTTTTGAGCGATGCTGAGGAGGAGGTACTGAGGAGACTCGCCACCCGGGCTCTTAAAGACCTCGACGAGGCCTATCGACGGATGCCCGATACGAACAATGGAAAGACTTATCTATGGCGGGGTAGAGAAAGGGTGAGGATGATGCTCGCCATGATTATGAAGGGAGGTAAGGAAGATGCCGTTTGAGATGGTTTTTGATGGGGCCAAGGAGTTTGCAGACCTGATAGCGACTGCAAGCAACCTCATAGACGAGGCAGCGTTCAGAATATCAGAGGACGGAGTCTTCATGCGCGCCATGGATCCCAGCAGGGTTGTTCTCATTGATCTGAGCCTTCCAAGCTCCGTCTTCAGCAGATTCGAGGTGGAGGAGCCGGAGACCATAGGCATAAACATGGATCACTTCAAGAAGGTTCTCAAGAGGGGAAAGAGCAAGGACGTGCTGATACTGAGGAAGGGAGAAGAGAACTTCCTCGAGGTCGTGTTCGAGGGTACGGCGAAGAGAACCTTCAAGCTTCCCCTCATAGACGTTGATGAGCTCGATCTCGAACTTCCGGAGCTTCCGTTCACGGCCCGCGTGGTCCTCCTCGGAGAGGTTCTTAAAGAGGCGGTCAGGGACGCCAGCCTCGTGAGCGACGCCATAAAGTTCCTCGCCAAGGAGAACGAGTTCGTCATGAAGGCAGAGGGCGAAACCAACGAGGTTGAGATAAAGCTGACGCTTGAGGACGAGGGACTGCTCGACCTTGAGGTGGAGGAGGAAACCTCAAGTGCCTACGGGATAAGCTATCTCGCCGATATGATAAAGGGATTTGGAAAGGCGGACGAGGTTACACTGCGCTTCGGAAACGAGATGCCGCTTGAGATGGACTACTTCATAAGGGATGAGGGCAAGCTCGTGTTCCTCCTCGCCCCGAGGGTTGAGGAGTGACGCTCCATCCATTATTTTAAGGTGACGTTATGGACATAGTAAAGCTCAGGGAACTGCTTGAGGCGGAGCTATCATCTGAAGAACCCGTTAGGCTCGATTCCGAGTTTTACCATGATTTCAGAAGCCTTATAAAAGCCTACGAGGCAAGCGCCGAGAGCTCAAAGTCCCGCGGTGAGACGATAGAGGAGAGGCTCTACCTTGAGCAGATAAGAATAGCCGAGAGCCTCATGAGGGAGATAATACGCCTGAGGCTTCACAAGATAGTGGAGCTTGCCTTCAAAGGGGTTCCGGTTGACCTCCCCCCCGAGGAGAGGGAGATACTCCTAACGATAAGATCCTTCATTGAGGGCGATTCAAAGGGCTCTGTCCAGGCCATGCCCGAAAGCAGGACAGGCGGGGGGGCTGGGGAGGAGCAGGAGAAGCCGGCCGAGGTGCCTGCAGGATCGCCCGTGACCCATGCGTACATAGTGACCGTCGATCTGCCGGCGGTCATGGGGCCCGATATGGTGGAGTACGGTCCCCTGAGATCGGGCGATATGGTGGTCCTGCCCGATGAGATCGGCAGGGTTCTGCTGGAGAGAAAGGCGGCTTTCAGGATCTCACTTAGGTTGGGGGCATGATGAATAAAAAGAGACATCAAAGAACTTCATGTTCCCTTTGGGAGTTTTGAATACATCGGGCCACCCCGCCCTCCACTCTGAAATCCCCGTTTACATCACCGATTCCATTCGACTCCCCAAATTTTGTGAGGAACTTCCTGGACAGTTAATTTTAAATACCATTTTATGTACCCCTTCCTCGGTGATAGGTATGCCCGGATACAGGTTTATAAAGTGGTTCGAAGAGCTTAAGAAGGAAGACGTGCCCCTCGTTGGGGGCAAGGGAGCGAACCTTGGGGAGATGACCCAGGCAGGGATTCCAGTTCCGCCCGGATTCTGTGTGACGGCAGAGGCCTACAAGTACTTCGTTGAGAACACCAAGGTCTCAAAGGCCGAGGTCGAGAAGATATTCGGGGAGAAGGCCAAGAAGGGTGTTCTCGCTGAGGTTCTCGCCAGCGCTCCTGAAGAGCCCAGGCCCCTCCAGGAGTGGATCATGGACATAGTCAACAGGACAAACGTCGATGACAGCAGGGAGCTTCTCGACAACACCGAGCTCATCAGGGAGCTTATAGAGGCCATGCCGATGCCCAAGGAGATAGCTGATGAGATTCTCGACTCGTATCACAAGCTTAGCGCACGCTTTAATCAGGACGCAGTTTACGTTGCCGTCCGCTCCTCGGCAACCGCTGAGGATCTTCCCGATGCGAGCTTCGCCGGCCAGCAGGAGACCTACCTCGACGTCAAGGGCGATGAGGATCTCCTTCAGAACGTTCAGAAGTGCTGGGCCAGCCTCTGGACCGCAAGGGCCACGTTCTACAGGGCCAAGCAGGGATTCGACCACAGGAGGGTTTACCTCAGCGCCGTCGTTCAGAAGATGGTCAACAGCAAGACCAGCGGTGTCATGTTCACCGCCAACCCCGTGACGAACGACAGGAGCGAGATAATGATCAACGCCGCCTGGGGCCTCGGTGAGGCGGTCGTCAGCGGTGCGGTTTCGCCCGACGAGTACATAGTCAAGAAGGGAACCTGGGAGATCAAGGAGAAGTACATAGCGAAGAAGGAGGTCATGTACGTCAGGAACCCCGAGACCGGCAAGGGAACCGTCCTCGTCAAGGTTGCCGACTACCTCGGCCCCGAGTACGTCGAGAAGCAGGTTCTCACCGAGGACCAGATCATCGAGGTCGCCAAGATGGGCGCCAAGATCGAGGAGCACTACCAGTACCCGCAGGACATTGAGTGGGCCTACGACGCTGACGACGGCAAGCTCTACATCGTCCAGAGCAGGCCGATCACGACGCTCAAGGAGGCGCCCGCCGAGGGTGAGGAGCTCGAGGAGACCGAGGAGATGGAGGTCATCCTCAAGGGTCTTGGAGCCTCACCGGGCGTTGGAGCCGGCAAGGTCGTCATAATCCTCGACGTTCGCGACATAGACAAGGTCAAGGAGGGCGACGTGCTCGTCACGACGATGACCAACCCGGACATGGTTCCGGCCATGAAGAGGGCCAGCGCAATCATCACCGACGAGGGCGGAAGGACCTGCCACGCGGCCATCGTCGGCAGGGAGCTCGGTATCCCAACCGTCGTTGGAACCAAAGAGGCCACCAAGAAGCTCAAGGACGGCATGCTCGTCACAGTCGACGGTACCCGCGGTGTCGTTTACAAGGGCGTCGTCAAGAGCCTCGTCAAGGAGGAGAAGGAGAAGGCCGCTGAGGCCAAGGTCGTCATGGCCGGTGCCCCGCTCGTCACCGCCACCGAGGTCAAGGTCAACGTCTCGATGCCAGAGGTCGCCGAGCGCGCTGCCGCTACCGGTGCCGACGGCGTTGGACTGCTCCGCGCCGAGCACATGATACTCGGAATCGGTGCCCACCCGA
>JAADEC010000055.1 GCA_013153595.1 Thermococci archaeon | reverse complement strand
CCTATTCATCTTTTAATTACCACAATAACAAGTCACAAAAAACTGAAGATCACCAGGGCACCTCCTTCTTCCCGATCTTGTAGGCGGCGTAGTTCGTGCCCCAGTGAAGGAACGGGGTGAAGATGAGGAGGAAGATCATCTGACCAGGGCCTATGGTCTTCACGGGGTAGGCGAAGGCGAGGGCGGATATAAGAAAACCGAGCTGATCGAGGCCTATGGCGGGGTAACCCCTCGGAAGGCCCGCCCTCCTCTTGAAGAAGCTCCCGACGAGGTCGCCTACGAGCGCGCCTAAGGAGAGGAGAAAGGCGAGTGACAGGGCCGTTTTAAAAGAGCCACCGTAGAAGGAGGGGGTGATGAGGTACTGAAACGCCCCGAAGGCCGTTCCGATGGCGATTCCTCCAAAGAATCCCCTCCAGGTTTTGCCGTCCCCGAGGATCCTCTTACCATCCCTCCACTTCCTGCCCATGTCCATCGGCCTCCCGCCGCCGACGAGAACAGGGGAGGCGTTGGCAACGTAGGCAGGGAGGATGTACCAGACGGCCCAGGCGAGCGATGAGAGTGACATCCAACCACCGTTTCACATTCAGCCCGAGGCTAAAAAGCGTTGCGGTCGATGCGAAACCTATTTTAACGCCCCTCCCAACCGGCGATCATGAAGGGAAGATGCAAGATCTGCGGCAGGGAAGCGTTCATAAAGCTCCACTACCCGAGGATGTACCTGTGCAGGGAGCACTTCATAGAGTACTTCGAGAGGAAGGTTCAGAGGACGATAGATCGGTACCACCTCCTGAAGAGGGACGACTGGGTTCTCGTCGCCGTCAGTGGGGGAAAGGATTCAGCCGTGACGGCATGGGTTCTGAACAGGCTCGGCTACAACGTGGAGTGCCTCCACATAGACCTCGGGATAGGAGACTACTCAAAGCGGAGCAGGGAGTACGCAGAGAGGCAGTGCAGAGAGCTCGGACTCAAGCTGCACGTTCTGGATGTCAGGAAGCTCGTGGGGCACGGGATAGGCGAGGTCAGAACGAGGAGGCCCGTCTGTTCGTACTGCGGACTGACGAAGCGGTACCTGATGAACAAGTTCGCCTACGACAACGGCTTTGACGTCATAGCCACGGGGCACAACCTCGACGACGAGGCGAGCTTCATATTCTCGAGCCTCATGAACTGGAACGTCCAGTACCTCGCCAAGCAGGGACCGAAGCTCGAGGGAAAGGGAAAGATGGTGGGCAAGGTCAAGCCGCTCTACGAGCTGACGGAGAGGGAGATAGCGCTCTACGCCGTGGCCAGCGGGATAGACTACCTCGTCGACGAGTGCCCACACTCGAGGGGAGCGGTCACGCTCAGGTACAAGGCGGTGCTGAACGGGATGGAGGAGGAGCGGCCGGGCACGAAGCTCAACTTCGTGAAGGGCTACCTGAGGAACAGGGAGCTGTTTGAGAGGAAACTCGAGGAGATGGAGCTGAGGGAGTGCAGGGTCTGCGGCATGCCGTCGAGCGGTGAGGTGTGCTCCTTCTGCAGGTTCTGGGGCCTCGAGAAGCCCTTGGATCTGAGGGTTAGAACAAGAGTGGAAGAGGGAGAACGAGGAGAAAAGGAAATCGGATAGCAGGGTCGGCTCAGGGCTCAGAGGGCCGCCTTCATGAGGTTCCGCAGGTGTCCCCTGACGCTCACCTGGAACTCCTTAAGCTCGGGGATGAAGACGTCGTCCCCCCTCACCTCGGCCCCGAGGTAGACGATTCCCATGAGCCGGCTGACGCCGAACTTGACCTTCCCCGACGTTGCCCTCGCGACGCTCCCTATGTACCAGTCGGAGAAGAGCTTCGCCTCCTCGCTCGTTATCAGCGGTGGAACTATCTTGGTGCCAGAGCTCACGCTCGAGCGCCTTACCGCTCCCATCAGATCCCTGAGGTAGCCCGTTGTCATCGAGGCCTCTTTGCCGAGGAAGCCGTCGAACATCCCTCCCTTCGGCTTCATCTTGAATATGTCCGTTATGGCCCGGGAGGCGTAGGGAACCGTGGCGAGTATGAGGAGCTCATCGGTTATGGCCTTGCCCTTCTTCCAGAACAGAGAGCCAGTTGTGAACGTGTAGGTCAGCTGAACCCTCCAGAACGGAAGCATGAGCTCCCTGGGACCGCCTATGACGTTGATAGCGGGCTCGCCCGCCTTGGCCCTCATGACGTTTCTGACCTCCTCCATTATCCCCCTGTACCTTCCGAAGTCGGACGCGTCTATGTGGTACTGGGTTGAGAGAACCTTCCTTGCGTTCTCGGACACTTCGAAGAACCTCTGAACCTTCATGAGCCCCTCCATCGGATCGGGAACGGCGGAGAGACCGTCCACGAGGCTCTCTATGGCCCTCGCTATTCTGATCTCCTTCTCGATCGCAGGGACCATCGGTATGTACTCGGGATTCTTGGCTGCCTCGGCCTTGCTCCTCTCAAGCATCTCTATGGCCGTCCTTATGCCCTCCATCGCCCCGCCCATGTCCCCTGACATCATGGCGTCTATGGACATGTAGGCCCTGTAGAGAGCCTCGAACCTCAGCTTCGGAGCCTCGGCGTTTTCAACGTTCTCAAAAGCCTCTCGTATCTTCTTGAAGTTGTTGGCGAGGAGCTTCGGATCCTTCTTACCGTTCTTCAGGAGGTCGACGAAGTTGGAGAAGTAGGCGTACGTGTACTGGGTCGCTATGACCTTGTTCAGGAAGCGGGCATCCTCGTCCACGACGGCCAGCGGTTTGAGGCTCTCGAGCTTGGCTATCCCCTCGAAGGCCTCCTTTGGATGACCGGCGTCAACCGATATCGAGACGTCCCAGAACGGGAGGAAGAGCATCGGCATCGAGATCAGACCCGCGACCTTGGAGCTCGCCTCAAGGTGCTGGGATAGGAGGTTCGGCTTAACCGTCGTCACGAATATGTTGTGCCTTGAGACTGCGTCGACGGCGGAGGAGGAGCTTATGACCTGCGCCGGAACTATGGACTGAAGCCATCCCATGACCTCCATCTTGAGCTTCTCCATGTAGTCGGCTGACTCGGATATCCTGTTGACGTAGCCGCAGAACTCACACTTTACGTACTCCTCACCCTCCTTCGGCTCGGGCAGGGGAGCACCGCAGTTGACACACTTGAGGGCTTCCATTTTACCACCTCCACACTACCGCTAACCCTCCCATCTCAGACTGCTTATCCTTCCTTCAAGTCTGTTTATCCTCGCGTTCAGCCGCTGTATCTCGGCCAGCAGCTCCTGCCTGACCTGCTCCAGCTTCTTCATCGCCATCTGGTAGTACCTCCTCGCTATGGAGTCCGATGTTATGTATATGGCGCTGTAGCAGGCCCTGCAGGCTATGACGTAGCCGTCTCCAACGGTCTCTGGCTTCTCGTCCCTGAACTTCGACAGGAGATACGGTGTTACCTCCGCAGGCATCCTGACGTAGTGTATCTCCTCTCCCTGGATCGTCCTCCCGCAGAACCAGCACTTGGCGACCTTACCGACCCTGTTCATCTCCTCCGTGACCTCTTCAGCTGGCTGGGCCATGTTGCCGACCTTGAAGTAGCCCATAGCCTCTGAGTAGAGCTCTATGCTCTGCTGGGGATCGTAGAGGGCCTGTATCTTGGCCCTGAGCAGCTTGGAGTAGGCGAGGTAGCGGTAACCCCTCTTCTCAAAGGGCTCCTTAAGACCGAAGAACTCTCCAAGGAGGGGCTTCCTTGAGGAGTTCATGAGAAGGTCTTTCGATATAGATTCGAGCCTGGATGCAAAAGCCTCCATCTTCCCCTCGTCCCCGCTGCTGATGAGCGAGTCGACGTCGGACAGCGCCCTCCTCACGGGGATCTCCCTGACGAGCAGCGGGGCCTCGACGGCTATGTCCTCGGCCCTGATCTCGAACGGTATCCTGAAAGTTGTGTTCGGCGGAAACTTCTTGGCCAGCTCTCCTGCCTTCTTGAGTGCATCGAGGTTTCCGCTGAATGAGACGGAGAGGTAGAAGAGAAGGAGGGCCTCCTCGGCCTTCGGATCTCCGGCCTTTCTGTAGTGCTCGTAGGCTTTCTTGAAGTGCTTGGCCGCCTCATCCCACCTCTTCTGATTTATTCCCTTCTCGTAAGCCTTTCTCCACTCATCCTCAGCCTTCTCAGCATCGGATTTAAACAGACCAAACGCCATGTCACCACCCCTCGAATCAGAGCATCTCCTCAAGCAGCTTCTTCTTCTTGGCCTTGTACTCCTCCTCCGTTATGAGCCCGTCCTCGTAGAGCTCCTTGAGCATCTCGAGCTTCTTCTTGATCTTCCCAAGCTCGTCATCAGGAGCACCGCTCTTGGAAGGCTGCTGCGGAGGTTGAGGTGGCTGCTGGTAGGCCTGCTGGTACGGCTGCTGTGGGGGCTGCTGATACGGCTGTCCCCCGAACAGGTAGGGGATCGCGACGAGACCCGCCCCCATGGCGGCTCCTCCCGCCTTTCCGAGAGCCCTCATGGACTCCACGACCTTCACGGTTTCGAGAACCCTAGCCTCGTCGCCGCTCTGAAGGGCGCTCATGAGCGCGACACCGTATGTCGGGTCCTCCCTCTCGAGCTTCTCGAGGTACGGGAACGAAACGCCCTGGAACTTGACGTCGATCAGTTCAAGCCCCTTCTGCCTGAAGCTGTCATAGAGCGAACCTGCCTTCATGTCCATGACTATGTCCTCGAGCTTGGTCTGAACCTCAAGAACCGAGTACTTGGAGAGCTCCTGAATTATGACCTCGTTGAAGTACGACCTCAGGAAGTTCGTCACGTCCTCGGAGGTGAAGTGCGGCTGGGTTCCAGCTATCTGGGTGAGGAAAAGGACGGGATCGGCTATCCTGTACCAGAACGTTCCGTAGGTCTGCATCTCGGTCATCCAAGAGGCCCTCGGACTGAGCCTCAGCCTCAGCTTCGTCCCGAACTTCCCCTGGAACTGTTTGAGGGACACGAAGACCACGCGGGCCTTGAACGGGGTCTCACCGTATCCAGCAAGGAACCTGAAGGCCCTCGTCAGAAGCGGCAGGTTCTGCGTCGTCAGCACGTGCCTGCCCGGCTGGAGGACGTCGTATATCTTCCCGTCCCTCATGAAGACCGCTACCTCTGACTCCTTGACGACGACCACCGAACCCCAGCGGATGTCCTCGTACGGGTAGACCCAGAGGATGTCGTCGGGCGCCGCGTTCTTCCACTCTATGACGTTCGTCTTCTTCACCATTTCCACCACCTTCCTCAGACCTCACCTGCCCCCTCGAGCAGGGACTCCCTCTCCCTCATGAGACCGCTCAGCCTCTCGATTATGAGCTCCACCTCGCCTATTATTGACTCGACGTCGTCCATCCTTCCCTTTCCGATGGCATCACCGAGCTCGTAGATCTTCTCCCTCAGCTCGGCTATCTGATCTGCGAGAGAGCTGTCGAACTTTATTAGATCCTCGAGATCGGCCTCCCCGATCCTCACAGCTCCAGCAAGCGGCTTGTAGCCCCTCGGAGCGTGCAGTATCTGCTGGGCCACCGCGTCACACCTCAGGTAGAGCCTCTCAACCTCCCTCGCCAGGTCCCGCCTTGAAAGCCTGACGAGCCTCTGGTAGTGCCTCCTCAGCTGAACCGTGAACTCACTCATCTCCCTGTATATCGTTCTCCTAACTATGTCGTCGGTTTCCCTCAGCTTCTCCTTGTTCTTGTAGCCGTGGTAGCCGGGGAAGATCGACGCCAGCTTCTCCGTTATTCCCCTATCTTCCTTAACCCTGTCGAGAACCCGTGAACCAAGATCGGAGCCGGACATCGTTACGCCTCCTGAACATGTGAGCTTACTAACAGCAGGCATCCTAAAAGCTTTTCGGGAGGCTCTCGGAAGGTCAGGGGCGCACGCCGCAGGGGAATCCCAAAACATTCGGGGGTAGCATCACCGGAGGGCAACGACGCCGAGGGCTTCCCTGACCCGCCTAACCTTCCTGAAGCCCGCCTCCCTCAGGCGCTCCATGACCCCCTTCTGGAGGTCCTTACCCCTGTACCTGCCGCCGGGGTTGCCAACGTAGTGGAAGAGTCTCCCGCCGGGCTTCAGAACCCTGTGAAGCTGTGAGTAGAACGCCCTGCCGTAGAGCTCACCCGCCAGAGAGAACCTCGGGGGATCGTGCACAACGGCGTCGAAACTGCGATCCTTGAAGCGCTTAACCACCTCGAAGACATCGCCCTGAATGACCTGAATCCTACCGCCCGTAAACAGCTCCCTGCTCCATGGATTTATCCTCGCCAGGGAGAGGACGTTCTCATCCCTCTCGACGGTTATGACGTAGGCCCCCCTCCTGGCGGCCTCTATGGCGGTGTAGCCGAGCCCCATGCAGGTGTCGAGGACCGTCTCGCCCTCCTTCGGCGCCACAGCATCCACTTTCATCCTCGCGTCCTTCCCGGGATCCACGCCCTTCGTCCTGTGCATCCTTATACCGTCTATCTCTATCGTCGGCGGAATCGTTGGAACGAGCTTGTAGTAGTGCCCGGCCCTTATGGCGGCCTTGTAAACTCCCCCTCTGATGAAGTAGACGCTCCCCTCGTCCTCCGCTATCGCCCGCATGGTGTCCTCGTCCACGACGGTGCCATCGGGGAACACGAAGCCCTCATCGGTCCTTCTTATCAGCCACGTCCTCCCAGTTCTCCTGAGGTCGAGGTTCACCCTCCCTCCGCCGCTGAGGAAGAGAAGGCGGGCGTCCCTGGAAGTGATAAAAAAGAAAGATGACCTCACCCTACCACCCTTTCGAAGACCCTTCTGAAGTTCTCGATGGCAATGGCCCTGAGCTCCTTCTCAGACAGGTTCTCCCCGAGCTTCCTAAGGAGGACGGGTATATCGGCCTCGTTCTCGAACTCCCTGATCCCGCTCCCGGGGAGGCCCTTGAGGTAGTATGTGAAGTCGAAGCCAAAACCGACGTGTCTGTAGCCGACGAGGTCAACCATGTAGGTTACGTGAGCCGCGTAGTCGTCGATGGATGGAGCGTCCCCTATGAAGGACGGAACCGCGGTTGCGCCGATGACGCCATCCCTCTCTGCTATAGCCTTTATCTGGTCGTCGTTGAGGTTCCTGACGTGGTCGCGCAGGGCCCTCGCGTTCGAGTGGGATGCTATGACCGGGAACGACGTTACGTCGAGGGTGTCCCAGAAGCCCCGCTCGTTAAGGTGGCTCACATCGACGAGAATCCCGAGTTCCTCGCATCTGCCAACGACCTCGACCCCGAAGCTGCTCAGTCCTCCCCCCGTTCTCTCAAAGGCCCCGTCACCGAGAGCGTTCCTGAGGCTCCAAGTAAGCGTTAGAACCCTCAGGCCGAGCCGGTAGAAAACGTCGAGGAGGTCGAGGCTCTCCCCGAGGGGCTCCCCGCCTTCCATACCGAGCCACAGGGCTATCCTCCCTGCCTTGATGCTCTCGTCCATCTCCTTAACTGTCGTTACGACGTCGAAGCTCGAGCTCTCGTCCACGTCCCGTATGAGTCTGTTGAAGGCTTCGAACGCGTAAACCGTCGGCCATCTCCGCTTATCCAGGGGCGTCCACACCGACATGACGCGGGAGGCCACGTTCTGAAAGAACCTCTCCTTCTCCCTTTCAAGGATCAGGTTTTCGGGCTCTTTCCTGAAGCCAGCGTCCCTCTTCTCCCAGATCAGAGTCGGGAGATCCGAGTGTGCGTCGAACACCTTAACGTTCCCAACGTTCTCATCCATTTTTCTCCCCCTCCATAACCGTTATCTCATCCATAACGGCCTTTTTAAGGTTCATGTCCTTTATGGCGTAGGCGACCTTTCTGGCACCCTCATAGAAGCCGTCCTCAGCCAGCTTCAGGGCTATGGCAGCCAGGGCCTGATCCCTCTTCTCGGTGTCCTTTATCCTCATCGTGAACTCAAGTGCCTTCTTAAGCTCGCCCATCTCGGTGAGGACGACGGCGCTCTTCTCAATCGTCTCGGCGTCAAGCTCACCGAGCTTCTGAAGCTTCGACATGGCCCTGTCAAGAACGTCGAGGTAGCCGGGATTTTTGATCTTCTTCATCCAGAGGGCTATCTCAAGGAGGGCAAGGAACAGATCGGGTCTGCCGCGGAGCTTCTTCTCAACCGCGTTAACGGCGTGGACGAACTTCCCCTCGAGGAGGAGCCGCCTTAACTCGGGCGTTCCGTGGTTCCTGAGGGTCTTCGCCAGGTTCATCTTCTTCTCCACCCTGACGGCGTCCGTGTTTATCCTCAGCTTGTCGAATATGTCGTAGGCCATCTCGTAGAACCTGATGGCATCCCCGGGCGGAAGCTCGTCCCCGGCCCCCTCTATGAGTCCGGCCATCTCTATTATGGTGTCGAGCTTGGTCCTGTAATCAACCTCCGCCTCCATTATAACGTCGAATGCGTCGTTGAAAACCTGATACGCCTCGTCAGGGAGACCCGAAACCGCCATGTAGTAGGCTACAACGGACAGAACCGAGCCGAGTTCAAGACGATCATCTATGGAGAAAACCGCGTTCAGCGCCTCATCGAAGAGGTCCGTGTTCGAATCTCCGAGGAGGTGATAAACGAAGGCCATTTTTGAGAGGAGAATCGCCCTGGTGTGGGGATCCTTTACACCCTCCATCCACTGGCTCGCCTTTTCAAGGGCCTTCCGGCTCAGATCGGGCTTCAGCTTAACGGCCGCTCTGGCGACTTCAATAACGGCCTCCACCCTGAGGGCCCTGTCCTCTATCTCCCAGGCCCTCTGAAGAGCCTCCTCAAAGAGGCCCCTCTCGGCCATGGCCTTAACCTCATCAACCTCTTCCATATTCTCAAGTTCCCCAAACATCTTATAAGGGTCTCGATCCTACGAACGGGATGAGTCGGGTGGAGAGCATGCTGACGATCGCCCTTCAGAACACGTACGACAGGAGGAGGCTCCACACGGCCCACCTTAGGGCGATAGCAAGGGCGGCACCCGTTGCATACTCCTGCGGATTCCACCTGGCGCTCGTGGATTTTCCCCTCGAGGGGAAGCCATCCGAGGTCGCTGAGAAGGTCAGCGAGAGCACGACGATAGGGGGAGGCGGGAGGTACCTGCTCGAACTCGTAAGAACAGGGCGGTTTCACATTCTCAGCGGTGAGAGAGGCTTTCCCCCGCAGTTCGGAACCGTCGTCGTGACCACGAGCAAGCCGTGGGAGGGGAGGGCAGTGAAGCCCATCGAGATAGCAGAGAGGGCGCTTGAGGGGGAGAGCTTCATCATGCTCGTCGGCCTCGGAAGGCACGGACTACCGAAGGAAACTTTTAAGTCCGCCAGGTTGCATATGGACGTGACGGAGAGAGGTGTGAGTCTCGAAACCTGCACGGCTATAGGGATGATACCGTGCAAGATCCGCACACTCATGGAGGCGTTAAAATGGAGGAATGGAAGAAAGACGTCGCATGGCTCCTCGTGGCCCTGATAATCGTTTTAGGGCTTGAGTACGGACTGAGGCTGGCCCTTCACACGAACACGCCGCTCGTCATAGTGATAAGCGGTTCCATGGAGCCCGTCTTCTACAAGGGCGACGTCGTGGTTCTCAAGGGCGTCAACCCTGACAGCATACACGTCGGGAACGTCATAGTCTACAAACGGCCGGGCTTCGAGTACCCGATAATCCACCGCGTGCGCTACATAGGGACCCTGAACCTGAACGGAAAAACGGAGAGGTGCTTCGTAACGTGGGGCGACAACAATCCTGTACCTGATCCCGCGTATCCCCTGAAGAACGGAGGGTACTCCTCGATCACGATGTACATCAAGGGATTCGGCTACTACGACGCCGGATGCGTCCCGGCCTCTGATGTGGAGGCCAAGGCGGTGTTCGTGATCCCCAAGGTCGGCTGGATACCGCTTTGGCTGAGGGAGCACCTGTGAGCGTCCGTGGGACGCACGAACGAAACACCGGGTGGTGAAGGAAAGTGAGGTTCATACCGCTCATCGTGGCCCGGCCCGAGGTTCAGATGGCCATAGACGAAGCGATAATGCTGGCAAGGATCGAGGGCAGGGTTCCTGACACCGTCAGGCTCTACGCGTTCTCCCCGAGCTCAGTGACGATAGGAAGGTTTCAGAGCGTGAGGCACGACGTGAACCTTGACGAGGCCAGGAAGCTCGGGGTACCGGTCGTCAGGCGCATAACCGGTGGAGGGAGCGTCTTCCACGACGAGTTCGGGGAGATAACATACTCGATCGTCGTCGGGGAGGAGCGCCATCCAGACCTCAGGAACATCGAGAGGAGCTACCGCTACTTAGCTGGACCTCTGGTCGACGCGCTCAGAGAGCTCGGCCTTGACGCGGGATTCTCGGGCCTGAACGACATCGTGGCAAACGGGAAGAAGATAAGCGGATCGGCCCAGACGCGGAGGAGGGGGATCATCCTGCAGCACGGCACGTTCATGTACGCGACGCGCGTCGAGATCCTCGGGAGTGTGCTCAGGGCCTCGAAGGAGAAGCTGAGGGATAAAGGGGTCTCGAGCATCTGGGAGCGCGTCACGACGCTTGAGAGGGAAGGGATAAAGCTGAACCGCTGGGAGGCGTACGAACTTTTGAGGGAGAGCTTCACCAACGCCTTCGGGATTAAAGAAGGAAAGCTGACTGACTACGAGCTCGAACTCACGGGCAGGCTGGTGGAGGAGAGATACGGGAACCCCGAGTGGAACGAGATGAAGTGACCACCCGCTCGCCCGCTTGATTATGTTCTGAGATCTTTAATCCAACGTTGTGAAGCATCAGGGATCGGCAAGGAGCTCCTTGAAAGCCTCCACCGAGATGCCGACCTCACGCAGGACTGCCCTAAGAAGACCTGTTTTCAGGCTTTTATGTAACGGGATCGTTATTATCTGCCCATTGGGTCCAAGAAGGACGACGTGAGAACCCTTCCAGCGGACAGGGGAATAGCCCAACTTTTGAAGGGCTTTGATAGCATCTTTTCCAGAGACGTCACGTGATAGCTTCGTCACAGAGACACCTCGAATATACGACCCTCACCCGAGTGAACGATCTCTTTCATGGTCTTTTCGAGTCCCCTCTCCTCAAGTACCCTGATATAGAGCTCAATGGCCTCCTTTATGTTCTCAAGAGCTTCTTCCCTCGTTTCACCTTGACTAAGGCAGCCTGGAAGAGCGGGCACGTACGCAACGTATCCTCCCTCAGGTTGAGGTTCAAGAAGAACTTTGAACTTCATCCCTCCACCCTCACATACACACATCATCCAAAGAACCTATAAGGTTTTCCCGCCGACAAATGGGGGAACTAAACAGATAGTCCCATCAGGTTAACACCGTGATTCTCAACAGTTCAAACCCCGTACTCCTCCCTCAGCTCGTGGAAGAGCTCGTCCTCGCCGAGCTCATTCCTCAGCCTCCTGAAGTTCTCGAACAGCCTTGGAAGCCTCCCCTTCGAGCGCCTGAGCATAGAGTTCCCGATGTCAAGGGCGAAGCGGAGGTAGGTGTCGTCCACGAGTATCTCCCCGTCCCTTCCGAGGGGGGCCGTCAGGTACTCCGTCCCGTTTATCTCTATGAGGTACCTCGTCCCTATGGCCTTGAACGTCGTGTACTTGAAGCCGCTGGCCAGGCCGAGCTCGTGAACCTTCCTGGCCCTCCCGAGGTCCTCCGCAACGACGTGGAATATGGGCGGCTGACTTTTCAGGAATAGCAGGCCCTTCTCGGCCTTACCGAGCGCCTCCCTCATCTCCTCGAATGACATCTCCCTGTGAACCTTGATGAGCCACCTCGCGAGCGGCTTGGCGCCGAAGGCCGGCTCCTCCATCACGCCGATCCTCCCGGAGCATGAGCTCGTCGTATAGACCCCATTAATCGAGTTCACGAGCAGGAGAAGATCGATTATATCGGCGTCGACCTTTCCGTCGTTCATGGCCGTGAACAGGCTTATCAGCGCCTCACGCTTCGCCTTCATGTTCGGACCTCCACGGACTTTCAAACCGCTCAGGGACTTGGATATCGGCGGTTCCGCACTGAGGGACTCTCCAGACCCCTTCTCTCCCGCAATCCGTCGAAAACTTTATAAAGCTAACCCAAAAGGTCTTTCCGAGAGTCATGGCCGGGGTGGTGTAGCCTGGTCAGCACAGGGGACTGTGGATCCCCTAGCCCGGGTTCAAATCCCGGCCCCGGCCCCAGACATCGCCGCTTCTTCTTCGCCGCCCACTTACTTTAGCCCCAGCTCCTCAACGAGCTCGCGCCACCTCTTCCTGCCCTCGTTCAGTATCGGCCTTCCGTGGCTCGGCAGGACGTGCTCAAAATCCAGCCTGAGAACGTTCTTTATGGCCTCCCTGTTCATCTCTGGGTCGAGCGAGTACCTGTGCGGAATCTCGTGCAGCCTCCCTTCCTCTTCGTAAACGAGATCCCCAGGGAATATCGCCCTGAGGGCTCTGGAGTGGAGGACTATGCTCCCCGGGGTGTGTCCGGGGGAGTGAACCACCCTCAGGCCGGCGATCTCGTCGCCGTCCTCCAGCGGAACCTCGACGTCGATCCGCCTGCCGCTCCATTTTAGGACCTTCTCCGTTAGACGCGGAATCTCTTCCCTGTGAGCAGCGACCTTTGCGCCGGTCAGCTCCTTCAGTTCCATGAGGGAGCCCGCGTGATCGTGGTGGGAGTGAGTCAGCACTATCAGGTCGACGTCCTCGGGAGCGAAGCCGAGCCCATCGAGGTACCTGATGACCTTCTCGTGCTCCCCCGGAAGTCCGGTATCTATGAGCGCAACCTTTCCGTCGCGGATCACGAGGTAGACGTTGGCGTTGGTGCCGTCGACGAGGTGAACGTTGTCGAGTACCTTCATTGGCGGCACCTCACAGGTAGGCTATGGCCTCCATCTCTATCCTCACGTCCTTCGGAAGCCTCGACACCTCAACCGCCGCCCTCGCGGGCTTTGACTCACCGAAGTACTCGGAGTAAACCTCGTTCATTGCCCCGAAGTCGTTCATGTCCTTCAGATAGACGGTCACCTTAACGACGTTCTCCAGGCTTCCACCGGCCGCCTCGAGGATGGCCTTCAGGTTCTCAAGAACCTGCCTCGTCTGGGCCCTCACGTCTCCGCCGACGAGGTTCCCCTCCCTATCCGCGGGGATCTGCCCCGAGATGAAGAGGAACCTCCCGGCCCTAACCGCCTGGCTGTACGGCCCTATCGGCTTTGGAGCGTTCTCGGTGAAAACGGTCTCCTTCATGGGATCACCTCGTCATGAGTTGGCGGCCATCGCTTTAACGCTTTTCTCAGGCATCGGCACCCTCACCCTTTAAAAACCCCGGCGATTATATCCACCGGTGGTTCACGTGTCGTGGAGGGACAGACTCGGCCTCGTTCACATCTACACAGGCAACGGGAAGGGAAAGACGACGGCTGCTTTTGGCCTGGCCGTGAGGATGCTCGGAAGAGGGGGAAAGGTTCTGATAATCCAGTTCATGAAGGCACCGAAGGCTTACGGCGAGCAGGTGAAGATAGAGGAGTGCGGTGCCGTAATAGAATCCTTCGGGCTTCCGAAGTTCGTCCACGGTGAGCCGACGGAGGAGGACATAGAGGCCGCCAAGAGAGCCCTCAGCAGGGCCAGGGAGGCAGCCTCAAGCGGCGAGTGGGATCTCGTGATACTCGACGAGGTTTGCGTGGCCCTGAGGTTCGGCATGCTTGAAGTCGAAGAGGTCAGGGAACTCGTAAGAACAAAGGCGGAGCACACCGAGCTCGTGCTCACGGGGAGGTACTGCCCGGAGGAGCTGTTCGAACTGGCCGACTACGTCACAGAGATGAGAGAAATAAAGCACCCCTACCAGCGCGGTGTGATAGCGAGGAAAGGCGTGGAGTATTAGCTCAATCAGCGCACTATCATGACGGGCGGCTCTATGCTCCCAACGATGTCCTCAAGCAGCGAGCCTATGTGCCCCTTACCGCTCTTTCCAAAGGCCCCCATCACCACGAGGTCGTAGCCGGAGTTGGCCTCCCTAACTATGCTATCAACGGCCGGTCCCTCGACTATCTTCATCGAGCAGTTTATGCCCTCCTCAGCCGCTGCGCTCAGGAGGACCGACATAACCTCTTTAACGCTCCGCTTCGTTTCCTCCCATATCCTCTCCTCGAACTTCACTATCTCATCCACGCTGTCCCTGCGAACCCCGAGGTGGAAAGCTATCGCCCTCGCCTCCCTCCTGTCAAGGACGGAGTAGAGAACCACTTTAGCCTTCCCGCCCTTCCTCTTCGCGACGTCAAACGCGTGCAGGGCAGCCTTCTGGCTCCACTTGGAGCCGTCGACGAGCACGAGTATCCTCAAACCATCACCTCCAAGTTCGATAGATCCCTCAACCGGCCAAACCTCTCCACGGGCACCTGCACTAAATCAGCCCCCCGTACCTTATCAGCAGGAGAAGCGTCCCGACACCAACCGTTGAAACCATCACGACCAGACCGACCTTCAGGAAGTCCTTGAACGTTATCCTTATCCCCTCCCTGTAGGCTATCCCGAGAACCACGACGTTGGCGGAAGCCCCTATGGCGGTTCCGTTGCCTCCAAGACAGGCCCCGAGGGAGAGAGCCCACCAGAGGGGGTAGGTGTTGAACTGCGCGCCCATGGCCTTTATGAGCGGTATCATGGTCGCCGTGAACGGTATGTTGTCAACGACGGCGGATGCCGCGGCCGAGAAGCCTGAGATCATAACTATGGCCTGGGCCTCGCTGTGAACGTTGGAGGTCACGATGCTCGCGAGCCTGTCTATGACGCCCGTCTGGACGAGTCCGCCAACGAGCACGAACAGCCCGCCGAAGAAGAACAGCGTCGCCCACTCCACCTTTCCAAGGGCCTTCTCGGGGGGTATCCCGCTCCACAGAAGCAGGATTGAGGCACCTATGAGGGCCACGGCGGCGGGCTCTATACCGAGGAGGTCGTGGAAGAAGAAGGCGAATATGACGAAGGACAGAACTGCCAGAGACTTCTTCAGCAACGCGGGATCCTTTATGGCCTCCCTCTCGTCTATCAGCATTACGCTCCCGCCGCTGGAGCTCCTGAAGGAGTGCCTGTAGAACAGGAATATCAGCGCTATCGTCACGCCAAGGGTTATGAGGGCTATCGGAGCCATGTTCTCCACGAAATCGTTGAAGCTGAGCTTCGCGGCGGATCCTATCATTATGTTAGGCGGATCTCCTATGAGCGTGGCGGTTCCCCCGATGTTGGAGGCAAACACCTCCGACAGAAGAAACGGGACTGGGTCAACACCCATCCTCCGCGTGATGTATATGAGCATCGGCGTCAGCAGGAGAACCGTCGTGACGTTATCGAGGAAGGCGCTCACAACGGCTGTTACTCCCGAGAAGAGCAGAAGCACCTTTATCGGGCTTCCCCCAGCGAGTTTGGCCGTCTTTATCGCCACGTACTCGAACATGCCGCTGTCCCTCGCAACGTTGACCACCACCATCATGCCGGCGAGCAGGAGTATGGTGTCGAGGTCTATGTAGCCCTTCGCAGAGCTCCAGGGAACTATCCCCGTGAGGAGGAGCACAGAGGCTCCCGTCATAGCAGCAACCGTTCTGTGAACCTTCTCGGTTATTATCAGGGAGTAAACTGCGAGGAAAACCACCACGGCCGCCACAGACTGAGGGTTCATCAAACCACCACCGGACCTGATAGATCAGTAAACGACCACGGGCTTCGCTATGCTGTGGACTATCCTGAAGACGAGGGGGCTTATCCTGAGGGATCTCGCGCCTTCAGAGCCGTACTTCTTCGATACGATGATCATATCGTGCTCTCTGGCCCTCCTAACAACGTCGTCGCCCTTGTGCCCTATGATCACCTCCGTTCTCAGGGATATCCTGAATCCCGACAGCTTTACCTCGACAGCCCTCAGGAACTCATCCGCCCGCTTCAGCTCCTTTCCCTTAAAGATCTCAGCCTCCATTTTCCCCAGAGTTCCTTCAACTATCCTCAGGACGTTCATGTCTATGACGTAGAGGAGAAGAATGGAGACACCTTCATACGCCGAGAGAAGCCTGTAAACCTTTTCTGGTATTACGTGAACGCTGCCGTCGATGGGCATGAGTATGGATGAGACCTCCGGAACGTGCATCTCCTCCTCGCTCAGGAGGAACTCCCTGTAGAAGTTCATTATCTCCTCGTACCTCTCGCCGGCTATGTTCCTGAACTTCCTCGATATCATGCTCGAGAACACGTCCATACCCATCCCGAGGTTTTAGAGATGCTCAGGCTTTAAGGCTATCGGAGGTTCAGAGACCAAAAACCATTTATTAGATGATCCTAAACATTCAACGGTGGTGAAAGATGAGAAGATTCGCCCTGCTGATCGTTCTCCTTCTCGTCCTGTCGTTGCCCGCAGGTGTCGTTAAAGCCCAGTGCCCCTGCCAGGGGCACACAGTCGTTATCTTAGCTCCGGCAGTGTCCAAAGCCGCCAACGGCCAGTTCGTGGGTGTGGTGACCAAGTTCGTGATAACAGTCGCTCCAGGAAGCGGACACGTCTACATTGAAACCTGGCCGCTGGCCCAGGTGGACATGCAGGCCAGCGCAAGACTCGCGGCTCAGATGGCAGGGAAGATCCTCGGGGTTAACATGAGCCGCTACGACGTCTTCATCCAGGTGAGGGCAAACGCCCCGATAATAGGGGGACCATCGGCTGGAGGAACCATGACGGTGGGCATAATAGCAGCCCTGAAAGGCTGGAAGCTCAAACCCGACGTGATGATGACGGGTATGATAAACCCGGACGGAACCATAGGGCCCGTCGGCGGGATACTGGAGAAGGCCTCCGCCGCGGCAGAGGCGGGCATGAAGATCTTCCTGATACCCCAGGGACAGCAGGTGCAGATGGTTCAGGAGACGAGGGAAAGGAGCATAGGCGGGATAACGGAGATAACGAGCGTGACGAAGCGTGTTAACGTAACCGCATACGCCGCCCAGCGGTGGGGACTCAAGGTCATCCCAATATCGACGATATACCAGGCGGTTTACTACTTCACAGGGCATAAGCTCCCCCAGCCGAAGGTTCCATCTAACCTGAACATAAACACGGACTTCCTGAGGCCGTACGCCCTCGCGGACTACAGCAACACGAGCTCGTACTACTCAGAAGTTCTGAAGGAGCTGAAGAGGAGCAACGTGGGCTACAACACGTACATCCTGCTAATGCAGGCCATGAACCAGGCCAAGCAGCTCATAAAAGAAGCCAACGCAGACATTGAGCAGGGTATGTACTACACCGCCCTCAGCAGGGACTTCCAGGCGAGGATAATAGTGAGACACGTCCAGTGGTACATGAACGTAACAACGGATCAGCAGCTCAGGAACCTCCTCAGGCGGGTACACAGGTACATAAACTCCACAGACGAGTGGATATCCAACCTGACGATAAAAGGCTACACGATGCTTCAGGCGGTTGCGGCCGCCGAGGAGCGCATAGAGGACGCCAAAAGTGCGCTCCAGAGCGCCTGGAAATACTACTACAACAACGACTACTGGGACTCCATAAGTCAGGCCGCCTACGCATACGAAAGGGCAAAGACCGCGGTTTTCTGGGCAAAACTCGGGGAGAAGTACGCGTCGGGGGAGGTCATACCGAGAAGCAGCCTCAACATAACCGCGAGGAGCTACATCGACGACTCCGAACTCATAGTGACGTACATAGAGTCCATGTACGGCAACGTTCTCGGAAACGATCTCCTGAACATCATAGACAAGGCGAGGCAGTACTACGCCGATGGCAAGTACTCGGCGGCCATATTCACGGCCATGGAGGCAAGGGTGAGAGGAGAGGTGTTCCTGGACACCGTTGGCATAACGAACACAACGATACTCCTTGAGAAGATGGACGAGATGAAGAAGGAGGCAAAGGTCGCCATAGGGCTTGCGGAGGAGAGAGGGGCGAAGCCCATCCTGTCCATAGCGTACTACGCGTTTGCCGAGGCGTACCAGAGAAACGTAACAAGCATATCGGACATAACCATGGCCATGATATTCTACCAGTACGCCAGGGAAACCGCTCAGGTGTTCCTCATGAAGCAGAGCTGGGGCAACCACACGAGCAGCGAAGTCATGTCGACCCAGACGGCAGGCTCCAGCTCCACACACACGCCCCCGGCCTCCAGTTCGACCGTGACGAGCGGTCACTCCAGTTCAGCGACGGAGACCCAAACCGGGACCTCAACGGGAACGCCGCTCAGCAACGCGGGGATAGTGGCGGCTTTAATAGGACTGTTCATAGCGGGCCTGCTCATAGGGTGGAGGATACGGCTCTGAGCGTTTCTCGATGTTTGCCTTTTTCTCTTTGACCTTCTCGTTGCCAGTTCAACGGCACACAACACATAGAGTTTAGTCCGCATGTCATCGAACTTGTGGATAAGGCAACGTACAATAGGGGCCGTCGGTGAGGTGTTAAACCGTTAGGTCAGGTGAAAAAGATCCTAAAGATTTTTTAGCAATCCCCGACTCGACAATTGAAAGAGAGAATTTTTCTCTGGATGATCTTCTCCTCTTTGCGATAGGTTTATTAGACTGTCGGACATATAGCCCCATAGGTGAGACCATGGCAAACACGGTTAAGATCTCTGCAAGGTTGCCATCTAAAATCGTTGAAGAGATCGACAGGGCCGTTCAAATGGGTATCTTCAGTAACAGGAGCGATTTTCTGAAAGAAGCGGCTAGGTATTACCTTCGAGAGCTGAGCAAGGAACGATTCATTGAGGAAGCCGAGGAGGAGAAGTGGGTTCTGAGAGTCGTTCAGCCAACCTTGGCTGAGGACTGGGACAGTCCAGAGGACGACTATTGGAACGATTACTGAGGAGGCTTAAGAGGTGGACTTTAAACAAGGTGAGATTGTCCTCCTGCCATTTCCCTTTGACGACCTAAGCGGCGCAAAGAAACGGCAGGTCTTAGTGATCTCCTCAAACGACTTTAACAAGATTAGCCGGACGCTCATAGTGGTGGAGATAACCTCCAATCTCAAAAGTGGTTTCCGCGGGCTAAACATACGGATTGAGGATGAGGACGTTAGCAGGTATCCTAACACTAAACCACTGATACCGAGCATCATCAAGCCCTACGTCGTTTTCTCGGTTAATAAAAGGCTCGTTCAGAAGAGAATAGGAGTCCTCAAGGATGAAAAGCTCAAGGAAGTTCTTTCGACACTGGAAAAAATCTTCGAAATGCGTTGAAGATGAGCTTCCGCTCATGGTTGCTCGGCGATCATGCCAATAAGGCTGAGGGTTTAGAGTAGGAAACTAAAGGAGAGGCTAAAGGCCCCCTGAAGAAAAGGTGGAGGATATCGACAGAAATTGCCAAAAGGCCCTAAAGGATTTGAAATTAATGGGAGCAGTTTCATTAAGGATGCCGTTCCGATGGAGCTTTCACTTGAAGAAGCCTCAGAATCAGTTAAATCTTCTGGTGGTCCCGCGGCCCGGATTTGAACCGGGGACCTGCGGATCTACAGTCCGCCGCCGCTCCCAGGCTAGGCTACCGCGGGACCCGTTCCTTAGTCCAAAACGTATCTTTATAAATTTTTCTCCCCATCCATCCCGGGTGAGGGTATGAGCAGGTTGCTCAAAGAACAGCTCATCAGGTACTCCGTGATGGCCCACCAGAAGGGCCTCACCGCGGCGTTTGGAGGCAACTTAAGCATCAGAAGTGGAGATCTCGTTTTCATAAAGTCAACGGGAACCGTAATGGGCGAGCTGATGCGCGGTCACGTTGCCACGATAACCATGGACGCCGAACGGACCTCTGCGGTTCGTCCATCCTCAGAGTACCGCCTTCATCTGCGGATCTACAGCGTCAGACCCGATGTCAGAGCCGTCGTGCACCTGCATCCGCCTTTCTCAATAGCGGTCTCAGCACTCCTCCGGGATGAGCTACCCCTCCTGACACCCGAGGCGGAGATATACCTTAGGAGAATCCCCGTGGCTCCCTTCAGGGAAGCGGGCAGTGAGGCGCTTGCGGAGGTAGTGGCGTCCTGCATCAGGGATAGCGACGCCGTTATCATGGAGAACCATGGCACCGTCACCGTGGGCAGAAGCCTGCGGGAGGCGTTCTACAAGGCAGAACTCGTAGAGGAAAGCGCGAAACTGTGGTACCTCAGCAGGCAGGATGAACGCTCCCACGCAGAAAAAACGGAGGAACGTGAAAGAGAGCGAGAGCGATAACGAGACTCAAACAACCATAGCACGACACGGACGCAGACGCGGCGGATCACTTAACCTGCTCCAGAGCTCCGAGGACCTCCCATATTATCGTCCTCGTGTGCATGGGCATGTTGGGATCCTCACTTATCTCTTCAAGTATGGCTATCGCGTCCGCCGCCCGGACGGCGGGCTCCTTCTTTTCGTCCAGAAGGGCCTCTATGGCCTGCTCAGCGGCCCGTCTTATGTTCCTCGGAACCACGGTATCCTGGACGACCTGCTCTTTGAGAACCTGAACAATCTGGTCTATGAGCTCGCTCATTTTACCACCCCCTTTTCTAAAGAAGTGTTACTAAATTCAAAACATGCTACGGGTGACTATTTAAAAAGCTTTTTGGTCAGGGATCGACCATCGCCGGCTCACTCCCTCCACAGTGCCACCATGAAGAGCACCATAAAGAGGGCCTCCAAGGACGTTCCGATTATAACGGCATCGTGCCTGACCATGGACGAGAGCGCGACGAGGTCCACAACCTTCTTGAACGAGAGCGCAAGGAAAGCCAGACCCACGTACACCAGGGCCCTCATGCCCGTCCTCCTATAGGCCAGGAAAGACACCACCACGAGCATCACGGATAGCATTAGAACCACAGCTGATAGAACCATTTCAATCATTTCACCTGCCTCCATGAATCGGTATGTAACCCTCAGCTTTAACGTTTTTCGAATCGGTCAGGCTGATGCTGAACGCAACGCTTCCCATCACTCGGCACCCTCCATATCGGCTATAAGATCGGCGAGCTTCTCGGCCATCTTATCCCACAGTCCTGGCCGGTACTCCTTTATCATCCTGGCGAGCATTGCAGGATCGTAGACGACCCTATAGATCCTTTTCCTGCCCACCCTCTTCTCCTGAACGACGCCGAGCTCCACGAGGCTCTTGAGGTGGTAACTGACGCTCGGCTGGCTCATGCCCGTCTTCTTGGTTATCTTCGTCTGGGTTAGAGGGCCGTCAAGCAACGCAAGAAGGACCTTCCTCCTGTTCTCAGTCGATATCGCCATGAGAATTCTCTGTGCCCTCTCCCTCATCTCGCACGGAAACAGGTACCTCCTGCCCCCTATCCTCTTGGAAAACACCCTGCCCTCTTCCTCGAGTATCCTGAGATGATACTGGAGGGTTCCAACCCCCACGTCAAGTTCCCTTGTTATCTCCCTGAAAGTGACTCCCGGCCTCCTCTTTATGACCTCGAATATCTCTTCCCGCCTCTTCATTTTCGATCCACGTCTCACATTAACGTATGAACTTTCATACTTATAAGCCATTACTTATAAAGCCATCTCATGCCCCGGCCACCCGAGCCAGTACCGGCCGGTGCCCATCCAATATCGATATAAGTCCCTCCCCGTTTAATAGCCGGGGGTGCTGGGATGGAGATGGAGATCGACGTAGATACCGACTCTCTGATTCAAACCGCGGAGATCCTCGCGAACAGGTACGGAATTAGATATTACGAGGTTAGAATAGTGGAGGAAACGTTCTCAACCGTGCGGTCCCAGAACGGGCGGATCGATGAGCTGTCCTCAAATAACGAGATAGGGATAGGTATAAGGGCATTCAACGGGGCATGGGGATTCTCAAGTGCAAACGAACCGTCAAGGGTTGAGAAGGCCATAAGAACCGCAATGAAGATAGCGAAGCTGTCCAAACAGAAGCCCGAGAGATCCGGGATCCACGTGGGAGACCCGATAGTGGACAGAGTTATTCTCAAAGGCCGGAAGGAGGTTCCGATGGAGGAGAAGCTGTCGCTCGTCAGGCATACCTCATCGCTCCTCGACGTTGATGGCATCTCGAACAGGCAGGTCGCTTACATGGACTCGACGGTGCACCAGATCTACTTCAACTCTGTGGGCAGCTTCATAGAGACGTCCATACCGAGGCTGAGGTTCTTTATGGCCGTAACGGCCAAGGAGGGCAGCAACATGCAGCAATCCTGGAAGAGCCTCGGAGGAACGGTCGGCTGGGAGCTCATGGAGAGAACCGACGTCGAGGGCATAGCGGACGAAATAGTCAGAGATGCCCTGTCCCTGCTGAAGGCTTCCTCACCGCCAGCAGGTAGCTTCGACGTCATAATGGATCCAGAGCTCACGGGGGTCTTCATCCACGAAGCCCTGGGGCACGCGGCGGAGGCAGACTCTGTGAAGACCGGCGAGAGCATACTGACGGGAAAGCTGGGGGAGAAGATAGGAGTCGACGGCCTCAACGTCGTGGATGACCCGACCCTGCCGGGCAAGTTCGGGTCGTACGTGTACGACGACGAGGGGATCCCCGCAAAGCGCGTTGAGATAATAAAGGACGGGGTCCTGACAGGCTACCTCAACAACCGCGAAACCTCCGCCGTGCTTGAGCTGGAGCCCAACGGCCACGGCAGGGCTCAGGACTACGCTCACCAGCCGCTGGTGCGCATGGGCAACACCTTCATAGAGCCGGGAGACTGGAGCTTTGAGGAGATGATCGAGGAGATGAGGAACGGCCTGTACATGGTGGGGGATAAGGGAGGACAGGTGGATATAGCCAACGGAACCTTCACGTTCGCGGCCAGGGAGGGCTACATCGTGGAGAACGGGGAGATAAAGGAGAAGGTGCGGGACGTGGCCCTCTCCGGGAAGATACTCGACATCCTGAAAGATGTGAGGGCGCTCGGCAGGGACCTCAGGATCGAGTACCCCGGCTACTGCGGTAAGGGACAGTGGGTTCCCGTTGATGATGGCGGCCCTCACGTCCTCACCAAGGCCATCGTCGGGGGTGTGTGAATGAACGAGAGAAACGAGGCTGTGATAAGGACCGCGGAAGATATAGCGGCCATGATCCCTGGGATACTAAGCGAGAGGAACGTCCAGGCTGAGTGGGAGGTGTACGTTGAGGCGGGCAGAAACGGCTCCTTCCAGATAGAGAACGAGGAGCTTGAGAAGGCCCAGAGAAGGTTCTACTCAGGTGTCGGCCTGAGGATCGCCTCGGGAGGATACGTTGGATTCTCGTACGCAACCGGTCTAAAACACGGGAGGAGGGGCGTGGAAGAGCTCGTTAGGAAGGCCCTGGCCCTCGCCAAACTGGGAGAGGTCGAGTTCCACGGGTTCCCCGCGTACTCAAAGGCACCTGCGGTCGCGGGGGTCTACGACAGGAGGATAGATGAGATCCCCTTCGAAGAGGCGTACGAGATGGCGGAAGAGCTGGCCGGCTACATGAGAGACGTCAAACCATCCGATGAGTACATCCTCTCAGGGGGCGTATCGCTGGCCGTGAGAACGGTGGGTGTGATGAACTCGAACGGCGTTGAGGCCGTCGAGAGCAGGACGATGATGAAGGTCAGCGGGTACACCGTTAAGAAGGGGGAACGGCCCGGAGACGGCTACAGCTTCCAGACGTACAGGCACTTGGTATCCCCCGAGGACATGGAGGGCATAGTAAGAAAATCCCTGGAGGACGCAAAGAAGAACTCCGAGGCTTCTAAGATGGAGGGCTACACAGGGGAGATCGCGCTTCACCCCCACGCCTTAGCTTCGATCCTGAGCGTGTTCCTGCCCAACCTCATGGGGGACTCCGTCTACTACGGGCGGTCAAGAATATCGCGCGTCGGTGAGGCCGTGGCCTCCGATGCGCTCACCATCAGGGACGACGCAAGGATTGAGGGATGGCCCGGGAGCTACTCGTTCGATGGCGAGGGAGCACCGGGTCAGAGTACCGTTCTCATTGAACGGGGAGAGGTCAGATCGTTCCTGCTCGATGAGACGTACGCGAGGCTGCTCGGGATGAAGAGCACGGGGAACGGACTGAGGGGCTTCAGGAGCACACCCGAGATAGGAACGAGCAACGTCATAATAGAGCCGGGAAAGGAGTCGTGCAGGGATCCGGACGTCCCAATGGTGGTCAAGGTCTTCGGCGAGCACACCGCCAACCCTGTGAGCGGCGACTTCTCCCTGACGGTGGATCTGGGTGAGTTCAGGGGCAGGTACTTCAAGGACAACATGCTCACTGGAAACGTTTTTGATCTTCTCAGGAACATCTCGGTCATAGGCAGAGACCCAGAGAGGGTGGGGAACTTCAGCTCACCGGTCGTGATATCGCGGGCGAGGATAGTTTAGGGGGGCTTGAGATGGCAGGAGCAGGCAGGAGGAAGATGTACTTCGGAACCAGCGGGATAAGGGGTGTCGTCAACGATCTCCTGACCCCCGAGCTCGCCCTCAGCGTGGGCAGGGCCATCGGCACCTACCTCGAGGAGGGACCGGTGGTCGTGGGCATGGACACGAGGACGAGCGGGGAGATGATAAAGTCGGCGGTTGTATCTGGACTGCTGAGCACCGGCGTGGACGTCATAGACATAGGGCTGGCCCCAACGCCGCTGACGGGCTTCGCGATAAAGCTCTACGGGGCGGAGGCAGGGGTTACGGTGACGGCGTCCCACAACCCGCCCGAGTACAACGGGATAAAGGTCTGGCAGAGCAACGGGATGGCCTACACCCCGGACATGGAGGAGGAGGTAGAGGACATACTGCGGGGCGGGAACTTCAGGAAGGCAGCGTGGAACGGCATCGGAAGGCTCAAGCGGGAGGATCCGACGGATGAGTACATCAGGGCCGCTGTGGAGAGGGTGAAGCTGAGGGACACGTACAGGGTCGTGGTCGATACCGGGAACGGTGCAGGGTCCCTCGTGAGTCCGATCCTCCAGAGGGAGCTGGGGAACAGGGTTATAAGCCTCAACTCCCACCCGAGTGGCTTCTTCGTCCGCGAGCTTGAGCCGAACGCCGAGAGCCTCTCTGGCCTCGCCAGGGCGGTCAGGGTCATGAAGGCCGACGTCGGGATAGCGCACGACGGGGACGCCGACAGGATAGGGGTGGTCGATGACGAGGGGAGGTTCGTCGAGTACGAGGTCATGCTCAGCCTGATATCGAGGTATATGGTCGAGAAGCACGGCGGGAAGAAGGTCGTCACGACAGTTGACGCCGGCATGGCGCTGGGCGACTACCTGCGGCCCCTCGGTGTCGAGATCATAAGGACCCCGGTCGGCGACGTGGCGGTCGCCGAGGCCATAGAGAGGGAGGGTGCGGTCTTCGGGGGAGAGCCGAGCGGAACGTGGATAATGCCGCAGTGGAACCTGACGCCTGACGGGATATTCGCAGGAGCGCTGGTTGTGGAGATGGTGGACAGGCTCGGCCCCCTGAGCGAGCTCGAAAAGGAGGTTCCGCGCTACGTGACGCTGAGGGCCAAGATACCCTGCCCCAACGATAGGAAGGCGAGGGCGATGGAGGTCATAGCGCAGGAGGCCCTGAAGAGCTTCGACTACTCCTACCTGCTCGACATAGACGGTGTGAGGATAGAGGGTGAGGGCTGGTGGATACTGTTCAGGCCGAGCGGGACGGAGCCGATAATGAGGATAACGCTTGAGGCTGATACGGAGAAGAAGGCGAGGGAG
>JAADEC010000064.1 GCA_013153595.1 Thermococci archaeon | reverse complement strand
CGGACGCGACCCTCTCCAGCCGCATCTCTGAGGGACTTGAGACGGCAACCCTCAGCGACTTGACGGGCCTGCTACCCACGTTCTCCAGCTCCACCGTGAGGTTGAAGGGCTCCCCTGCCTCAACCCTCCCGAAATGAACCGATTTTATGAAAACGGATCCCGGAAGCGATGAGCGTTCGAGCCGCAGAAGTTTGATCAGGGCGGAGAGGTTGGTGCTGGTCAGGGAGGAGTTGCTCCCGTACCCTGCCGTCCCTTTTCCAGTCGAACCCGCATAGACCGCGGCACACCAGCTCGACGACAGAACGAGCACGAGAAGGAGTGCAGCCAGGAGGACAGGCGGGGAAGTTCCCTTCATAACCCCTCAACCCCATGAAGCCTTCCGTCCCTTATCTTAAAAACCTTCTCGGCCATCCTCGCGATCTCAACGTCATGGGTGACCACTATGAACGTAACCCCCCTCTCCTCGTTGAGCGCCTTCATAAGGCCGATGACCTCCCGCGAAGACTCCGTGTCCAGGTTGCCCGTCGGTTCGTCGGCGAGCACTATGTCCGGCTCGTTGGCGAGTGCCCTGGCTATGGCGACCCTCTGCTGCTGTCCACCGCTCATCTCCCCAGGCCTCCGATCGGCGACGTCTGGCACTCCAACCTCCTCAAGGAGCCTCACTGCCCTCTCACGTCTCCTTCTCCTGTCAAGACCCGCCAGCACCATCGGGAGTTCAACGTTCTCCAGCGCCGAAAGAACGGGTATCAGGTTGTACTGCTGGAAGACGAACCCGATGCTCCTCAGGCGCATACTGCTCAGCTCATCATCGCTCAGCCCGCTCGTCGCCCTGCCGCGCACGTAGACCTCGCCCTCATCGGGTCTGTCGAGCAGTCCGAGGATGTTCATCAGGGTGGTCTTGCCGCTTCCGCTGGGCCCCATTATCGCTATGAAGTCCCCCTCCTCCACGGATATGCTGACCCCCCGGAGCGCGGGCACCACGACGCTTCCCGTCCTGTAGGTCTTGAACACGTTCTCTGCCCTGAGAACGGCGGCCATCCCAACCCCCAACTATAAATAAGGGCGAGGCGTATAATAACGTTGGTGGTGGTCATGTTCAGGAGGGTTCTCTACCCGACCGACTTCTCGGAGTTGTCCCTCGGTGTCCTCAGCGAGTACATCCCGTGCATGAGGGAACTCGGAGCTGAGAGCTTTCTGCTTCTGCACGTTGTGGACATAACGTCGGCCGACTTTGAAGCCTTCAAGATTCAGAAGGCACTCGAAGAGAGGCTCAAGCGGGTTGCGGAGAAGCTTGGGAAAGACGTGGAGGCGGAGGTCAGAATAGGCATTCCCTCGATAGAGATAGGGGAAGCCGCGGACGAATGGGGCGCCGATCTCGTGGTGCTCCCGAGTGCTGGTGAGAACGTGTGGAGGCTCAGCTTCATAGGTAACACCGCCTCCAACATGTGCAGGATAACGAGGAGACCCGTCCTCGTCCTCAAACACAGCGAAGAGGGCGTGACCGTGAGATGCAGGGAGCTGTTCAAACGCCCGCTGGTTGCGCTTGACTTTTCGGAATGCTCGATAAGGATAATAGAAACCGTGAAGAAGTTCGAGGAGCACGTGGAGAGAGGGGTGCTCCTGCACTCAATAGACTACGGCGGAAAAAGCGAGCTTGAAGAGAACGTTAAAAAGGCAAAAGAAAGGCTAACCAAGAGCATGGAGGCGTTCTCGGTCCCGTTCGATATCGAGGTTACGGTGGGTAGCGCATCGAAGGCGATAAGGGGAACCGCAGTCGCGAAGGATTCCACGGTCATCGTCATAGGTAAAAAGGGCAAGAGCTTTCTGAAGAACCTGCTGCTCGGAAGCACGGCTGAGAGGGTGCTGAGGGACTCGAAGATACCCGTCCTCCTCGTGCCCTGTGAGAAGTGAGAAGTGAGGAGAAACGTTATAAGCGAAACGTTATAAGCATGGAACCAAAATCAACGCGACCGATGATGGCAACAGGGTAGCTACCGATCGATGAGGAAGCCGTTCCAGTCTGAGGTCGCTCATCTCACTCCTTCTTGCTCTCCCCAGTCATGACTGCACTCGCCACCATGTGGGCGAGCCTCAGTGGTTCTGGTATAAGCCCGTTGCGGGTGGTCGTTCGTATAACCTCCTCGGCCGTCTCTGGGGGCAGGCCGGCGCATTGATAGTAGAGCCTTCCGGGTATGAGCTCCCTGAGGGGAGGCGCCCTTTTTATGATCTCAATCCTCCGTTCGGCATCGCTGAAGTGCTTCCTCAGAGCCGACTCAATGGCCCCAAGGTCGGGTCTCTTTCTGATGACAACCACGACGGGGAGGCCGGTCTCCTCGCTCAGCCGGCTGACGTCAACGACGTTGAAGCCGCCGTAGGTGATCCCCTTGAGCATTATCACCCTGACGTCTTTGAAGCGGGACGAGTTAACCGCCTCCGCAAGGACGGAGGTTGCGTCAGTCCCGTCGACGGTCAGCCACCTTGACACCACTCCGAGAACGTCGGTGGAGCCCTTCATGACGACCCCGACGACTATGGTCCGACCGCCGCTTACCTTGTCCGAGAAGGTGAAGGTTCCATCGTCGAACCCTATGACCCTGATCTGAGGCTTCACCTTCCTTATGCGAATCATTCCAGCCCGAGCACCTCCGCCATCCACTCGGAGTACTCTCCGTTGATCCTGTCAGCGTCCAGCCTGAGTATGAGGGGAATCTCGTACGGATGGTTCTCCCTTAAAAACGTCTTGACATCCTTCCATTTGCTGACGTCAGTTTTCATTATAACCCCCACTTCGCCCTCCTTCCGTACCTCCCCCTCCCAGATGTACATTGAGGTGTGCTCCCTCAGGTTGGCGCACGCGATGAGCCTCAGCTCGAGCATCTTTCTGACGGCTTCCTCCGCACTCTTCATGTCCGGGAACGTCGTGTAGACGAGTACGACCTCCATACCCACCACCTGCACGATGGTTAGAACCGATCGTTAATCTGAGGGGGAATATTTAAGGGTTGAGGGTACAGCTAATCTATGGAAGGTACCAAAGAGGATGCGGATCATCAACGAACGGAGAGGGGATGGGAATGAAGCGGGTACGGGCTCACCTGAGGATATACGGGAGGGTTCAGGGAGTTGGATTCAGGTGGAGCATGCTGAGGGAGGCTCGCAAACTCGGAGTCGCGGGGTGGGTCAGGAACCTGCCCGACGGAAGCGTGGAGGCCGTTGCTGAGGGAGACCCCGAGAGGGTTGAGGCACTGATAGGATGGGCCCATCAGGGGCCTGCCTTCGCGAGGGTCACGAGGGTCGAGGTCAGGTGGGAGGAGCCCGAGGGACTCCAAGGGTTCAAGGTCGTTGGTTAGTGGCTGGAGACAACGTCCCAGAGCCGCTCCAGTCCGGATCCGGTCCTGGGAGCCTCATAGACCATCCCCTCCCTCACCCTCAAGCCACTCCTTGTAGGCCTCCTCAACCTCCCTCCGCCGGAACTTTGGAACGGCGCTCCTGAAGGGATTGAACCTCTCGACGTCGGACTCCTTCGATCCAACGTAGGTCGCCACCATGCCCACCTTGGAGTGGAGGCTTGAGGGGAGGCGCAGTATCCTCTTCACGTCCACGGTTACCCTGCCGTCGAAGTAGGCCTTGGAGTACGTGCTCGAGAGGTGGAACAGTTTGAGCATCGCCCCGTATCCAACGCCCTTTGGGAAGGCCGTCAGCATCCCCTTTTTAACGAACCCCTCAACGATCTTGGGCCTGTTGTTCAGTACCCCCCTTATCTGCGCCTTATTCAATCCCGCACTGACCAGATGATTCTCGTTGACCCTTTCGATGAAGTAGCCGAAGCGAAGCCTGAAGACCCTGAAGTAGCCGCTCGACAGCATGACCCTCTTGCCCTCTAAATCCTCGAACGTGACGTCTTCAGCCGCACTCACGTACGCGAGAACCTTCTCCCTTGCCTTGGAGTCCAGCTCCATGACCCAGTCGTCGAGAACCCTCAGATGGTAACCCCTGCCGGAGTATATCACGTGAACGTTCTCAAGCCCGAAGTCCTCCTTCAGTACGACCAGAGTGTCCTTAGCCAGCTGCTTGGCATCCTCCAGACATATCGGGCACACCCTGCCCGGTTCGTGATTGCACCTCCTCAAAGGAAGGTCCTTGGCGTCTATGTCGAAGACGAGCTCTGCCCCCCTCCAGCCGCGCATCTCCCCGGGCTCGTCGTAGAGGGCTATGCTTGAGTAGATGGCGTAAGGTGATGTGAGACGCACGTAGTCCTCGAGATCCCTCGGATCGTAGAAGACGTTCTTCCTATCGCTCGGCCCGTTTCCATCGTGGTCAAACCCGAGCTCCCTCAGGTTAAGGGTCTCTCTTATGAATGACGGTACCATTGAGACCCTCCATTCCCTCGAATAGTAGAGCTTCCTCTCCCTTACAGAAACCTGTCTGAAGAGTTCAGCCATCTCCACCACCTTCCGCTCCCGTACCGGCGCCGTCTCCGCCCTGCCGCTGCTTTTCCCGGAAGAGTCTCCGCAGGTAGTAGGTCAGCGGGTTCCTGATTCCCCTGCAGAACTCATCGGGGTTGCAGAGCTGGGGAACGTTGGCCCTTATCTTGTCGCAGTTCGGGGGAAAGTACCACACGGAGCTCCCGCTGTCGTCAAGCGACGGCTTCTCCGTGAAGCCAAAGCCGAGGTGGTACCACACGTTCTTTATCTCGTTGGGCTGGTCTTCAAAGAGGGGCGGACTGCACCTGTTTCCGGCATCTATCACAACTGACACTACCTCCTCCTCAACCTCCCTTACGCTCTGAACGCAGTCCCTGAGCCTCACGTCCTTTCTGGAGGGGTTGGGACAGAACCTCGCGTAGCTCAGGAAGGACGTCAGCAGGACCGTTATCGCGTAGTTCCGCATACCGCTCGGAACCCCCTCAAGGGCCATCCTGACGCATGGAGGAAAGAGATCAAAACGCAGGGGCTGGGCTTTAACGCTCCCCGTGTACAGCGTGCTCCCGGCCCTTTTTCTGATCAGCTCACCCATCTTCTCGTTCAGCCCCTTGTAGAACTCGGACTCCAGCCCCTCAATGGACCTGAGAACCTCGCTGAACCGCCTCCTGAAGTACCCCCTCCAGACCTCAAGCGCCTGGGGCTTCGAGAGGTACGCGTAGCCTGACCTCACGTAAACGTCCTTAAGGCTTCCCTCCCAGAACTTGAGGAAATCAGAGAGGTGAATTCTGTAGGCTATCCTCAGGTTCTCCCTCTCCTCTGGAGTCACCCCCCTCAGACCCCGGCGTTCAAGTATGAAGGCGTCCCTCGATGGGAGATCCTCCCGCCCGACGGCCTCAATGCCCGCCGCACCGTCGAACCGTCCAACCAGCCTTATGCGGTGGAGGTAGATCTCTGCGTTTCTTTTCATGACCTCCTCCACTTCAAAGCCGTAGGGTTTAATGGACAAAGCCCCTAAAAGGGCGTAGAAGCCAAGCACGTCCTCGATGTCGTTCATATCGATCAGCTCATCGGGGGGCTTGTCCTCCCATGATACACGTTTGATGACCTCATCGGGATCGACGTAATCCGGGATTATCATCAGGGTTTTCATGAGCCCCCCGAACTCCTCAATTATCTCAGCGGCCCTCCCTCCAAAAGGATCCAGTATCATGACCTCACTCCCCCGCTTCAAGGGCTAACGTGATCGTACCGGAGTGAGTCGGAGCATGAGGATAAAACGGTTGTGGCCGGGAGGCGGAAAAACTTAAATATCCAATTGTACACACAAATGTGTAGGAGGTGACACAAATGATGCTCATACTCGAGGAGTACTTCAAGGGTTACCCTGCAAGAAAAAAGGTGGTCGAGTTCCTGTTCGAGAACGGCCTCAGCATAAAGAACGGGAAGGTCTACCTGAGAGACGTTGAGGTTCCAATAAGTGAACTGGCCAGGGTGATAGGCGTCAACAGGAAGATAGTGTATCACACCATAGAATACGTTGAATCCACCTATCCCCTTCGCCTGATATTCGAACGCCTGAACCCGCTCACGAGCCTCATAGACGTGGCTCCCCTGATGGGCTGGGAGGTTCTTGAGGTCGAGCTTGACAAGTCCAAGTACCAGAGGGGGATGGCAAGCGTCCTCAAACTCTTAGCGGATAGAGGTGTTCCCATAATGGAGGTGTTCAGCAAGAACCTGCGGAGGGACCCCGGAAGGCTGTACATAGTCATAGACGGCACGATACCCGTGGACGTCTTCGCCGAGATAAAGGAGCTGGACGGTTTTGAACGTCTCATCCTCCGCACCCCGGAGAAGGACAAAGAGAAGCTCGTCTGCAACTACTGCGAGGTCAAGTACTGCCCGAAGAGGATACTGATCGGCGAGCAAAGAACCGTCAATGCGGAGGATGGAAGCGGAAGCAGACGCGATGGCGGGTGAGAGGGCAATAGCCCGCCTTCTGTACTCGGGAGCATTCGACTGAGCGGCCTACCACGGGACTCCCACCGGGAACTCATCGCCCCTCTCTTGGCCTTGCACCCCGCGGGACGGCCGTTTCACCGCATCCCGACGGGTCGTCTGCGGGTTAGCTCGGGAACCGTCGCCGGCCCCTTCTCCGCTTTCATTCCCATACCCGCCGGGCCGTGTCGTTTCTGCGCCGTTGCCCTCCCTCTCGGGAGGTGCCTTGCGGCACCGCGGCCCCGGTGCGGTGGGCGGAACTTCCTCGGGA
>JAADEC010000059.1 GCA_013153595.1 Thermococci archaeon | reverse complement strand
TCTTCCACGGCACGCGATATCCATAGAACTGGAGTAAGAATTTTTCCCAAAACTCCCTCGCCTCCTCCTCGCTCTTGTTCGGCTTGTGGAAGATACAGTACTCCTGATCCTTAGTCTCGGGGTCGCAGTTCCCGAAGTGCGCCATCTTGCACATGGATTCCCACTGAGAGAACTACACTTTGGAGTTTTTACACCTTTCGACGACGTTTAGAAACTCCGCAGGTGTCAGGATCAGAAACTCGTGCTCATTCAGGATGAACTTTCTCTCCTCGTCCCTCAGCCTCAGCACGTGCTTCTTGTCGAGGCTTATCAGGAAGTCAGCTCCGCTCGAATACACGACATCAAAGAGCTTGTTATCGTCGGGGTCTGGTGAGACATCGAACCTTTCCGTCGGATTCACAATTATTGATGAGGCCCGAAAAACCCTGTAAACCCAGAGCGCGTACACCCGGCTCTCAAGGTATCTGAGAACCTTATCGCTCGTCAGCTTGAAGCGTAGCTCTTCGAGTATGGCCTCGGAGGTGTAAGAGACGACCTTCCGTCCGACTACCAGATCCATAACCTTTCCTGAGCTCCCGAAAGGGTTTATAGCGGCAGTTATGACAACGTTGGTGTCTAAGACGACCTTGCGCGCTTCCATTCCTCGTCCACTTCCTCAAGGAGCTTCTCAACCTCTTCCTCCGACGGAATTCTCCTCTCCCTCGCGAGGAGCTTGTAGGTCTCCCACAGCTCCTTCGGGGATTCGTAGTGGAGCAGGAAGAACCTGACGGCCTCCTTTATGAGCTCGCTCCTGCTTGAGAACTCGCCGCTCTCCACGAGCTCGTCGATCTCCCGCATTAGTCCCCTGGGAAAGCGAACCGACACCTTCTCGGCACTGGACATCTAATCACCGTAGGGCAATAGTCGGACAAAATATATAAGGGTTGCGAGGGCTCACGGCTCAACCACGGTCCCGCCGTGCTTCCCCCTCACGACGTCGAACAGGTGGTACGCATCGCTCTTGCCAACTATGTAAGTCCTTATCTTCCCGCGCTGAATGAACTTCGCCGCTAAGGCATCGACGACGCCGCTTCCTCCCGCCTTGCTCTCCGCCTCCATGGCTATGCTGACGAGCTGTTCGGGACTCATCCTGTCGAGCTTCCTCGCGTTCGGGTTCTTCCTCGGGTCCGAGTCGTAGACGCCGTCCACGTTCGTGACGACCACGAGGAGGTCGGCCTGAAGGTACTCGGCGAGGAGGGCGGAGACCGCATCCGTCGTGTGGCCGGGGTGTGTTCCGCCCATAATGGGTATCTTGTTGAGCTGTATGACCTCCCAGGCCTTCCTGAAGTCCTGAACCACGAACGGATAGGCCTTCTCCCCGAGAGCCGCTATGAGGAGCATGGCGTTCGCGCGGGTTATGTGTATGCCTATGTAGTCCTTGAAGGTCTCGTTGGGCGTGAACGTCTTCGCAGCCTTTATGTACTCCCTCGCGACCTTCCCGCCGCCGACAACGACCGCCACTTCGTGCTCCTCGCTTATCTTCGTCAGCTCGTACGCCATCGCTTTTATGAACTCTATATCGGGCTCGTCAGGAACGAGAACAGAACCGCCAACGTCGAAGACTATCCTCATGATGACCCTCATGGTGCTAATCCGCTCGATTTATAACCTTTTCTCGATCCTCCGTGGGGAATCCCGTGTGGAGATTCGACCGCTTAATCCGCCAGCCGGAAACGTGAAGTTATGGCCAACTGAAGGCAACAGGAGGGGAGAGGAACAGGAGAAATGAAAAGTGTAGGACGGAAATCGACTGCAAGCACCCGCCGTGCAGCTCATCGTCTTCCGCGTCCTCTCTTGGCGAGCACCAAAACTGTCAGGGCGAAGAGCATCATTGATCCAGGCCCGCATATGCTCCTTCTCTGGGCTGTTTCCTGCCCCTGACGCCTGAAGTGCGAGTACTGCCCCTTTCCTGCGGTCTGTGGGCTTGACGCAGAGGTGGAGGCGGATATGGCAGTGCGGGTACGGATGCTGCTTGTTTCATCCGCTGTTGATGAGGTCTGATCCGTGGCTGAGGGTTTGAGCAGGAACCTGAGGTGTGTGATCTCGCCGGGTTTGATGAACACCGTGCTCGTAAGCTCTGAGTAGCCCTCCTTCTCAACGACGATCACGTGCTTACCTGCGGGTAGTCCCATGCCGCTGATTGGAGTTCTGCCGCGATACGCTCCATCTATGTACACACTCGCGTTGGGCGGTGTTGACACCACCGACAGGTAGCCCTCCTCAGGGGTTAGCTTCAGATCCACGTTCGTCGTCTCTCTGGGTCTTATCTCAACTACCGTGGAGCATGTGGTATATCCGGGATCCTTGAGGCTCAGGTTGTACTCTCCAGGTGAAAGGTTCACGTAGATGGGGGTATCCCCGAGGTACCGGCCGTTTACGTAGACCTTGGCCCTTTCGGGGTTCGAGGATACTTTGAGAGTTCCCGGGTAGGGGTACAGCTTTTTAACATTCACACCGATCGTTGAGACCACCGCGTCAGAGCTCTGTACAGTAGCATGGCTTGTGTTCACGGCTAAGCTGGCGCTCCATACCTCTATGGACGGTCTGCCCGCTACCAGGTAGAGATCCTGGCAGAACTTGCAACCCGTCAGGCTTCCGCTGGGAGGGAGCCTCATTACAAGTGCGCGATCACGCATAAATCCGCCTATAACGATGTCACCATTCCGTGTCAGTGCAATTGAGTTGGCACCTCCTGATCTGTACACCTTGGACCAGAGCACGCTGTTCCTGTTGTTCAGCGCAACCAGCCAGATGTTGCCCTCTATCTTTCCGGCGATTATTACATCCCCATTATCATCCACCGCCATGGCGTCTGCCTCTCCGCCGACAAGACCCCTTCTGTATCCCCCTTGCCATATCACGTTCCCATCCCTGTCCAGTTCGATGATCCACGCTCCGAAGTTTGAGGTGTATCCAGCCACGACCACTTTACCGTCTGGGGCCGTGGAAAGTGCGTTGGCCCAGCATCCCTGGGAGCTACCCTTCTCGCGGTACATCCTCTGCCAGATGATGCTGCCGTTTGGATTCAGCTTCATTACCCACGTGCTGCTCGTCATGACTCCTGCGACTACTATGTTGCCGTTGGGGAGTACGGCAATGGCTTTCGCCTCGCTGTTGCTGTTGCGGTTTTCTCCGTACGTTTTTTCCCAGATCACGTTGCCCTTCGGTGAGATCTTGAGGACCCATGCGTCTGGCCAATTTCCGGCATCCGTTCCGAAGCTGTTTGTCCATCCAGCCACAACGAAATCCCCATCGGGGGTTATGGAGACGGAGCTGAACCTATCATCGTAAACTCCGCCGTAGGTTCTCTGCCACAGTACGTCCCCATTTTGATTTAGTTCGAGCACCCATCCATCACAGTTCCCTGCTCCGAAGCTGTTCGTCCATCCTGCCACAATTATGCTCCCGTTCTTGGTTACTGCCACGGAGCTGGCCGCGTCGTCCGCTGAACCTCCGTATGCCCGCGCCCATATCACCTGCCCCTCCGGGTTCAGTTTCATGACGAGTGCATCGTTGCCGCCGGTTTTATCGCTTTGAATTGATCCCACCGCTATTATATCCCCCGCGGGAGTGGTTACGACGTCCGTGATCGTGCCCCTTCCATACGTCTTGACCCAGTATCTGTTCCAGTTTGCGTTCTTTTCCGTGCTCCCCGCACTGACGGGTATGACCGTCAGGAGGATGGCCGCAGTCAGGCACGCCAGTAGGATCATGCCGCGTCTTCTCAAACGGAACCACCGAGTGCGGTCGCGAGGGGAAAATAAAAAGGTTTTCGCCACATCCCCGCTCGGGACAACCGCAAACATTTATATACCTCGTCCTGAAACTAACCCTGGCGGCGGGCTTAGGCCGGGGGGTTCGGCGTCCCCTGTAACCGGAAACCGTCGATACGCCGGGGCCGAAGCCCGGGGGGCGGTTCCCAAAACCGTCCGCGGAAGCCGGGGTGCAACGATGAACCCTCGTCCCGGGGGGCCGGCGGTGGACGGGGCCCGGCTGGAGGGCCGGGCTAACGTCCTTTACCCGCCGAACCCCGTCAGGCCCGGAAGGGAGCAGCGGTAGGCGGGACGTTCGGCGCTCCCGGGGTAGCGGGGGAGAGGGAGCCCCGGTGGAAGCGGACGGCGGAGGGTTCCCACCCCCGGGCGCGCCCGCCGCCGTTAACCTTTTAACGATTCTACAGAAGTCTTAATGGTGGTTCCATGCATCCGAAGATAGCTTCGCTTCTCTCTCGGTTTCCTCGGATAGAGCTCATAAGATGGGAGACGCCCGTTCAGTACCTTCCCAAGGTGAGCGCCAAGCTCGGCGTGGACGTCTACGTCAAGCGGGACGATCTGACCGGCTTTGGAATCGGCGGCAACAAGGTCAGAAAGCTTGAGTTCCTTCTCGGCGATGCGATGGCGAAGGGCTGCGACACGGTCATAACAACGGGGGCCGTTCACTCCAACCACGCTTTCGTTACCGCTCTGGCCGCGAAGAGCCTCGGCCTCGATGCAGTGCTCGTCCTCCGCGGTAAGGAGCAGATGAAGGGCAACTACCTCCTCGACAGGCTGATGGGGATAGAGACGCGGGTCTTCGACGTTGACAAGACGGGCGATCTCTGGCCGATTGCCAGGGAGGTGGCTGAAGAACTAAAGAAAGCAGGCAGAAAGCCCTACCTGATCCCCGCCGGTGGGGCCTCCCCGGTTGGAACGCTCGGCTACGTGAGGGCCGCTGGAGAGATCCACTCCCAGATGAAGGGGCTCGGAGTTGAGTTCGACTCTGTGGTTGATGCGGTCGGAAGCGGCGGGACTTTAGCGGGCTTGATACTCGGCTCCGCCCTGATAGAGGCCCCGTGGAAGGTCTTTGGAATGGACGTCGGAGGTTTCGTCGAGGGACTGAGTGAGAGGGTCAGGAACCTCGCCCTCGATGCCGCCGGGCTTCTCGGTGTGAAGGTTGAGGTTCCGGAGCCTGAGATCAGGGACTACGGCTTCGGCGCCTACGGGAAGATAGTGAAGGAGGTCGCAGAGCTCATAAGGTTCGTCGGCACGAGCGAGGGGATAATACTCGATCCCGTCTACACGGGCAAGGCATTCTACGGCCTCATGGATCTGGCGGAGCGCGGTGAGCTCGGCGAGAGGGTGCTCTTCATACACACGGGCGGCTTCCCAGGGGTCTTCCACTACGGTGAGGAGATGCTAAAACTAATCCAAAAGGCTTAAAGTCCCTCTTTCTCTCTTTCTCCGGTGTGCGCGAATGGTCAGGATCGGTATAAACCTCCTTGGCTTGAATTTTGAGAATCCCCTCCTGCTCGCCTCCGGAATCAACGACAAGGTTCCTGAGCAGTGGATCAGGGCCCACGAGGAGGGGGCCGGCGGGGTCGTCACGAAGTCCATAGGAATCGAGCCGAGGGACGGCTACGACAACCCCACAATCGTCGAGCTCCCCTGCGGGCTGATAAACGCGATGGGCCTGCCGAACCCGGGCTGGAGGGGCTTCCTCGAGATGGTTGAGGGCTACACCTTCGACTTCCCGCTGATAGTCTCGATCTTCGGCGGAACGCCTGAGGAGTTCGCTTTCTTGGCTGAGAAGCTAAGCGACGTGGCGGATGCCTTCGAGCTGAACCTCAGCTGCCCCCACGCGAAGGGCTACGGCATGGAGATCGGGCAGAAGCCGGAGAACGTCTACGAAGTGGTTAAAGCCGTCAAGGACGCGACGGACAGGCCGGTTGTAGCCAAGCTCACACCGAACATCGACGACATAACGAAGCTCGGTTTGGCCGCTGAAAAGGCTGGTGCAGATGCCGTCTCAGCGATAAACACGCTGAAGGCGATAGCAATAGATGTTTACGCTAAAAGGCCGGTCCTCAGCAACCGTGTCGGCGGCTACTCCGGGCCCGGCGTTAAGCCCGTCGCGCTCAGAGCAGTCTACGACCTCGCGAAGGCCCTCGACATCCCTGTTATCGGAATCGGCGGGATAACGACCTGGGAAGACGCCGTCGAGTTCCTCCTCGCCGGGGCCTCGGCGCTCCAGATCGGAACGGCAGTTTCGCTCCGCGGATGGGGGGTCTTCAGGGAGATAAGCGAGGGTCTAAGGAGGTACCTCAGGGACGAGGGTTTTTCGAGCGTGGAGGAGATAGTTGGTCTGGCGCTGGAGGAGTAATTGGATTTGAGCCGGTGAGGAAGATGAAGCGCGCTGTGGTTCTTTTCTCGGGCGGGCTCGACTCGACGGCCTGCCTCTACTGGGCGAGGAAGAACTACGATGAAGTCATAATGCTCGTAATCAACTACGGGAGCAACGAGGAGCGCGTTACGAACAAAGTTGCGGAGTTCTTCTCGAGGGAGCTGAACGTTCCGCTGAAGATAGTCCGCCTCGACTTCCTTGAGGAGTTCTCAAAGCTTCGCGGAACGACGCTCGTCGGCGGGGAGACGCCGAAGGTAACCGCGGAGGATCTTGAGGACTTCGAGAGGGCGAAGGAGACGGCCAAAAGTGTCTGGGTTCCCGCTCGTAACGTCGTCCTCATAAGCGTTGCAGCTTCACTCCTCGATGCCCTCGGAGGCGGGGACATAATCGTCGGCTTCAACGCGGAGGAGGGAGCAACGTTCCCGGACAACACGCGGGAGTTCGTCGAGAGGATGAACGGGATGCTCCGCTATGGAACGATGGCCGAGGTAAGAGTCGTCGCGCCGCTGATAGACCTC
>JAADEC010000006.1 GCA_013153595.1 Thermococci archaeon | reverse complement strand
CTTCTCGGTCGAGAGCACCGCGGGGGCGGACGTTGAAGGTTCCTACTCCTTCATGATGGCTGAGCTTGAAATTGGGGGGAAGGCTCCGTTTCAGGTCTATGCAGGCTCCTCCAAACGGATGGACCTTGAGGGGGTTCTCAACCCGTACATCAACCTCGTCGAAGGTCTCGGGGCCGTTAAACCTCCGGAGGGGAAAATGGAGGCCATTATAGCACCGTCGTCCTTTTCAGACCTCTTACTTCCCGCAGTCCTAAGGAAGTTCTGCGGGAGCGTCGAGGTGAAGGGAGGCACGGCGGCAAAGCCGGGGGAAGCAATCGCCTCGCCGCTCGTCACACTCCTCGATGACCCGCTCGATGAAAATTCCCTTCGCTACGTCAAGGCGGACGACGAGGGAGTTAGGACCAGAAGAAACGTTCTGGTTGAGAACGGCATCGTCAGAGGTCTGCTCTGGGACAGCCACAGCGCATGGAAGGCCGGTAGGGAGAGCACCGGTAACGGGATAAGAATTGAGGAGAGAATCATCGACGGTCCGCATAACTTAACCCTTGTACCGGAAAGCAAGACGCTGGAGGGGCTTATTTCGGAAATTGATAGGGGCTTTGTTGCCCTCGGCCTCAGGGGCGCGAACGCCATTGACCGCGCCACCGGCGACTTCTCGGTCGTCGTGACGCCGGCCCCCATCATCGAGCGGGGCGAGGTTGTTGGCTTCTCAAGCTTTGAGCTCAGAGGAAACGTCTGGGAGCTCCTCAGAAACGCCACGGGCCTCGGGAGGGAGCTAACGAGGGCGTGGTTTGACGAGGGGTTTTCCATATCACTCCCCTTCCTTAGGACAGAGGTGGTAGTATGAGGGACTCCCTGGCCCTCCTCGCGGTTCTCTTCCTCATCGCCATCTTCTTCCTGCCAGCTTACTACATCGGGCCGCTTTACCTCCTCCTTGTTATCCCCTACTTCCTCGCTCTCTACGCGGTGGAGAAGCGCGGCCTTGGAAAAACCGTGGAGAGAATCCTTGACGCCCTCTTCTTCATGTTGATTATGTGCTTCATCCTGAAGAAGCTGGGAGAACCCCTCTGGCAGGGGCTCATGCTCGGGGGACTTTTCCTCGCGCTCGAGTTCATCAAAGGACGCCGCTCTCAATGGCGGAAAACCCAATCCGGGTAAGCCGTGGATGAGGTGAGATTATGAAAGCCGTGGAGACTTTTTATTTCAGAGCCCTCGAAGCCTTCAGGGAGGCGGGAGGAACCGAGGAGGAGTTTAAGTGGCTGGTAGGGTCAGGACTGGCGCTCTACCCAGCGCACAGGGATGAGGTGGGGCTGAGGCTGAAGACCATGGATGAAATAGTGAAGCGGGCGGAGGGGAGAATCCTCGACGTCGGTTCCGGCTCCGGGTTGCTTGCCCTCGCGCTCTCAGAGAGGGGAACCGTTATCGGGGTCGAGAAAGCCTCGGACTTCTTTCCCTTCCTCAGAAGGCTTGAGAACGAACGGCTGAGGTTCATCAACGCGGATTTTCTCAGAGATGACGTCGGCAGAGACTTTGACGTCGTCGTTTTCTCATACATCCTCCACGACCTTGAGCCTGAGCCGTTCCTCAAGAGGGCCCTTGAACTGTTGAAGCCCGGCGGCAGAATCATCGTCGGTGACTTCGACATCAACGGCCTGAGGAGGAGACTCAAGGAATCCGCAGGGTCCTGCGAGCTGGGTGTCGAGGAAGAGGTGACGCTCGGACGGGCCGTCAGCCACGGCAGGGAGTGCGACGCGTTCCTGCTCATCCTCAGGAGGGTTGAGAAATGAAGGTCGCGCTAATCCCGATGCACGTTGAAACTGGAAACTTCGAGGCCAACTGGAGGGAGTTTGAGAGGCGCTTTAATGAGGCGCTGAACCACGAACCCGACTTCGTCGTCTTCCCGGAGTACTGCCTGACCGGCTTTGAGGAGTGGGACTTCAGCGGGGCGGAGCTTTACAAGGAGATAGTCGGAAGGGTGGGCGCGCTCGCCCAGGAGGCGGGAGTTTACGTCGTCTTCGGCCTCCTTGAGCCATACAAGAACTGCGTTTACAACTCGGCCCTCCTGATCGGCCGCAACGGCGATGTCCTCCTCAAGCATCGGAAGTTTCAGGAGCCGATGAAGTTCTGCACAGGGAACACCGTCCGGACCGCGAGGACGGAGTTCGGAAAGGTGGCGGTGATCATCTGCGGCGACCTCTACAACAGGCGGATAGCGAAGTGGGTGAGGAAGAAGAGGCCGGACTACCTGTTCGTGCCGATGGAGTACTCCCCCGATTACGGCGAACCCAACGAAGAGGACGTCAGGGCGATGGCCGAGCGGGTGAAGCTCCTCGGCGTCAGGACGTTCATCGTCAACAGCCATCCGCCCGGCGGCGCGTGGGCCTTCGACAAAGACGGAGGGCTGTTGGGCTCGGGGGCAGGAGATCGGCAGCTCGTGGTGGAGATCGGAACCAGATCAGACACGTTTTTATTGTCAGTTGGTCAATAAAGAACCGGTGTTGAGCATGGGAAACGGAGGAGACACGAGAGGTAAAGAGAAGGAGCTGGAGCCGGTTCTAAGCGACCTGAAGAGGCTTGAGGAGCTGAGCCCGTTCGAGTTCAAGGAGCTCCTGATAAAGCTCGCCAGGAGAAAATCCGAGAGGATGATGCTAAACGCTGGAAGGGGAAACCCAAACTTCCTCGCCCTGGTTCCGCGCTATGCTTATTTACAGCTCGGAAAGTTCGCGCTGAGCGAGGCCGAGCGACACTTCGGCTACATGGGTGACCTCATAGGCGGCCACAGCGACAGGGAGGGCATAGAGGCGCGCTTCGAGATATTCGTCAGGAACCACTGGAACGAGAAGGGAACCGCCTTCCTCAACTCGGCGGTCAGCTACGTCAAGGACTACCTCGGCTTCTCCGCTGGAGAGTTCCTGCACGAGATGGTTCAGGGCTACCTCGGCTGCGACTATCCCTCACCGCCGAGGATGTTGCCGCTGTCCGAGAGGATAGTGGCGAGGTACCTCATGAAGGAGATGGGGGCGGGCTACGACCTCGGCTACTCGCTCGTCGATGAGACCCAGCTGTTCGCGGTGGAGGGAGGAACGGCAGCGATGGCTTACCTGTTCGAGTCCCTCAAGGCCAACAGGATCCTCAACGAGGGCGATAAAGTAGCGCTCGCGGTTCCCATATTCAGCCCATACCTCGAGATCCCGAAGCTCGACACGTACAGGCTTGAGATAATCGATGTGAGGGCAGATGAGGAGCTCGGCTACCAGATACCCGACGAAGAGCTCGAGAAGCTCCGCGATAAGGAGATAAAGGCGCTGTTCCTCGTGAACCCTGGGAACCCAACTTCGGTGAAGCTCGAGGACGGCGTTCTGGAGAAGCTGAAGGAGATAGTCGAGGGGGACAGACAGGATCTGATAATCATAACCGACGACGTCTACGCGACCTTCGCCGACGAGTTCAAGTCTGTCTACACCGTCCTGCCCCACAACACGATACTCGTCTACTCGTTCTCGAAGTACTTCGGCGCGACGGGCTGGCGCCTCGGCGTGGTGGCGCTTCATAAGAACAACGTCGTTGACAGGCTCATCAGGGAACTGCCCGAGGAGATCCAGGAGGAGCTCGAGAGGCGCTACGCACCGATAACCCCGAACGTCAGAGAGCTGAAGTTCATAGACAGGCTCGTCGCCGACAGCAGGAACGTGGCGCTGAGGCACACGGCAGGCCTCTCGACGCCCCAGCAGGTTCAGATGGTCCTCTTCGCGCTCTACGCCCTCATGGACGAGCAGGAGAGGTACAAGAAATCGGTGAAGCACGTACTCAGGCGCAGGTACAGGGCGCTCTACCGCGGACTGGGGATCGAACCGCAGGAGGATCCAAACTACGTGTACTACTACACGCTGCTTGACACGGAGATCCTCGCTGAGAGGCTCTACGGAAAGGAGTTCGCAGACTGGTTCGTTAAAACGCTGCCGCCAGAGGAGTTCGTCGTTAGACTCGCGGTCGAGGCAGGTGTCGTCCTGCTCCCCGGCAGGGGCTTCGAGGTGTTCCATCCGTCGGCGAGGGTGTCGCTGGCCAACCTCAAGGAGATAGACTACATCAAGATAGGGAAGACGATAAGGAAGCTCCTCGACGAGTACTACCACGAGTTCCTGAAGTCGCGGAGGGGTGACTGAGGGAGGGTGACCTACACAGGGCAGCGCCGCTGACGTGGGGAACTTTCGGTCTTCCCCCATTACACTTCATCACACGAGGGAGTAACGGGATCGTTCATCAAAACGGCAAAAGGGCCTCCAAAAAAGTTATCCGCCGGTTGGAAAACAGAAGCCGGTGGTTCAATGAAGGTAACCGTCATAGGTGCCGGGATGATTGGAGGGGCCGTTGCAAAGGCCCTCAGCGAAGAGGGACACGAGGTCGTGGCCACACGGAGGAACTTGGAGAAGGCCAGATGGCTTGAGGAGTACGGTGTGAAGCTCGAAAGGAACAACAGAAAGGCCGCAGAGTGGGCTGAGGTCGTCTTCCTGACGGTGAAGCCCAACAAGGTTGGAAAGGTCATGCGGGAGATCGAAGGTGCCATCGGGAGGAAACTACTGATCTCCCTCGCGGCGGGGATACCAATCTCGTTCCTCCGAAAGGCAGCCCCCATGGCAAGGATAGTCAGGGCGATGCCCAACATAGCGATACTCGTCAAGGAGTCGTTCACAGCCTACGCCGTCGACGGGCTGAGCGAGGAGGATGTAAAGATCGTTGAGGGGCTCTTTTCGGCCTTCGGCAGATGCCTACGCGTGGAGGAAGAGCACATGGATGCCATAACGGGCCTGAGCGGATCCGGGCCGGCCTACGTCTCGGTCTTCCTCGAGTCCATGATATACGGCGGTCTGAAGGTGGGCCTGCCGAGGGACATGGCCAGAATAGCGGCGGCTCAGACCCTCCTCGGAACCGCGAAACTCCTCCTCGAGAGCAGCGAGCATCCGGCCGAGATAAGGGACATGGTGATAACGCCGGGAGGGACGACGATAGATGGAGTGTTCGAGCTTGAGGAGGGGAAGATAAGGACTACCGTTATGAAGGCCATAGACGCGTCGACCAAGAAATCGCGCATACTCTCGACGAGGCTGTCCCCGTGAGGCCCTTCCTCACATTTCCGGGCCCCCGGCCGACGCAAAGCATTTATCCCCTTCCGCCAACTTCCCCTGATGTCCCCAAAGAGACCCGCACTCCTCGCGCTCCTGTTCATCCTACTGACGTCGCTTCCCCTCGCCGAGCCCCCGGTCAGCGCTCCAGCTCCAAAAGCCGCCGCACTGAGGGAGTTCCTCGAATCGCAGTACGTCCCCAGCGCCGGTCTCCTGCGGGCTTCCGTCAACTCCTACCCCGACAACGAGACGATATGGCTCGCCAACGACAACATCCTCGCCGCTAAAGCGCTGAAGCTCCTCGGCTCTCCCCTCTGGAGGAACGTGAGCCGCTCGCTTGCGGCCTACGGCGTCGCCTTTAACGGCGTGGTCGATCCGCTCCTCGGCAGACCGCTCGACGGCTTCTTCTGCCCGGAGGTTAAGACGCTCGGCGGCGTCTACTCCAAGAAGTTCAACGCGACCTTTACGCTGAAGCTCGAACTGGCCAACCGCTCGTGCGTTATGCGCGACTGGCGCTCCTACGCGGATCTGGTTGTTTACGGTGCCCTGAGCGACCTCCTCCGCGGAAAGAGGAACGATGCCCTTCGCCTCTACTCCCGCCTGCTCTCAATGTGGGACGGCAGCGGTTTCAGGGACAAAGCCTTCTCAGGGGTTTACCAGTCCTACAAGTGCGCCCTCTTCATCTACCTCTACCGCGCCCTCGGGGAGCCTGAGTCGGGGAGGGGAATCTACGTCAGGTGCTCTGAGGTGCTGACAGAGCTCCAGTCAAAGGACGGCGGGATTGTGACGGGTTACAGAGTCAGAGACGGAAGGATAATCCCTGTCGGCGATCCAAACACGGAGACGACCTCGATGGTGGCGATCGGGCTCTACGGAAGGTTGCGGGTTTGAAGCTACGGGTTTAATCGTGCGGGATGGGTGTCGTCTCAGGCGGGACGCCCGCTCACTTTCCGGGCCCGGCCATGGGAACTGCTTTAAGGCGCCCCCGACAATCCCCTTCGATGAGGATGAGGTTCATCGCCGACATGATGCTCGGCAGGCTGGCGAGGTGGCTGAGGCTCTACGGCTACGACACGCTGTACGGGGTGGAGGACGACGATGAGATAATCCGCGTTGCCTCTCAGGAGGGCAGGGTCATACTGACCAGAGACTCAGGCCTGGCAGGGAGGGCGGGGAGACTCGGTGTTGAGGTCTTCCTTTTGAAGTCCAACTCCCTCGAGGGGCAGGTTGAGGAGCTGAAGGAGCTCGGTGTGCGGTTCGGGAGGCTGCTTCCCTCTAAAGCGCGCTGTCCCAAGTGCAACGGACCAATAAGGATCGCTCCCAAAGAGGCCGTAAGGGGAAAAGTTCCGGAGTGCGTTTACGAGCGCTACGAGGAGTTCTACGTCTGTGAGAGATGCGGGCAGATCTACTGGCCGGGAAGGCAGTGGACGGAAATGTTAAAGGTGGATAAAAAACTGAGAAGAGAAAGTTAAGGCTCGTTCAAAGTCAGCGGCCCTTTCCGTTGCCGTTGCTGTTGCCGCTGCTGTTGCTGTTCCCACCGTTTCCTCCGTTTCCGCCGGTCTCCAGCTCGGTTCCAACTATCGACTCGTAGAGGTCCTTGCTTAGGAGCTGGGGCTCGTAGGTTATGCCGTACTTCTCGAGCTGGCTGACGAAGGAGCGCAGGTGGTTCCTTGAACCCTTCATCAGGTTCTCATAGGTCGTGATTATGTCGACCTTGTTGGTCTGGTCTATCCTCTCCTGAAGGTCGATGATGTCGGTCTCCTCTATCAGCGCGCCGACCTTCAGGGCCGCGGTGACGTTCTGGCTCCCCATCTCAATGAGCTGGTTGTAGAGAGCCTGAAGGTCCGGATTCTGGAACACCCCCACGGGTTCATCGGCGGTGGGATCTGGAAGGCCGTACTTCTGGAGCAGTGTTCTGACCGCGTTGACGTGGGTGCTCTCGCTCTTGGCTATGTTGTCAAAGATCTGGAGATGCCACTTCTCGTAG
>JAADEC010000019.1 GCA_013153595.1 Thermococci archaeon | reverse complement strand
TTCCTTCCTCGTCTCGAGGATTCTGGAGATTAGCTTCAAGGCTGGCTTGACGGGTTCCTCAATCTTGTCCGCCGGAAACCCTCCTTTAATGACCAGCTCATCGAAGTCGTCTATCGGGACAACTCCAGGAGAATCCAAAAGCCAGAGCCTCTTGCTGAGCCTTATCAGCTGCTTTCCCCTGGTGTAGCCCGGTATCGGGGCGGTTCCGACTGCCCTCTTCCCCTTCAAAGTGTTGATTATCGTGCTCTTGCCGACGTTGGGGTAGCCTATGAGGGCGATCTTCACCCTCTCCTTCTCCTGCTCACGCAATACTCTCCTGGCCATTCTTTTTATCTCTCGTCTGAGGATTCCGGTCCCTTTCCTGTTGCGGGCGGAGATGGGAACCACAGGAACGTCGCTTCTTCTCTTGTACTCGCTTATCCAGCTGTCAGGAACGAGGTCGGCCTTGTTCATGGCGATTATCATGTCCTTTCCCTGCTGTTTCACGATGTTCTCGATTTTTCTGTTTCTGGTTCCCTCAGGATCGCGTGCGTCGATGACCTCGATTACGATGTCGGCTTCTTCTATCACGTTCTTGACCATTGCCCACGCTTTTTTCTGCTTCATGTTCTCTCCCGTCTATGAAGAGCACCGAAATCTAAATAAAGCTTGGGGAATTAACTTTACTGACTTCAGAATAGTTGCGCCGGTGGTGTTTGCAGTGTCTGAGGATATAGAGGCAAAGATACGTCGCCTGAGAGAGCTCGGTAAGACGAGTGTCAGTGAGACAGAGGCCCCTACGGTTCCGGCTCCCAGCTCTAAACCCCCAAGACGGCCGCGCTCACGGAGGATAGGTTCCATACGCGATCGTGAGAGAAGGAGGAGGATAATAGCAGGGGCCGTGGTTTTAATAATCATAATTCTCGCTGTATCCTTCGTTGCTTACAGTTATTACTCCAGTAGGGCTGCGAGGGAGTTAAAAAACGCCAAGGCTAAGAAGATAGCCGAGATAAATGAGTACTTTAAGGGCCCCATAATGAACACGAGCTACGGGAAGGCAAACCGCACCTGGCTCATCCATGAGGTTGAGATAGCCAAGAGCGTCAAGCAGGTCAATTCGATAAACGTAAAAGCCGCTTACCAGAAGGTCTGGGCAAAGTACCAGCAGCAACTCAAAGAGCAGCAGGAGAAGGAACAGGCCAAGCTGCTCGCTGAAGCCAAGCAGGCAAAGCTCATACAGATAGACCAGGCCTTTCAGGTTCTCCTATCGCGTTCTCTGCCAGCTCCCGTAAAGGAGAAGGTTCTCAGCGTTAAGAAGAGGCTGATCTCGCAGGTTATGAACTCCACCACTGTTGATGAGGTTAAATCCATAGACCCCACCCCGTACATCGTTCAGCTGTGGCACGAGTACTTTAACTACGAGATAGACATGCTCCCCGGCAACTACGTAACGATCCAGCGCGGATCGATACAGAAGATATACACGAAGGAGGGCGCCAAGTCGTATCTGGCCTCCATCTCCGATCCGAACGTACTCGCCCAGTACACCGTGAGCAAGGTGATCATGGTTCAGATAGCCCTCCTTGTGGATAGAGCCCAGATAGTTGGTGGATTCCCCAACCCTGGATCGCAGATAATGGTGTTCGCCAAGAACGGCACGAAGTACGTTGAGATATCCAACATGGGTTACTTGAAGATGATACTCCTGCCTTCGTCGGTTGCTCAGATAAACGCCAACGAGAGGCAGAGCCAGAGCTCGTCCAGCTCCTCGGGCACCTCAAGTCAGGCTTCGAGCTCCCAGCAGAGCACGTCAAATGCGGGAGGAGCATCAATATCGAGCGGTCAGAGTGCGTCCGCCTCAAAGGGAGCAAAGGAGAGCTACACCCAGTCATCCTCAGCCTCGTACGCGTACACGGTCAACCTCGATGAGATACTGAAGGCCATAGCCGCGGGGAAGATCCAGGGATCGGAGCAGGCCGTAGCACAGCTCAAGAACTATGGAACTAAACTGCTCGAATACGAGAAGCAGCTGCAGATTCAGGACATACCCTCCAACCAGCCGTTCCTCGTTATAATCGAGGTTCCGTCGGTTATGGTTCCAAAGATACTCACGTACCAGAACTCGATCTACATAGGAGAGGTCGTGCCTACCTCGGGGTGATGTGAATGAGGCGCTCTTTCGTTTTTTTGATTTCAGTGGTAGTGCTGTTTGGACTCGCGTCGGTGGGATCGGCCGATTCATACAACCTGCCCGGGAGCGGTTACAACAACATGGGACTCCGGGGTGAGGTGACGTTCTCGATAAACGTGACCCTCGTGAACTTGGCGCCCTATCCCAAGTTCGTCGTCGTCAACCCGAGGTACGACTTCATCGTTCACAGGTTCAACGGCTCCGAGAACATGCACGCGATACTCAACGGAACCTCAGTGGTTCATGTCCTCCCGAGAAACCTTCGGACCAACACCCTGAACTACCGGGTTGGCTTCTGGATATTCCCCTATGAAGTCGTCAACGTGACGTTTTCGATAACCCGCTACTACCCCTATCCCGTCCAGCTGAAGGCCTACACCGATCTGTGCAAGGGACAGGACGGACTGGATTACCTGCGTTACATAAACGCAACGTTCGTTAGCGGTAAAATACGGGAGTACCAAGACATCTCCCTTCCAGTGTGCGGGGTTGCATATCCACAGCTGCTTAACGCACCCGAGTTCATAAACTTCAACTACGTAATGGCAACCGACGGCGGCTACGTTAAGATGCTTAAGTACTCGGGCGTGGTCAGGTTTAATCTAACCAACGTTCCTGATGAGAGCGGTCAGTTTCCGCTGTTCTTTGCGGTCTCCGTGCCGGTCGTGTTCATGAACGCAACCCAGTACGGTTACACGCCGGCTCCGAACATGAACTACACCTCTTACGTCAGCTTCATACTGAACTACAGGAACATCGCGGGTCCGAAGGGTCCTGAAGTGCAGCTCCCCAAGCATCCAGAGAACGGTCTGTTCAACATGACGAACACCCTGATCTCGGGTGTTAAGATCACAAAACCGCAGCTCAAGTTTCCTTCGCTCAAACCGCTCGACTTCCCCGTGTGGATCGTGTACATGGACGGGGAGGCAAGGAGCTTTACGATAGAGTACAAGGTCAGGTGGGTGCGGAAGGGTAGCGGGTGAGTGTGAGGCAGGTTAAGAATCGAACGGTTAAATAAACGGTTAAATAACATGAACAGCACGAGGAGATATCGTCGGATAACGGTCAGGCTCATCGCGAGGTCGGATGTGGAGTGGTGGGAAAATGATAAAGGAAACTTCTAAGAATAAAAAGGACAAGAAAGAGGGGTTATCGTGGATAGATGAGATACTGACGGGGGGTAGTGAGCCCCTTGAGGACGTTATGAAAAAATCAGAGAGCAGGGACAAGGAGAAGGGACCCGCTGCCTTGGGCAAGCTCGTTGGTGGCACCACCTCCCTGCTGGGCAACATACTCGGTGGTGGTGAGGAGGCAGGAGACGAGGGTGAAGATGAGGCTACGGGTGCAGGCGGGAGAGAGAAGGCTGGAGGAACGGGCGAGAAGTCCAGCATAGGGGATATGATAAAATCGATTCGGTCCGCAAAACCCTCCCTGGTACGCAGGAAGGATGAAAGAAGCGAAAGCCGGAGGAACGAGCCCGAGGAAACAGGAAAAACGGGTGACGTGCTTGGACTGGGCACAGGAACCGGGGCAGGTGCCCTCGAGTCAATACTCGGGGGATCATCGGGATCCCGCTCGGAATCGCGCTCTGGATCTCCTGAACGTGAACCCGAACGGAAGGCGGCTAAGAAGGGCGGTGACAGGATCCCCGGGATAATAAAGGATGTTCCAAGCGGGGCCACCATGCTCGGGGACATACTTGAGAAGGAGGAGAAGAACTTTGAAAGCGTCCTATCCGTGTTTCCAACGCAGGAGTTCTCGTACGCAGGAAGGGCAAAGGTTCTTGATGCATACGGCAACGTCAGGATCCTCAAGATAAAGGGAGAACCTGTTCCCGTTTATGAGATAAGGCTTCCAAAGCTTTCAAAGGAAGAGAAACAGCTTCTGGAGAGGGTCAGGGAACGCGCCATAACGGAGATAATGATAGACCCCACAGAGATACCGAGCTACGAGGAGAGAAGAAGGATATTCATGCGGGAAGTCAAGAAGATGATAAGGAGTGAGGCCCCCAACTTCTCCGAGGGCATGATAGAGACGCTGACCGAGATAATAGTCCAGAACATGATAGGTTACAGCGTCCTCGATCCCCTCGTCAGGGACGACAACCTCGAGGAGATAATGGTCATAGGAACGGGAAAGCCCGTTTACGTCTGGCACAGAAGGTTCTACATGTGCAAGACCAACATAGTCTTTAAGGATGACAGGGAGATACTGAACATAATCGAGAGGATAGCCAGGGAGGTTGGCAGGCGTATAGACCAGCAGAGCCCACTCCTGGATGCCCGTCTGCCTGACGGAAGTCGTGTTAACGCCACGATACCTCCGATAAGTTTAGACGGTCCAACCCTGACTATAAGAAAGTTCAAGAAAGACCCGCTGACGATAGTCGATCTCATCAAGTACGGAACCCTCAGCAGTGACGTTGCCGCGTTCCTCTGGATACTCGTTGATGGTCTGGGCGTCAAGCCCGCGAACATACTGGTGGCGGGTGGAACGGGTTCTGGCAAGACAACGACGCTGAACTCCCTCGCCATGTTCATACCTCCTTCCGAGAGGGTGATAAGCATAGAGGACACCGCCGAGCTGCAGTTGCCCGTTGAGCACTGGATACGGCTTGAGACCCGGCCTCCCAACCTCGAGGGGAAGGGAGAGGTTACGATGGATGACCTCGTGAGGAACACTCTCCGTATGCGTCCCGACAGGATAGTCGTCGGTGAGGTCCGTGGGCCCGAGGCGCGCACGATGTTCACGGCAATGAACACAGGACACGACGGCTGTATGAGCACCATCCACTCCAACAGTGCGAGAGAGACGATAGTCAGGCTTGAGAGCCCGCCCATGGAGGTGCCGCGTATAATGATACCCGCCCTGGACATAATCATAATGCAGGTCAAGTACCACAGCAGGAAGAGGGGCACTTTCAGGAGGGTGACGGAGATAGCCGAAGTGTCGGGTATGGAGGGGGAGAGCATTCAGCTCAACAAGCTGTACAAGTACGATCCGATAAAGGACGAACTCGTGTCTACAGAGGTTCCGAGCAGGTTTATGAACGAACTCGCAAGACACACGGGTATAAGCATGACCGAGCTTGATCTGGAGAAGGAGAAGCGGAAGATCATACTCGAGTGGATGATGGAGCGCGGAATAAGGAGCATAAAGGACGTGTCCCACTACATAAAGATGTTCTACATCGATGAGGAGGCCCTGCTTTCCAGAATTGAACGTGAAGGGACGCCCGAGGTTAGTACAAGAATACGGGAGTTCTCCTGAGCGGTTTGGCATTGGTGGTGAAGCTGATGAGTCTGGCCGATGCCTTCGTGAGGTTCCTTGAGAAGCTTGGTGGAAAGACCGTTGAGGTAGCCGAGGTTCCGAAGAGGATTCCAAGGAGGAGACCCATTCAGGAGCGGCTTAAGATACTCAGGGAGATACAGAGGGAGGAAGAGCGGGAGGCTCCATCCAGAGAGGAGGAAGAACTGGAGAGGCTTCTTGAAGCTCGCAGGGAGGAGATAAGCAAGCCCTTCTCGCAGAGACTTGCCGAAGCCTTCCTAAACCACTTCAGGGGTCCCGTCGAGTCAATGACCAGATCCCTCAAGGGCCTTGAGTACGATCTATACCGCGCCAACATTCGGATGTCCAAGGAGATGTACGTGGCGATGATGCTGGTGGCGGGGATATTCCTGTCTGTGTTCTCATTTGTGGCGTCCATCCTCATGGGCCTCGACATCATCACGTCCATACTCGTCGGCATATTCGGATTTCTGGCAGGTTTCATGTACCTCCGGGTTTATCCGAGGATGGTCTGGAGGAGGCGCGTCTCCGAGGTTGAGAAGGCCCTTCCGTACGTCCTCAGGCACCTCGCAGCCCTCCTGAGCGCGGGTGTTGGTATAGCAGAAGCCATGGTTTCGGTTGCCAATTCCGACTATGGTGTGGCCTCGGAGGAGTTCGAGCTCATGGTAAGGGACATGAGGAGCGGTGCCTCGTTCGAGGATGCACTCATGAGGTTTGACAAGAAGATGGAGTCAGAGAACGTTACCAGGGTCGTGAAGCAGATCCTCAGGGCCATAAAGTTCGGTGGGAACCTCGCCGACATACTGTACGACATGGCCGCTGATTTCGCCTTTGAGTACCGTATGAAGCTGGTTGAGTACGTCCAGAAGGTCAACGGTATATCCTTCGTCTACATGTTCCTGACCGTGGTCATGCCGACCATGTTCGTGGTCGCCATCCTCGCGGGCTCTGCTTTCGCCTCGGCCGGGTCCGGGGGACTGGCCATAACTCCCGCTGGCCTTGCTGCCATACTGCTGCTTGGATTTCCGATGATATCGCTGATAATAATAGTGATGATAAAACGTGGAGAACCGAGGTGAGGACTTTGGCAAGGAAGAGAGGAAAGGGCACGTCAGCACTCGTTGGACTGATAGAGCGCGTGATTCCTGCAAACGTGTTGAAGAAGTACGAGGTTATGCTCTACTCCGCGGGCATAAAGTTCTCGGCCCCCGAGTACATACTCCTCTCAATCCTCTCGGGTGTGGTGTTCTTCCTGCTTGTGTACATACTTACGTTCTCGGTTACCTACTCCCTCGTGGCGCTGGTGGCAGTATCCGCCGGTCTGTCGTACCTGTACCCCTACTGGATGATATCGCGCAGGCTGGAGAACATGGAGAAAAACCTTCCTGATGCGTTCTTCTACCTCGCGAGCTCACTTAAAGCAGGTATCTCCTTCTCCGAGGCCCTTGAGGATTTAACGACGGCGGACTTCGGGGCCCTAACTGAGGAGTTCAAGAGAACCGTGAGCGAGATAAAGAAGGGCAGACCGACGGTCGATGCCCTGAGGCTATTCGCCCTTAGGAACAGAAAATCCCCCGTTATCTACAGGTCGATGATGATAATAATCGAGGCCTTAGAGAGGGGCGCCCCAATGAGCGACGTGCTCGTTTACGTTGCGAACGATGTAAGGGAGATCCTCAGGATAAAACAGGAGAGGAAGGCTTCCACGGGAATGCAGATGATGTTCTTCATAATAACGAGTGGCTTCGTTGGGCCCTCCATCCTCGGCATCGTCGCGAAGTTG
>JAADEC010000009.1 GCA_013153595.1 Thermococci archaeon | reverse complement strand
ACTGGATTCGCCTATGGATACGTACGGGCTCCGAAGGGTGCTCCAGAAGTGGGGAACGTGAACCTGACGTACATAAACGTGAACTCAAACGCGACGGGAGTTGAGATGACCCTACGCACAGTCCTCCATAACCCAACCGGCAGGGACATCAGGATCAGCTCCATATCATGCTCCATGTTCAGCAACGGTACTGAGATCGGTAAAACAACCGTACCAAGAACGCTCCTGCCGGCGCACGGAAGCAAACCCTTGTGATAAGGTTCAGCGTGCCAACCAACGACACCGCCGGTTTGATAAGCAGGCTGTTCAGCAACCCTACCCTGAACGTCACCATGAGGATGGAGCTCTCATCTCCCCTCCGGTGGTTCGGTCTCGTCAGGATCATGAATCTGAGGCACGGCATCCTCGCGAGTAAAAGGACAGGCGTGAGTTCCCATCTGTCCAGCGGCTCCATAGGGTACATGGTGGCCTCCGGGCCCTCAAACCGTTCCATGCCAGGTGCGGGTCCCGGTCCTGGCAGCTGCCCTGGAGGGAGCCATCAGGTGAGGTCCTCGAGCAGGGGAAAGCTTAAGATCCTCGACTGGGGATGGCTTGTGAACGATAGACGGGTCACTGAGGTCAGCTCGGGGACGAAGGTTACGGCGTACGTAATAGTTGAGGCGTACGACGGGAACGTGGAGAGCTACCTTGAGATGGCGGTCAGGAAGGACATAAAGGGATGGATCGACTCGTACGCTCGCGACTGGAAGTTCCACGTCAACATACCCGATGGCCACGACCTGATGCTCATACTTCACTTCACGGCGAAGTCAGGGTGGCACGTTAGGGGATACTACATCAGTCTGTGCAAGCCGGGAGCCTGCTGCAACGACTTCATACCCATATCACCCAGGGAGAACCTCACATCAGCGCCAGGAAACCACACAAAAGCCGGACTGTGGTGCCCTCTATCCCCCTCAGAGATGGTCAACAAGTACCCTCCAAGGCTGAAGGTGAGGTGATCCTCTCTACTCCTCAGCTCCCTTTGGTTTTATTCCTCGACCGTCCGCTCTCCTCCTCTGCCTTCCTCTTCAGCTCCTTGATGCGCCGTATCCTGTACTCCTCGACGAGCCTGAGGAACCTTTCAGCCTCCCGCTCCCTGTCCTCCTCATCCCACTTTCTGAGGAGTTCTTCAACGGCCCGCTCAAGCGTCTCTCTCTCGAGAACCGCGAACTCATCAACACGCTTGACGTCGAGCTCCTCACCCGTGAAGAACGGAACGTGAGCCTCGCGCAGAACCTCCTTAACCGGTTCGGGAAGGGGTTTTTCGGTTATCAAAGCCCTTATTCCCTTCTCGACGAGCTCCTCACCTATGGCCCTTCCAGCGCCCGCGGGATTGACGACAAAAAGGACATCCCCCCTCCGTATCCCGACCTCCCTCTCCAGCCTCTCAAGCTCCCGCCAGCTCAGAACCCGAAGAACCTTCAGGGGAACGGCAGAGCCCCTCATCTCAACGACGTTCATGCGCTTGACCTTCACCAGATCCCTGCTGAGGCGCTCTATTATTGCCTTGGCCTCCCTGAGCTGCTTCTCAAGAAGCTCTATGCGCTTGACCTTCGCTTCCAGCTCCCTCTCCCTCAGGATCTTCCTTCGAACCTCCTCATCGTAGTCTGCTATTCTCCTCTCGAGCCGTTCTATGGTTCTCCGCTGCTCCTTTACGATGTTCCTCAGCTCCCTGTTCTCCCGTTCAAGGGACTCCACCTGCTCTTCGAGCTTGCGTATTCTCCTTATGTACGGATCGAGGTCCGGCTGGGTCTTCACGCGCTCCTCTTCGCTCTCTCCGCCCTGCTCCTGCGGTTTCCTCCTGCGCAGCGCCACACGCTGCATGGCCTCGCCGAGGTTGTAGCCCTGTATGACGAGCGCCTTTATCTCATCGGCCTCACCCTCAAGTCCGGCCTCCTTCACCTTGGCATCGACGTGTTCGAGCTTCGGCTTCACCTTCAGGTAGGCCTTGTAGGCCGCCGCCAAGGCATCGCGCTGGTGGTCGTCGTCAACCTTGAAGTCCAGACTCCTGAGGATCTCCTTCTTCTCCTCGACCTTTATGTCCTCCCTCGGCGTGAACAGGTTCGCCTTGAAGGAGCGCGCTATCTTAACGACGAAACCAGGGGGTGGACTGACGTCCGTGGCCACTATGACGGGATGACCCAGCTCGCTTATGAACCTGAAGACCTCTCCAACGGGCATGTTCCTCTCGCTGTGTACAGCCACGACGTTTCCGTTCAGATCCACGGCCGCTATACCGACGGTTATACCCGGATCAATGCCCACTATTATGCTCCTCCGCTCTCTGACGGCGGTCTCACCTTTAAGTGGAGCGAATCCGAGGGTCTTTCTTTCCACCGGGGTTATCCTGACCTCCACGTCCCCCCCTCGGGACGGCCTCACGAGCCCCGCAAGCTCCTCCCTCTTTGCGTAGACGTGGAACTCCCCCCTCGCCAGACCGTAGTCCCGCTCCTCCACGGCAAGATCAAAGGGAACGTCGGCCTTTCTCAGCTTCTCCTCTATCGCCCTCACCCTATCCCTGACCAGGTTGTGAACCCTCTTGCGGTAGCGGTCCTGGCTCCAGCCCCCCTTCCCCTGGCTCCTGCCGCGCACGACCTTCACTATGGTCTCATCCTCGAACGCTAAAACCTCGTACCCAACCCCCCTGCTCGCGAGCAGAGCCGAGAGCTTGGCCTCCTCGTAGGGGTCAAACCGATCGCCCGTTCTTATCCCGTACTCTCTCGCAAGGCTCTGGAGGCTCCTCTGCTCACCGGGCCTCCCTGTGACCTGAACCAGCTTCGTCCCGGGTGGGAGAGCCCTGAGGAACCTTCTCAGATGGGGCTCGAGCTCGGTGACGCTGTCGATGGAGACTATGGCGGGGTGCTTCGCCCTTATGAACCTGAGAAGCCTGTAGAGTGTGAACTCCCCCTTCTTCTCGATCCTCCCGTTGAACCAGCTGACCACCGCGAACTTCTTCGGGTCCTGGCTTATGACGTCTATTCCCAGTATCAGAATAGAACCCCACCCCACCTAACCCGTCTTGGGAGGGAGGTGCTTAAAAGTCCACCGCCCGGCGTGGCTTAGCCTTAGCTTAAGTTTTTAGGCTGAACGCGTAAGAACATCACGTGGTGAAAATGTACGACGTCCTGATAGTGGGGGGAGGGCCCGTTGGCAACTACCTCGCTTACCTTCTATCCGGAGATCACGACGTGGCCGTCGTTGAGAGGAAAGGCTCGTTCGGTGGAAAGGCCTGCACAGGGATAATAGGAGCCGAGAGCTACAGGAAGCTCAAACTCCCCGCCAGGGCGGTTCTAAACCAGCTCAACGGGGCCAGATTCCTGTCGAGGGATGGCGGCTTTGAGGTGTGGAGGGACGATGCCCAGGCCTACGTCGTGGACAGGAAGACCCTCGAAAAGGAGCTTGCGATGAGGGCCGTGCGGAGGGGAGCCGACTACATGATGATGACCAAGTTCGTGGGCTTCAGGAGGGGAAGGGCAGTTCTCCAGCATCTGAACGAGGAGTTCGAGGTTGAGGCGCGGTACTACGTGGGCGCCGACGGACTGGCGAGCAGCGTGGCGAGGGCCATCAAGGCCAGCACAGAGGCCGAGATCCTGAAGGGCTACGAGCTCGAGGTCGTCGGGGACTTCGACAGGAGGAAGGTCGAGGTGTGGGTCAACAAGGAGGTAAACGACGAGTTCTTCATGTGGGTGGCTCCAGTGAACGATGGACTCGCGAGGGTGGGAACCTTCGGCGATCTGGAGAGCTTCAGGAGGTTCCTGGAGATCAGGGGACTGTCCCCGCTGAAGGCGGTCGAGGTCAAGGCAGGCTCGGTGGCGCTGGGCTGGAGGAGGCCGTGGGTGCGGGAGAACGTGGCCCTGATCGGAGACGCCGCGCTTCAGATAAAGCCGACGACTGGGGGCGGGATAGCGTACGGCATGATATGCGCTCACGCGCTCAAGATGGCCATCGACTCGGAAGATCTGAGCAAGTACTGGAGGGCCTGCAGGGACATCAGAAAGCAGATATCACTGGGGCTGAGGCTCAAGAAGGCGTTCAGGAAGGTGAACCAGGAGGAGATCGAAAAGCTGTTCAGAGTTCTGTCGAGTGAGGATGTCATAAAGACGATAGAAGAGCAGGCAGACTTCGACGACCACGTTAAGACGTTTAAGGCTCTGATCAGAAAACCGAGCGTGCTGGCGAAACTCATAAAGGTGAGTCCGTCGATCGTGAGGGCTCTGCTGTGACGTGCGACATGTGACGTGAGGTGAGAGGATGAGGTGGAGGATGGGACTTCAGGAGGAGTACCTGAAGGCGATAGCCGAAGGAAGGAAGAGGATAGAGGGAAGGCTGTACGATGAGAAGAGGCAGGGGATCAGGCCGGGCGATGAGATAGTCTTCGAGAACAGGCTCGTGTGCGTCGTCAAGGACGTCCGCGTTTATCCATCCTTCAGGGAGATGCTTGAGAGGGAGGGGCTGGATAACGTCCTGCCTGGTGTCGAAAGCGTGGATGAGGGGGTCAGGGTTTACAGGCGGTTCTACTCCGAGGAGAAGGAAAGGAAGTACGGGGTCGTTGCCATAGAGGTCGAACCGGTGGCGTGGCTGGGTGCGGAGGGATGAGGGGAGGGAGCTGACGGCCAAAACTTAGAGCAGCACAAACCTTATTTATCACCCCCTGACTATCTGGAAGAGACTCGACGGCATCGATTAGCGTTCATCACCGCCGAAACCTGGAGGAGGTTAACATGTCAGAAGCTGATCCCGTGTTCGATTTTGAGGAGCTGGAGCTCGACACCTCATGGGCGTTCGAGGGGGCGGACACCAAGTACCTGACCCACGACATCCACCGCTACCCCGCGAAGTTCATCCCCCAGCTCGCCAGGAGGATAATTGAGGAGTACTCAGGGAAAGGTGAGGTCGTTCTCGATCCATTCTGCGGCTCTGGAACCGCCCTTCTTGAGGCCAGACTCACGGGAAGGAACGCCATTGGTGTGGACCTGAACCCAGTTGCCTACTACGTTTCGAAGGTCAAGACGAATCCCATCGAGCCGAGAAGCCTCAAGAGGCAGTGGGAGAGGTTCTCACAGAAGCTGAGCCCCATATTCGGCTTCAATAAGGTACCCCCATATCAGCTCCCTGAAAAGGCGCTCGAAGTCCTCTCTGCGTGGATCCCCGAGAGACAGCTTGAGGACATGCGCAGGCTCTTCACGCTAATAAATGAGGTCGAAGACGAGAGTTTCAGGGATTTTCTGCTCGTTGCGTTCTCCAACATACAGAAGAACTGCTCATGGTGGCTGATGAAGAGCGTCAAGCCGACGAGGAACTTTAAGAAGAAGGTGCCTGAGGTTATACCGACGTTCACCCGTCAGGTTGAAAGGATGAGGAAGAAGAACGATCAGCTATGGGAGAGGCTTGAAGGGTCGGAAACGTGGGTGAAGGTCTACAAGGCCGACACCAGAGAGCTCTCATCCGTCGTGAGCGATGAGGTTGACCTCATACTGTTCTCCCCGCCCTACGTGACCTCCTACGAGTACATAGATGTCCACAAGCTCAGCGTTGTGTGGCTGGAGCAGACGAAGGAGCTGAGAGAGCTGAAGAAGCACTTCATAGGCAGCGCCTCGGCGAAGCCGAAGGACGTGGAGATAAGGAGCGGCACGGCCGAGAGGATAGCGGCTAAACTCGACAGGAAGGACAAAAGGCTCGCAAGAGCCGTCAGAACCTACTTCGCGGACATGCAACTGAGCTTCGAGGAGATGGACAGGGTGCTGAAGACGGGCGGTGTCGTGGCGATAGTGATAGGGAACACGAAGCTCAAAGGCGTTGAGATAAAGAACGCCGAGGTCTTCGCCGAGATGTTCACCGACATGGGGTACTCGCTCGAGAGGGTCGTTAAGAGGCCGATTCCGGGCAAGAACCTGCCCACGACGAGGGATCCAAAGACCGGAAAGTTCACGTCGGCTAAAAACGGACACGTGAAGGTTTACCCTCACGAGTTCATTCTGTTCCTGAGGAAGGCCTGAGGAAGGGGATGGAAATGCCGGAGGCTTCAAAGAAACCCCAGAAGGATAAAGACGTAATGGAGAAGTTCGCTACCATAGAAAAAGAGCTGGAGAGAGGAGAGATAACCCTGACAGAGGCGTTCAAGAGGATGAAGGATATGAAAGAGGAGTACATTAAGACCATCAGAATCGTCAGACCCAAGGTAAAGGATCCGGAGCAGTCGTGGCACGCCTTCATCGGCAACAGATTTCAGAGGCTCGTCCTCAGCTCCCTAAAGGGATACGCAGAGAGAATAAAACGGCAGAAACGTGATCATCCAGCGTTTCAGGGCCTCTGCGTGCTATCGGAGAAGGAGCTGAGGAGAGACAAGGTCCTCCTGAAGAAGCTGTCCATCCCCTACAACGGGGGTTCTATACTCCCGGACACCGACATCGTCGTGGCCATCTGCAGAAGGCCTCCCTCCGAGTCAAAGGTGCTCGCCATAATCTCCTGCAAGACCAGCCTGAGGGAGAGGATAGCGCAGGCGTGCTACTGGAAGCTGAAGATGTCCCAGTTCGAAACAACCAAACACGTCAGGATATACCTCGCGACGATGGACAACGACGGCGACTTCAGCATGGAGAAAGGACGGAAGAGCAGGAACCGTATAATAGCCGAGGAGGAGCTGGACGGGGTTTACATTCTTAGAGATGACTTCAGGGAAGAGTGGGAAAACGAGAAGGTTAAGAGGTTCGAGAAACTGCTTGAGGATCTGAGCGAACTGGTGAGTACTGAGGCATAGGGACAATGATTCTCCTAAGTGCGGGAAACCCACAAAGGATCCAACGGAGCAGATACAGTGAAAAGCCATTAGGAGCTTTGAGGACATACTTGGGAGTTATCCTCAGCTGACGAAGGAGGACTTAGTTGCTCTTCCAGAAGGCCAAGACAGACAACAATATTATTAAATTCTCATTAAGAAGGTAAACAGAAATGCTTAAATATGGGTTATGCACAGTTTATCACAAAAACCTGAGGGAGGTGAGACGAAATGCAGATACACCCAAGAATAATCTTAGATGCTGTTACAGGAAATTTAAAGCCCTTGAAACAATATCGGGTTCCAAAAAGGAGCTACCACAGCATGGAAGAACTGGAACGAATGTTGGAAAAACAACAGAGAAAAAAAATGAAGCTCACAGATACCTCTCCTTCACCCATCTTACGAAGTACCCCGGATCGAGCTCCTCGCCTATGGCCTTTTTCAGGAGCTCCTTCGGCGGGTAGATGCTTCCCCAGCGGTGCACCCTCTCGCGGAGCCACTCCTTTATCGGGTCGAATTTGCCCTCCCGTATCAGATCCTCCACGTTCAGATCGCGCTTCATGTGGTAGTAGAACTGCGCGGATAGGAGCGTTCCGATGCTGTACGTCGG
>JAADEC010000013.1 GCA_013153595.1 Thermococci archaeon | reverse complement strand
ATGACCGAGACCCCCCTCGTCCTCGTTGACGTCCAGAGGAGCGGCCCATCCACGGGTCAGGCAACGAAGGGAGCCCAGGGGGATTTCTTCCAGGCGAGGTGGGGAACGCACGGGGACCATCCAATGGTGGCAGTTTCCCCCACGAGCGTTGAGGACGCCTTCTGGGAGACCGTCAGAGCGTTCAACATATCCGAGAGGCTGAGGACCCCCGTCGTGGTGCTCTTCGACGGTGTGCTCGGGCACACGAGGGAGCAGATAAGGATACCTGATCCCGAGGAGGTTGAGGTCGCCTACAGGAAGCTACCGAAGACCGAGGAAGAGGCAAAGCTTCCGTTCGGAGACCCTCACGGCGACGGCGTTCCGCCCATGCCTCTGTTCGGACACGGCTACTTCACGCACGTCACGGGCTCGACCCACAAGGAGGACGGCCTCAGGGACGTCTACACACCCGAGGTTCACAGGAAGCTCGTGAGGAGGATACACAGAAAGATAGAGCAGAACAGGGAGGTCTACGAGAGGTACGACGAGTTCTTCACAGACGACGCTGAGGTTCTCGTCGTGAGCTGGGGCGTCAGCGCGAGACCTTCCCTCGGCGCGGTTCTTAAAGCGAGGGAGGAAGGGATAAAAGCTGGTCTCTTCGTTCCCAAGACCGTTCATCCATTCCCAGGGGAGAGGCTTGAGAAGGTGGCGGATGGAGCGGGCTCCGTCCTCGTGGCAGAGATGAACCTCGGACAGATGATACTCGAGGTGGAGCGCTACCTCGACGGGATGAGGATCGTCGGTGTTAACAAGATCGGAGGGGTCCCGCTCACCGTTGATGAGGTTCTCAGGGAGATAAGGAGGAATGCGTGATGGCGGATAGGATAGCCTCCACTTACCCCATGGTCAAGTACCTCAGGAGGGAGGCCCTGCCGACGGCGCTGTGCCCCGGCTGCGGAGGGGGGACGGTTCTGAACGCCTTCGCGAACGCCGTCGATGACCTCAAGATAGATCCAAAGGACATGGTCGTCGTTAGCGGGATAGGATGCTCAGCCTGGATAGCATCACCTTACTTCCTCGCCGACACGCTCCACACCACCCACGGGAGGGCCATAGCCTTCGCCACGGGTGTTAAGGTCGGCCTGCCCGACAAGAAGGTGGTCGTCATAAGCGGTGATGGAGACTTAGCGGGAATAGGCGGGAATCACCTGATACACGCCGCGAGGAGGAACGTCGACATAACCGTTATACTCGTCAACAACTTCATATACGGCATGACAGGCGGCCAGGTGGCCCCGACCACTCCGTTCGGCGCTAAGACCACCACGACTCCGTACAGGAACATAGAGCACCCCCTGAACATAGCCGAGACCGTTACAGCCGCCGGAGCCAGCTACGTGGCGAGGTGGACGACGGCCCACGTCTACCAGCTGATAGACAGCATAAAGAAGGCCCTGACCGTTAAGGGCTTCTCGCTCGTCGAGGTGATATCGCAGTGTCCGGTCCAGTTCGGGAGGAGGAACAGGATGAAGGAGCCTGCCCAGATGCTCAGGTGGTTCCTCAAGAACAGCGTGTCGATAAAGAGGGCCAGGAACATGAAGCCCGAGGAGCTCGAGGGCAAGTTCGTTATCGGGGAGTTCGTTAACCGGGAAAAACCCGAGTTCGTGGACGAACTCAACAGGCTCATAGATGAGGTCTACGGCAGGTGAGGTGATTGGTATGCAGGTGAGGTTCGCGGGAATAGGCGGTCAGGGCGTCGTCCTCGCTGGGATAATACTCGGTGAGGCCGCGGCCATAGAGGGTCTCAACGTCACTCAGACTCAGGATTACAGCTCCGCGAGCAGGGGAGGGCACAGCATAGCCGACGTCATAGTGTCGAGGGAACCGATATACGACCTCATAGTTACCGAGGCGGACGTGCTCGTCGCCCTTCACCAGCTCGGCTACGACACCGTCAAGGACAGCCTGAGGAAGGATGGAACGCTGATAGTTGACACAGACCTCGTGAAACCCGACAGGGAGTACACAGGCGCTCCCTTCACGAGGCTCGCCGAGGAGAGCACCGGAACGAGTCTGACCGTTAACATGGTTGCCCTCGGCTACCTGATCGCTAAGATGGGGATAGTGAAGAGGGAGAGCGCGGTCGAGGCCATAAGGAGGAGGGTCCCTAAGGGAACGGAGGAAATCAACATCAGGGCCTTCAACGTCGGCTTTGAGGAGGGTTCGGGATGAGGTACCCCTTCGTAACAGGCGGCAGCGACTTCATACAGGGGGATGAGGCCATAGCGAGGGCCGCCATAATGGCCGGGTGCAGGTTCTACGCAGGTTACCCGATAACGCCGGCGAGCGAGATATTCGAGGCCATGGCCCTCTACCTGCCCCTCGTGGACGGCGTGAGCATACAGATGGAAGACGAGATAGGAAGCATAGCGGCCATAATAGGGGCCTCCTGGGCGGGGGCCAAGGCCATGACCGCCACGAGCGGGCCCGGCTTCTCGCTCATGCAGGAGAACCTCGGATACGCCGTTATGACCGAGACACCTATAGTGGTCGTCAACATGCAGAGGGGAGGCCCCTCGACGGGCCAGCCCACCCTGCCCGCGCAGGGGGACATGATGCAGGCCATATGGGGGACCCACGGGGATCACATGCTGATAGTCCTCGTCCCGTCCACGGTTCAGGAGGCGTTCGACTTCACGGTCAGGGCCTTCAACCTCGCCGAGAAGTACCGGACGCCCGTGGTTGTCCTTGGAGACGCGGAGATCGCCCACATGAGGGAGCGCGTTAACATACCCAAGCCCGAGGAGATAAAGGTTGTGAACAGGAAGCTCCCCCGCACCCCGGAGGAGGAGAGGATGCCCTTCGGCGACCCCGACGGGGACGGCGTTCCGCCCATGCCGATATTCGGGAGGGGATACAGGACCTACGTCACCGGGCTGACCCACGACGAGTCCGGGCACCCGAAGACCGTCGACCGTGAGATACACGAGCGCCTCATAAAGCGCATATTCAGGAAGATACTCGACAACAAAGCCGACATAATCTCCTACCACGAGTACGAGCTTGAGGACGCCGAGGTGGCCATAGTTGCCACGGGCATAGTCTCAAGGTCGGCCATGAGGGCGGTTAAGATGCTGAGGGAGAGGGGCGTGAAGGTCGGACTCCTGAAGCTCGACACCATCTGGCCGTTCGACTTCGACATGATAAAGAAGCTCGCTGAGAGGGTTCACAGGATATACGTTCCTGAGATGAACTTAGGGCAGCTCTACCACCTCGTCAAGGAAGGAGCGGAGGGACTGGCCGAGGTAACGCTGATAGACAAGATAGGCGGCGAGGTCCACACGCCAGGCGAGATAGTCAAGAGGATAGAGCGGGGGGAGAGGCGATGAACTTCAGGTCAGCCTACGAGATAAGGGACAGGTACCTGAGGAAGGACATGCTTCCGACGATATTCTGCCCCGGTTGCGGCATAGGCAGCGTGCTCCAGTTCACGCTAAGGGCGATAGACGACCTCAAGCTCAACCAGGATGAGATAGTCTGGGTCAGCGGGATAGGATGCAGCTCGAGGGTTCCCGGCTTCGTGAACTTCGATGGACTCCACACGACGCACGGGAGGGCGCTCGCCTTTGCGACGGGCATAAAGATGGTGAACCCCGATCTCAAGATAATAGCCTTCATGGGGGACGGAGACGCCGCCGCCATAGGCGGGAACCACTTCATACACGCCATAAGGCGCAACCTCGACGTCACGGTCATCCTGATAAACAACTTCACCTACGGGATGACAGGCGGTCAGGTGGCCCCGACCACGCTCAAGGGGCTCAGGGGGACCACAGCTCCCTACGGGCAGTTCGAGAACCCCTTCGACATAGCGGAGCTTGCGGTGGCGTCGGGTGCCAACTACGTGGCGAGGTGGACTGTCTTTAACTACATACAGGGCATAAACAGCATAAAGAAGGCCCTTCAGAAGGAGGGCTTCACGCTCGTCGAGTTCCTGAGTCCGTGCCCCGTCAGCTTCGGAAGGAGGAACAGGATGAAGACCGCCCCGGAGATCCTGAAGTGGTATCAGAAGATAACGGTTCCGATAAACAGGGCGAGGAAGATGAGCCAGGAGGAGCTCGAGGGTAAGGTCGTCATAGGCGAGTTCGTGGACAGGGACAGGCCCGGCCTCGTGAGGGCGTACAGGGAGTACGTCGAGAGGGCCAAGAGGATAGCGGGGTGGTAAAATGAGGAAGGAGGTTCTCTTCAGCGGATTTGGAGGACAGGGGGTCATACTGGCGAGCGTCATACTTGGACGGGCTGCGGCGGTTTACGAGGGCTACTACGCGGTTCAGACCCAGTCGTACGGTCCTGAGTCCCGTGGAGGAGCGAGCAGGGCCGAGGTGGTTATAAGCGACGAGCCGGTGGACTATCCGAAGGCCCTATCACCCGATTACGCGGTCTTCTTCTCCCAGGAGGCCTACACCAAGTACGTACACGAGGTCAGGGAGGGGGCGATAGTCATAGTGGAGAAGGACCTCGTCCCCCACAGGGACCCTGAGGTGGAGAATAGGCTGAGGGTCTACGAGTACCCACTGACCGAGCTGGCCGAGCAGACAACGGGCCTGAGCCTGACGATGAACATACTGACCCTCGGTATCCTCGTGGGGCTGACCAGGGTGGTCAGCAGGGAGAGCATAGAGAAGGCGGTTAGGGACTCAGTCCCCGGCGGAACGGAGGAGGTTAACCTGAAGGCTCTCAAGAAGGGGTTTGAGCTGGCCGATTCGGTGGCCGATTCAGCCAGTTGAGTCCTCGTATTTCTTCTTTTCCACGACCTCTATACTCTCTATCCGCGTGAACGGGTACTGCCCGTTCTCATCCTTCTCCGCCGACTTCACCATGTCCCAGAGCGTCAGGAGGGCCACTGAAACCCCCGTCAGGGCCTCCATCTCAACTCCCGTCTTGTAGAACGCCCTGACCTCGCACGTCACTTCGATGTAGTCTTCTCCGAGTTCGAAGGAGACGTCAACGCCCGTTATCGGTATCGGGTGACAGAGGGGTATCATATCGGGGGTCCTTTTAACCGCCATTATGCCAGCTATCTGAGCAGCCGCGAGCACGTTTCCCTTCCTTGTCTTCCCCTCCTTTATCAGCCTGATGGTCTCTGGCCTGAGCTTTATCCTCCCCCTGGCCACGGCCCGCCTGAGCACATCTCTCTTTCCCCCAACCTCCACCATTCTAACTCCACCGTCAGTCACGTGGGTAAGGTCCCTCATCTTCACCCCCTCCAGCCTTAAGGCTTCCCGACCCGTTCATCATCACCGGACGGCCGCTGTCCCTGAACGTCATGGCCCCGTTTGAGGGTATCCCCACGGGTGCTGCTCGTCTACCCTCCTGTTCCTCCGTCCACGTTATCAGGTCCCCTTTCTCGACTTTCAGGGTTTTTATGATGCCGACGGGCCCCTCTATGATGTACTTGGCCGGACTCTCAGGGTAGTAGATCCGCATCTTCCTCGCGCGTTTGAAGTCAACGACCCTCCTCGTGGAGTCAAGCCACATCACGTCTATGTCCTCGAACATGAAGAACATGTGTATGCTCGCGTTGATGCGTGTCTCGATGGGGAGGACGAAAACGAGCGCGTGGTTTATGCCCCTCTCGAACATGAGCCCCTTGAACCGTCTGAAGAAGGTGTCAGCAATCCTAACGCTCCCCTGCCATATCACACCTTTCGTCTCGTTCCTTATCATCCCTACGGACGCTCCTCCCTGGGTGGGAGGAGGGGAGATCCCCTCACTCTCCCTTGAGCTTCATTATCTTAATCCTGCCCAGGGTTTCCCAGTACTCAACGTTTATGCCCTCTCTAAGCTGATCCTTTATCGACTCATCGACCCCGGTTTCAATCGGGACGTCGTAGAGCTGGTAGGTTTCCATGTCCATTATCTGAACCGTGTCCGGTGTCATGGCTATTACCTGGGCCGTTCTCTTGTCGATTATGGGAACGTCGACCTGGTCGTGCGTTGGCTTCACGATGCTCCTCACCTTCTTGTCGAAGACGCCAACCGCCTCTATCCTCGCCTTTGCTGAACCGTGCTTTCCGGGCGACGAAACGGTCACGTTAACTATCCTGCATGGCTCTCCATCGAGTATTATGTACCTTCCGGGCTTAAGCCTGCTAACCTGAACCTTAGTCTTGTCTCCCATATCCAGACCTCCTGTGACTTCTATAAGCCACTTGAACGGGGCGTTTAAAAAATTTTTGAAGTCACCTCCTCATCCTCATAGGCTGGAGGAGGACGCTGTTGAGCAACAGGGGTACGAGGAGCACCAGTCCGATGACCACACCCATCTTGGCTGACAGCCTGTGGGCAGTTGAGACTATGTAGAGCCCCGCTATGCCGAGAGCTATTGACGCTGCAAACGCCACCGCGATCATCTTCCTGTTGACGGGTGATGCTCCAACGAGGACCGGGTAGGCCTCTATGGCTGCGAATATGCCACCGACGGCAAACGGCACGGCAACGAGCATCAGCCTTATGCTGAACACCGTCATTGCGAGGGCTATAACCGCGGCGACAATGCCTATCATCGCCAGACTCTTGTTCCTCCTGAGTCCTATGACCTCGCTGGATATCTGGCTTCCAACCTCCATCATGACGATAAACGAGGTAAAGCCTGCGAGCAGCAGGGACACCATGAGGAGGAATATCACAATCCCCGCGTTCTTAACGTGGCCTCCCCTGAGGATCTGCGGGATCATGTAAAAAGTCTCTATTGAGTTCATGGGGCCCTGGTAAGATGTGGTCGCGTACATGTTGACCCTCTCGAAGTTTCTCTTCGTTAGGTTCGTCTGGTTAATCGCCATCTCCACCTGGGTTATCTCCCTGCTGACAGCGAGCACCTGCGTTCTGTTCAGCTTCCCAGATAGTTTTGAGTACAGCTGTATGAGCTCGTTGTGGAGCGCTCCGTAGCGTTGCTGTGCGTTCTCATAACTCTGATACGCGGCCCCGATGGAGTACGCGGTTATCATGGCGGCGGCGAGGCTCAGCACTATCTGAAGTATCACGACGGCCGCGAGAACCTTCTTTATGTTAACGTCCTCAGGCATAAAGCTCCCGAGGACGTAGTAAACCCCGAGACCGAGTCCGAAAGATACCAGACCTGATATCAGCAGGAGTGCGGTTCCTCTTGCCGTTAGGGCATTGCTGAATGAGAATATGCTGCTCTCACGGGCGTGTAAGTAGTGCATGGCCATGGGGCTCGTCACGAAGCTGTGAACCTGAGACCTCATCACGAAGACCGCCACTATCGTGAAGATTATGAACAGCACGGAGAGAGCCGATATAACCTCCAGCGCCCTCCCTTTAGCAAGCGCCAGAAGGGCAAAAGCCACGACGGCTAAGATTATTATAACGGGTGCGATGTAGCTCGTGGAAACGTTCGCCATTGCTGGTATGGTCTTTGAGGTGTAGTAGAGTGTGACGCCGCTCACGATCATCAGAAACAGCAGAAGAGAGAATATAACCGCGGGCGCCCTCGATACCTTCACCATGTACTCGTAGGCAAGGTACCTCGTCCTTCTCGTTGCTTCAATCTCTCCGTAAATCAGCAGGAAGGCAATGGCTATCGGGACGAACATGAGCAGAAATCCCTTCAGACCGAAGTTCAGATAGTACTTTGGCAGTATAAGGAAGTTCCATATTCCCAGTATGTACCCGGTTATAAGGAACGCCATAAGCACCGAAACCTTCTTCATCTCAAGCACCTCCACGCTGTCGAAGTTACACCTAAACTTAAACGAAGGAAAATATAAAAGCGTTGTGTTATACCAAAGTGGTGATTTGAGATGAATGAGATCAGGGTTCTTGCAATTTCTGATATACACGGAAGGGGCGTGATGGTGAGACGGCTGGTCGAGAGGGAGCATGCCGATGCGGTTGTGATAGCGGGGGACATAACCAACTTCCAGGGCAGGGATGTGGCACTTGAGGTTCTGAGCCCCATCCTAAGGAGATGGTCGGATTCCACGGTGGCGGTATTTGGAAACTGCGATGGGAGGGACGTGCCCGGCCTCCTTGAGGAGATCGGTGTCTCCGCCCACAGCAGACACGTTGAGAAGGCGGGGCTGAGGGTCACAGGACTCGGCGGATCGGGGAGAACCCCTTTTAACACGATGTGGGAGTTCGAAGAAGACGCTATTTTCGAGATGCTGTCAGGTGCCTACGTGGACGGGGACGTTCTGCTCACCCACGCCCCACCATACGGAACTGAGGTTGATAGAACGTTCAGAGGAGAGCACGCAGGCAGTGAAGCTTTGAGGAGATTCATAGAACTGAAGCAGCCTCCCCTCGTCGTATGCGGCCACATACACGAAGCAGCGGGGGTTGACAGGATAGGGGACACGGTGGTGATCAACCCCGGTCCGCTCATGAGGGGCCACTACGCGATCGTGACCTTGGATGGTGCCTCCATGGAGCCTTTGGACGTGGAGATGAAAGGGCTTTGAAAAACAGAGAGAAATGAAAAACGAAAAGCTTTAGATTATTTTAAACCCCACTGGCTCTTTATGGTGCCTTTTTGGTCTCCTTCACGGTTCCCTGAGCCGTCCCAACCCACATGACGTACGTCTTCTTGGCTATGAAAACCGGCTCGAGCCTCTTCTTGTATATGACGACGTCCTTCCCGTACTTCTTGTGAAGCTCGTCTATGAAGCTGGTGAACACGTTCGAGGGAACGCTGACCGATGCAGTTATGGTGTTGTTGCCCGCGACGACGTTCATGGTCTTGACGGGTATGTACGCTATTATGTCCTGATGAGGTTGCAGTATGAAGTTCGACTTGTATATGTCCGTGCCGTTGGGGGTTACGTAGTATACCACGCTGGCCCTGAGGGTCAGCTCGGCGTTCTTGTAGCTCTTCTCAAACGCCTCGGTGAACTTCATCGTGCCGCTCTTTCCTGGGGCCATTACGTAGCTCGGGTTGACCTCCTTCCCGTTGACCTTTATCGGACTGTTCACGACACCAACGGGTCCGTTCTGTATCAGCAGGAAAGTGTACGAGGTCGCCTTTGGAACGTCAACGGTCACCGTTACCGGCTTCTCGTCGAGGTAGTTTACGTTCACATCCGTTGCAACGGTCTTCTTGTATACGAGCTTGGAGCCGTTGTAGGCCTCAAAGATTATGGTTCCGTTCTTGACGTCCCTTCCAAAGGCTGATATGTAGAGCTTGAACGTCTGCTGCCCTGTTGGGAACTTCTTCTGTCCCGTCAGTGTGGTGTAGATAGTTCTCCAGGTCTTGTTCTGGAGGACGTCTATCCTGTATATCGCGAACGGGTGGAACCTGTATGTCATTACTCCTTTATCCGCGTGGACGAGCTGGAAGTTGGCCCTGAGCTTCTCGCTGGCGGTTACGTTGAATGGATCCGTTATACCGAACGCGAGCTGGGTGTAGTCGCTGAAGGCGATCTTCTTGTACGCCATTATGCCGTAGGTGCCGTAGTAAAGGAGGACGTAGGGTATGAGGTTTCCTGTCTTGGGTCCGGGTGTTATCTGACCAGTGAGCATGTTGTACGTCATGTAGGGATAGAGGTTGCCCTCCTGTGTGACCACGTAGTAGGCCCTCAGGTTCTTATCGTAGCTGATCTGGTTCTGTCTGACTATCTGAAACATCGGAAGGCGAGTGTACTCACCGTGGGTTATGGCACCTCCAAGGTAGCTTATGGCGTTGAACTTCCATATGTCCATCTGCCAAGCTATCATGTAGTTGAGCTCCCAGGCCTCAAAATCAACCTCCGCCGCGTTCCCAGTATGGGAGAAGAACTTTCCGACCAGGTAACGCCTGTCGTAGGCGTGTCCTCCATCGGTGGCTGATCTCCTGTCGCCCAGGAGGCTCGACTCTATCCAGTAACCGTAGTCCCACCAGCTCGTGGCGCTCGCGAGCGAGTTGGAGTTCTCCCTGAGCCAGTGAAGACTCTCCTGCCAGCTGACGGGGACCTGTTCACCGGTTCCCTTTGCCATCTTGCTCATGTCCTGACCGGCAACCACGGGCATCGGCACTAAGAGGAGGGCTAGGACGATGGCGTATATCGCCTTCATGCTCGGCCTGTCGTTCAGCTTTTCGAGGATGAGGATGATCTCGCCTATCAGAACACCCGCGAGCAGCGTAACTGCCCCCGAAGCCTGAAAGCTGAACCTGACGGCGGTCCAGAGCAGGTAGTTAGCGGCGAGGTAGTAAGTTACAAACAGTATCTCCTTGTAGCCCGAGAAGTTCCCGCGGTAGAGCTTAACGATGAGCCTGTAAAGCACTATCATGAAGCCCACGACGGAGAGCACGTAGAGCAGCCCATCCTGACCCACGTACCCGCTGTATGCCTTGTAGGCGTAGTGAATGCTGAACATGTTCTTAACGTATCCCCAGTGCGTTCTCTGGAGTTCTGCGACGGTCTGATAGAGGGGATTCGACTGGTATGCACCGCCCATGAACGCTTTGACCTTTGAACCGAACAGGGCGAACGCTCCAGCGGCCCCTACCACAGCGAAGGCCGAGACAACACCTACCCTGACCGCTCTCCTCGTGTAGTTGAGGAACCTGCCGCCGTATATCATGACGATTGTCAGGATGACCATGATGATGTAGACGTGGACGTTGAACATCGTGAACCTTCTGAACCCTATGAGGGATATCCTGTTAAGGGCCAATGCCCCCGCGAGTATCACCGCCATAACGGGATAGAACTCCAGTGAGAACCTCTTTAGATCGTCCACCTTGCCGAATATGAACAGAGCAACCGAATTCAGGGCCATGAACCCTGTCAGTATACCGAGTCCGAACTGACCGCCCTCCCAGGCGCTCATGAACGCCCAGGCCGTCAGTATGAACAGGACCGCCCAGAGTACCTTCTTCCAGTTGAACTTCTTCTGGTCGAGGTAGTAGGCCATGAAGGTCAGGCTGTAGAGGAAGAACATCATGAAGGGTCCTTCACCCCTTCCGTTCCCGCTCATGGTCTTCGTGAAGTTGGCGTAGCTGAACGCGACGAACAGCGCCGCCCAGAAGCCGGCCCAGTCTGAGTGCAGCTTCCTTCCGAGCAGGTATATGGCTATGACGGTTAAAGCCCCGACCATCGGTGCCCACATCTTGTAGAACGTCAGCTCGCTGTAGCCGAGGTGCTGGAATATGAGACGGTATGTCCAGGCCGGTATGGTGTATATGCCCAAGGACTGACCGTGGATGTCTACCCCGAAGGGCGGGTTGGCCCTTGCGAAGTAGGTCGGTATTCCGTGCCTGACCGCCTGCCTGAACATCTCGTAGTGGAAGAACGTGTCCGGATCGGTGAAGTACTTCAGGTGCGCCGTGTACATCCTTATGTGATACGCCAGGTAGCTGACGAAGAGCACTATGGCCGCCAGGCCGTAGGTCTTAAAATACCTGTACGCTTTTATGAGGCCCCGGTATTTCTCGATGGCCTGCCTCTCCTTTCTCTCCTTTTCATAAGCCACACGCTTCTTTTTATTTCTTTTTCTACCCATACTCCCACCCCATGCGGTGATCCTGAATAAGAACTATTCAACAGTAACGGATTTCGCGAGGTTGCGCGGCTTGTCGGGATCCCTGCCCAGCCTAACGGCGAGCTCATAGGCGAGCAGCTGCAGGGGAACGGCGTACACCATTGGAGTAAGCAGGGGGTTCATCTCAGGCATGTCAATCTGAAAGTCTGCTGCATCCCCATCGCCGTGTTCATCGCTCAGCAGCACCGTGAACGCCCCCCTTGCCTTGGCTTCCTCAACGTTCATAAGGGTTTTTTTGTAGAGATCGTCCGCGGGCGCGATCGCAATGACAGGTGTTCCCTCTTCCACAACGGCTAACGGCCCGTGTTTGAGCTCCCCTGCGGAGAGCCCCTCAGCGTAGACATAGCTTATCTCCTTGAGCTTTAGGGCTCCCTCCATGGCCGTGGGGACGTTCACACCCCTGGATATATAAAAGAAACCTCTTTTATCCCTTACAACGTCCGCAAGCTCTGCCACCCTGTCCCTGACGTTGAGCGTCTCCCTGATCTTCTCCGGGACCTTCCTGAGGTCGTTTATACCGTCCCTATCGTCATTGGCCGTAAACGCGAGGGCAGCGAGGACCGCCAGCTGAGATGTGTACGTCTTAGTCGCGGCGACGCCTATCTCCGGCCCGGCGTGGGTGTATATCACCCCATCGCTCAACCGCGTCGCCATGCTGCCAACGACGTTGACTATGCTCAGAACCTTTGAACCGCTCCTCTTGGCGAGCTTTATCGCCGCCAGCGTGTCCGCGGTCTCACCGCTCTGCGTTATGGCCACGACGAGCGTATCATCATCAAGCACACCGTCGTACAAGTACCTGAACTCGCTGGCCTCTTCCACGATGGGCGTGATCCCGAGCACCCTCTGGAGGATGTACTTTCCGAAGAGGGCCGAGTGAAACGACGTCCCCATACCTACGAGTATAACCTTATCATGATTATACAGCATATCCGCGAACTCCCCGATCCTCTTCAGGCTACCCGCCAGTGTGGCCGCTATCGCTTCCGGCTGCTCGTATATCTCTTTGAGCATGAAGTGCGGGTAGCCCCCTTTCTCGGCCATCTCGAGCGTCCAGGATACCTCGTGCACCTCCTTTGGTACGGTCCTCCCGCTCTCTATCTCTTTTACCTCCCAGGAGTTTCTCCGGAGGATCGCGTACTCTCCATCGTCCATAAGCACTACCCTGCGGGTGTGCTCTAAGAAAGCCGGAACGTCGCTGGCCGCGAACATCCCGTGGTCTCCAACACCAAGAACGAGAGGGCTCTCCATCCTTGCGAAGTACAGACTCTCAGCATCGTCCGCGTACACAACCCCGAGGGCAAACGAGCCCCTGAGCTCTCTAAGAGCACTCCTGAATGCGGCTTCGAAGTCTGCGTGTTTTTTCAGCTCTTCTTCTATCAGATGGGCCACCACCTCGGTGTCGGTCTGGCTTCTGAAGACGTGCCCCCTGGCCTCGAGCATCCTCTTAAGCTCGTCGAAGTTCTCTATTATCCCGTTGTGAACCACCGCTATCTTTCCCGTGCAGTCCAGCTGTGGATGGGCGTTCGTGTCGTTGGGCGAGCCGTGCGTGGCCCAGCGAACGTGCCCCACTCCCCTGTCCCCCTTCAGGTCCAGCATGTGGAATCTGTTCACGAGGTCGTCGATCCTGCCCGCTCCCTTCCGCACCTCTATCGTGCCGCCGTTGCCGATGGCCACTCCCATGGAATCGTAGCCCCTGTATTCGAGCCTCTTGAGCCCGGAGACGATTATCCTGCAGACGTCGCCAGCCCCTATGTAGCCGATTATGCCGCACATCCTACCACCGTCCGGAGCCCCCTTGACCCTTTGGTCTCCTCACGTCTGATATCATCTCACTGTTAAAAGTATTTCCCAGCATGGAAACCCTTTTAACTCCACCTTGCCATTCAAAAACGTCAAGCTTACGGGGTGAGTGAAATGAACAGGGTTGAAAAGGCTAAGGAAATCATTGAGAAGGCCAAGAAGGAGGGAAGGCCCCTGGTTGAACCCGAGGCCAAGGAGATACTGAGGCTCTACGAAGTTCCCGTGCCCGATTTTAAAGTCGCCAGGAACGAGGAGGAGGCCGTGAAGTTCTCGAAGGAGATAGGCTATCCCGTTGTTATGAAGATCGTCTCCCCTCAGATAATACACAAGAGCGATGCCGGCGGTGTTAAGATAAACATAAAGAACGATGAGGAGGCCAGAAAGGCGTTCAGGGAGATAATGGAGAACGCCAAGAAGTACAAGCCGGACGCTGATCTCTGGGGTGTCATAATCTACAGGATGCTCCCTCTCGGAAAGGAGGTCATAATCGGTATGATACGCGACCCGCAGTTCGGTCCGGCCATAATGTTCGGTCTCGGCGGTATATTCGTTGAGATCCTCAAGGACGTCTCGTTCAGGGTCGCCCCCGTCACCAAGGAGGAAGCCCTTGAGATGATAAAGGAGATCAAGGCCTACCCGATACTGGCAGGAGCGCGCGGTGAGAAGCCGGTTGACATAGATGCCCTGGCCGACATGATAGTCAAGATCGGCGACATGGCAACTGAACTTCCCGAGATAAAGGAGCTCGACATAAACCCGATCTTCGCCTACGAGGATTCGGCAGTGGCTGTTGATGCAAGGATGCTCCTGTGAGCCCTTTTCTTTTATCCTTCTGGAGGATCTGGGATGGTCACTCTTAAGGACCTTCTGAACCTCGAATCGTGCAGGGTCATGTTCTCGGGTGATCCAAAGAGGATATTCCTGATATACGCCAGACGCTGGTTCGATGGTAAAAAGGTGGTGGCGAACTCACTTCCCTTCGAGCTTCCTCTTGATAACACCTCTATCATCCTTGGAAATCCGCTAACCGAGGAGGGTGACGCGTACCTCGTGACTAATCCCCTCAGAATGGGAGATGATCTGTACCGGTGGCTCTCCGGCGTTGATCGCCTTGTCGTTCTCTACGAGGAGCGCTACGTTGGAGCTTCAATACGGCGCCTGAAGCTGAGGAAGTATTTAGACTACCTCGTGGCTTACAGGAGGGAAACGGTTGACAGGGAGACCATAACCCTCTACACACTTGAATCTGGAAAGATCGCCGACTCAAAGACGTTCGTGAGGCTGCATCGCTGACCAGGCGGTCCGGTGAGATCAGCGCATGTACTTCCTCGCGAACACAGTCAGGAACACCGCCCACATGAACATACCGAAGAGCGCCTCGATCGAGGCGAACACCCTGCCGATACCGACGGGGTGGTAGTCCCCGTATCCAAGCGTCGTCGCCGTGACAACGCTGAAGTACTCTGCTTCAAGGAGGTTCTTTATCGTTCCACCCACGCCGGAGACGCTGTGAGTCGCGTAGAACAGGACGGGGAATATAACGTTAACCGCTATGAGCCATATCAGTATGGGTCTCTTCCAGTCAGTTCCGTACTTGCATATCACGTCCGCAAAAAGCCACTCGAACCCCAGCTCGACGAGCTGTGCTATCCTCCTGACGCCTTTCCTCTTCACCAGCGTCTTGACCTTCCTCCGCGCCAGCATCTCCAGGTAGTAGTACTGATCGGCTCTCTCGAAATCCCCGCTCTTCTCCCAGCTCGTCCTTGCGAGCCTGTAGAATAGCTCCTCCATTCCCGGCGTTGAGAACGTGCAGTTCTCTATTATCATGAACCCCTCGACGGTCAGCTCAAGGGGGAGGTTGGGAAGAACCGTCATGTTCCACACCCTGTCGGAGTGCAGGTGACTGGACCTTATGGCCAGGTTGCTCCTTATCCTGACGTGGACGAACTCGGGGAGCCTGATCCTGCTGTTGCTTATCTCAACGTGCCCGAATATGTCCATGTTCTCCATTGTTAAAATCCCTGAGAAGTCGGACACGCTTACACGCACCTGCCTCCTGAACCGGGGCGCGGTGTCGAACTCGACGTTTCTCATGACGAGCTGTCCAACCCTCACGCTCCTTCTCCGTATCCCTTTCAGGTTGTTCTCCTGCAGTATCCGCCTCACAAGCGGATAATCCGAGTTTATCCCTATCCTCCTTACCTCGCGTAGGTTCGATATCTCGAGCTTGCCCTTTATGGGGCCCCTCTCACCGTACTCCTCCTCGCTGCCCGTTTCGGCCTCCTTCTCTCTTTCGCCCCTGTACTGAACCCCTGTAATCATGAGGTAGCGGACTGTTGAGTCCCTTATGTGGAGGGATTCCCTGAAGTTGACGTTCACCAGGCTCAGCCCGAACACCCTCGAGTTCTTTATGAATATCGTGTTGACGACCCCTCCCACGATTATCAGCCGCTCCACCGTCGTCCCATAGAGGGTTATCGATGGCAGGTCGGGGTTGATGACGATGAGCTCCCTCACGTGGGAGTTCTTGAAGACGAGCGGCTTCGCGGCCTTGAGGTCCTCCACGGTGGCGCTGTAAAGGTAGACCCCCTCGTAGTAGGTCTGTCCCTCGCGTATACGCCTTCTAAACGTCTCCTCTTTTATGTTCCTTATCTCATCCCCCGCTATCCTCTCCCCCTCGTCGTACGGAACGTGCAGGGGACAGTACTTTGATCCCTCCAGCGGCTTGAGGCGACACTTGCGTCCGTTGCTATAGACGAACTCGCACATGGTCCTCCCATGTTTATACGACCGTTCTCTATATACATCTTTTGGCTGTTAAGGAATCTCCAGACAATCACCGAGATTGCGATGTGTCGGTATTCTCCAAATAGGAGAAAAGTTTAAATATCATAAACGCCAATTCAGTTACAGTGGTAACAATGGAAAGATCGAAGTACATCGTCTTCGTCAACTACGACGGTGATGCTGAGAGAAAGCGCGTGGAGTACCTCCTCTCAAAATGGAGATCCAGGGGAAAAGTGGAGCGTCCAAAGGGCATCAACGCGGTGATGGAGCTCGATCGCGGTGAGATGGAAGAGTTTCTCAGGGAGCTTCTTTCAAAGCTTGAGGGTGACCCCAAGGAAAAGGTTCGGGTATTCCGGGGAAGGGAGATCGAGCCGTCCGTTGATACGATAAAGAAAAGCCTTGAGTACGAGCTGAGGGAGGATCCCAAGGTGGTTGAGAAGCTCATAGACTACGTCATGGTGAAGCTGAACGCCACGCGGAAGGACGCATCGGGAAGGGTGTACGACGTCTACACGAGGAAGGGAAAGGCGACCATAGAGGTTGCTGTGTCAGGGACGGGAGGCAGGTGCTCCGTGAAATTTTTGATATCTGGCTACGGTGAGGCCGTTGATTTTCTGGCCTCCAAGATAGACGATGAGTTTGGACTGTTTGCGGGTGGTTGAGATGACGATATTTGATGAAGGAAATGCTGAGTGTGTTAAGGAGCTTTTAAGACCTGCCGAGCAGGTCATCGGGGACGGGCTCGACGTCAGGGTTGAGGACTACGAAACGAGAGTGGACCTCTGGAACCGCGTCAGCAAAGCCTACGGTGAGTACAGATCCGGCAGATGCGGCGGCTTCCTCAAGGATCTGGACATACACTTCAGGGCCAAGTTCGAGGGGGCGCTCGCGATACTCGCGTGGAGCTTCAAGAAGAACGGGGAGGACTTCGCGCCCGCCCTCAGGCGCTACAGCGACGAGGAGCTGGAGGGGCTGGAGCGCATACTCCGCTACAACGTCTTCGAGATAATGGACGTCAAAGACATCATAAAGAGGCTCTCCCACAGGGACGAGAACCTCCTAACCCTGCTGAGGGAGTACTACCTCGGCGTCGACAAGTGGATAGACGGCTACCTGGAGAACCCGGAGGTCAAGCTGTACCTCAGGAGGTTCCTCAAAGATAAGTGGGACTCCTACAAGGGAAAGGTGAGCGAGGCCATAGCGGAGGCCACGAAGGAGCTTGACTGGTTCAGGGACTTCCTCACGGAGGAGCAGAAGGAGAGAGAGGACATAGTGGGGATGTACAGAAAGAGAATAGCGGAGCTCATGGAAAGGATAGAGAAGGAGAGGGAGGAGGTAAGGAAGCAGATCGAATCCGCCACGGAAGAGAGGATAGCCAGGCTGATGGAGGAGAACGAGAGGCTCAGGAAGGAGTTCGAGGAGGAGAAGAGGCGGCTGGTGGAGGAGATCTCGAGGGTCAAGGACGAGGAAGCGAGGCGGATGCTTGAGGAACAGCTCAGGAAAGCCAGTGAGAACATAAAAGCCCTTGAGGACGAACTTCGGAGAAAGCAGCTTCAGCTGGCCGAGAAGGAGACCGAACTCAGAAGGAAGGAGGTCGAGATACGTGAGAAGGAGAGGGAAATAGCCAAGAAGATCGAGGAGGTCATGAGGATAAGCACCAAGGTGGAGAAGGGCTCGCGCTACGTCACGGCCGGAGAGGCCAAGATGCTCGAGCTGAACTTCATAGGGCGCATGACCAAGAAGTTCAAGCCCGGCTCTGAGGTGAAGGTTTTAGGGAGGAAGTTCTCCGTGAAGGAGGTCAGGGAGGACTCTGCCTACACGCCGGGGGAGGAGTTCAAGGGGCGCGTTCCGGAGAACAGGAGCCTGACGGTGAGGATGCGGGAGAAGAAGTTCTTCGGGGGCAAGGAGGAGATAACCGTGAGGGCCCTCTTCCTCGGCAGGCCCGAGAGGTACGAGAGCCTGGGCATAGACACTGATCCCATAGAGCTGGAGCACGTGACGAAGATACTCGATGAGGCCCTGAACGGTCCTTCAAGGACGATACTCCTCGTCGCGTCCCCGACAGGCTTTGAGAGCAGGATAAGGGACTTCATAAACTCCGGGGACTTCCACAGGAACTTCTCGTCCGAGAAGGTTTCCCTGGCGCTCCTCGATCTTGAGAGCGGCGAGCTCATAATCAACCCGAACGACGACTACGCCAACGCCTTCAGGGATCTCCTGAGACTTGAGACCAACGAGGAGGTTCTCAGGAGGGTAAAGGACGCCGTTGAATCCAAACTGGCCGCTAAAGATTACGTCAGGCTTGAGGAGGTAGATGGGCCCGTTGACGTCGTGAAGCGTGTCTTCTACGAGCTCGGCAGGGAGAAGAACTACAGAACGCGGTTCGTCGACGGTGTGGGGCTGGTGATCATGAGGGTTAAGTGAGACGTCAAACCAACACTCTTAAGTTCATAAAATAAAAGCGTATAAAATCAGGAGGCTAAAATCAGATTACGGATGCGGGGGGTTCGGTATGAAGATATTCGATAGGCTTTCGAGAAAGAACACGATTGAGAAGCTCTCACTGAGGGAGCTTCAGGGTGAGGAGATAAGGCTGAGGAACAGGCTCGAACGCCTCAAGAAGGACATAGACCAGATCGAAAAGAAGAAGAAGCAGCTCTTCCAGCAGGGGATCGGCGCCGACAAGCTCAAGAAGAAGATGCTGGCCCAGGAGATAAAGGGACTCGACCTTGAGGAGAAGCTCAAGCTGAAGGACTTCACGACCGCTCAGAAGCAGTACACACTCGTCAAGAACCTCATAATAGTCAAGAAGTACGAGAAGGAGCTCAGAAAGGCGGGTATATGGGACAAGCTCAGGAACGTGGAGCCGGAGCAGCTCGAACAGGCGTTGATAAAGGTCAACCTCACGGGGAAGGAGTTCGACGACATGGTCAGCGACCTCAACAGGGTGTTCGAGATGGAGGTCGCGGAGTTCGAGGAGACGGAGGATGAGACTGAGAAGGAGCTCATGAAGGCCTGGAGTCAGGTGGAAGCGGGAGAGGCGAGCGCTGAGGAGGTCGCCGAGAAGCTCACGAGGGTTGATGAAGGAACGGAGAACGAGGAGGAGGAGCTATGAGCTTCCTCTCCAGATTTTTCGGAAGGAAGAATCCCCTCGATATACCGCTCGACAAGCTCAAGGAGAACCAGATAAAGCTCGAGTTCCAGATAGAGCGGGTTGAGAAGGAGATAGCGGACATCGACGAGGAGATAGGAAGGCTGTTCGAGAGGGCCAAGTCCGCGAGGAGCAAGAGCGAGGAGCTCACCATAGCGACCAAGATAAAGACCCTCAACCAGCGAAAGAGGAACCTCCAGGCGACGCACGCCCAGCTCAACAAACAGCTCATGCTCATAAGCAACCTGACGATAATCAAGGAGAACGAAGCCCTGCTGAAGGGAACGCCAACCTGGGATCTCCTCAGGAACATGTCACCCGACGAGCTTGAGCGCAGCTTGGCGGAGGTTCAGCTCGACGCCAATAACTTCAACGAGAACCTGAACAGGATGCTCGGGATGACGGACCAGACGATAGGAACCGGGGTGAACTTCGAGGAGGATGAGGAGCTCGCTGAGATCATGAAGACGATCCACGCGGTTAAGGAGGGCGAGCTTGAGCCGGACGAGGCCAAGAGGAAGGTGACGGAGTCATCTGAGGAGGAGTCCAACGAGGATGACGGTTCGGACATCGTAGAGGAGCCCTGATTGTTGTCGTTTTTGCTTCATGCTTCTTGAATTTGAAATATTTCAACGACGTGAGGGGAGCCTAAATGCCACGGAGGAGAACGAGGGAAGAGGACCTGATGTGGAGGGCCATAATAGTCGTAGTTTTAGCTGTGCTAACGGGTGGCTGGGGTCTTTTAATCGGCGTGTTCCTGTTCTGGCCTTACATAGGGGCCCTCCTGCGCGATCTAACCCGGCCGAAAGGTCCTGGAAAGGTTCCCACCCCTGACGTTCCCAGCCTTCCTGAGGTGATATCGAGCGGCCTGTACGTCAGGATTCCCGATCTCGTGACTGGAAGGGAGGTAAAGCTGACCGTCGGCTTCAGGAACCTCTGGAATAGGACGATGACCGTCGAGATAAAACTGGACGAACTCGGGAGAATCGGTGACGTCTCTCCCGCGTCGTTCTTCCTCACGCTCAAACCGGGTGAGTACGCTGAGAGGCTGGTTAGGTTCGTGCCCAAGAGGAGCGGACGCTTCAGCGTGAGCTTAGTCGGGAGGGTTGGTGTTTTCATCGGCAGAAAGGAGATCACCCTCAACGTGCGGGACGGGGGGGCGATCGGATCGAGCGTTGCAGTGGAGACACCCTCAAAGCGTTCAACTGAGGCAGCATGGGGAAACGTGAACCGGGATCTGGAGTCCCTGCTGTCGAGGTACTCGAACGTCTCCCTGATAGGTGAGGGCGGTTTTGGAAAGGTCTACAGGGCGAGGAGAAGGGACGGAACGTGGGTGGCCCTCAAGGTCCCCCACGTGCTGAGCGAGGAGAGCGGAAGGGTCTTCATCCGTGAGGTCTCCGTGTGGCGCGAGCTTAGGCACGCCAACATAGTTCGCCTCTACGAGGCAAACCTCTACCCCTACCCCTACATAGAGATGGAGCTGTGTGACCGCTCGCTTGAGGACCTGAAGAAGCCGCTCCACTGGGAGGAGGTGGCGAGGCTCTCATTCGAGATAGCGGAAGGTCTCAAATACGCCCACTCAAGGGGGATAATCCACCGCGATTTAAAGCCGAGCAACATCCTCCTCAAAGGCCCAAAGCCGAAGATAAGCGACTGGGGGCTCGCAAAGGTTCTGACCGAGAGCAGGAGCACCGCTGGAATGGTCTTCACGCCGTACTACGCCGCCCCGGAGCAGATAAGCCCGTCGCGCTTCGGCAGGGTTGACGAGAGAACCGACGTCTGGCAGCTCGGGGTTCTGATGTACGAGCTCGTTACGGGGAGGCCGCCCTTCGATGGCTCGGACTTCGTGGAGGTGGCGGGCAGAATAACCATGGAGGAACCTGTTCCTCCGAGCAAGCTCAACCCCGGGTCTAAACCCATCGAGCCCGTGATAATGAAGTGCCTGACCAAGGGAAAGGAGGGGCGGTATCGGTCACTTGAAGAGCTCCAGAGGGAGCTCGCCGAACTCCTTGGGGGAAGGTACAGGGAGGAGCTCAGGAGGAGCACCGACTTCTCACGCTCCGCATATTACGCCGGTCAGCTTCTGCTCCTTCACATGAGGCTCAACGATGCCAGGGAGGCTTACAAGTGCGCTCTCGATCTCAGGAGGTACGCGCACGGCGAGACGAGGAGGGAGCTTGAGGAGCTCATCAAACAGCTTGAGGTCAGGATAAACGAGGGATTGCCGATCCCGCAGGAGCTCGTTGAGAAGGCCGAGGTGGTTGTGCATGAGGTCAGCGGTGCATGAGGCAGTGTCGCACAAAGGCGAAATGTATCCGAAAGCACGGTTTTGCGTTTCCTGCTCGGACCATGTTAATATTAAACGGCTCGTTGGGAGGTTTAAAAATGGACTCGTTCCCGTCTGAGCTCTCGGAAAGGTATGAACCCCTCAGATTCTTAGGCGATGACGACCTAACTAAAGTTTTTAAAGCCCGCAGAAGGAAGGATGGAAAAATCGTTATCCTGAAAGTCCTGAAGATCCACGATGAGAGAGCCAAAAGAATACTCGCCATGGAGATAACCGGCGCCTGGCTCCAATTAAACCATCCAAACATAGTCCGGCTTTACGATGTAAAAACTCTTCCAGTGCTCTACTTGGAGACGGAGTTCGTAGACGGTCAGTCCTTGGACAGGTATCCAAAACCCACTGATGAGAAAACGGCACTAAAAATCGTGATGGGTATTGCCCAAGCCCTTAAACACGCCCACTCTAAGGGAGTTTATCACAGAGACCTCACGCCCAGTAACGTTCTTCTCACCAAAGACATGACACCAAAAGTAAGTGACTGGGGGTTGAGTAAGGGAGTTGTATGGTTGAAGAGTACTCTAACGCAGTCTTTCACCCCCCTCCACGCGGCTCCGGAGCAGCTGAATAGTAAGATTTATGGTCGTACGGATCACAGGACCGACATCTGGCAGTTAGGCGTTATCTTCTATGAACTGGTGACAGGAGAACTTCCCTTTAAAGGAGGAAGCATGGCTAAACTAATCGACTCAATAATGAGCAGGAACCCCCCAAAGCCGAGCGAGCTCAACCCCAAGGCAAAGATCTTTGACGAGATCATAATGAAATGCCTCGCGAAGCGTAAAGAGGATAGGTATCAGAGTATAGATGCGCTCATAGAGGATTTAAAAAATGTGAGCAAGTCCCAAACCAGCTTACATTCAACTTCCCTGTATTTCCACACATCAGAACAGCGTAAACTGCAAAGAAGTGTCTCCAACAGGGATGAACAACCACACGGCAGTACTTACATTACAGAGCATATAATAGAAGGCTTCCCCTCCTCCTTTCTCACCCGCTACGAACCCCTTGAGTTCCTCGGGGAGGGCGGCTTCGCCCGTGTTTACAAGGCTCGCAGGAAATCCGACGGCAAAATCGTTGCCCTTAAGATACCCAGAATAGATGAACGGACGAGCTCTCTCTTCGTCAAGGAGGTCGCCGCTTGGTACAACCTGAATCATGAGAACATCGTGAGGCTTTACAGGGCTGACATCCTGCCGGTTCCCTATCTTGAGATGGAGTTTGTTGAAGGTGTTGAAATTGATGGAAAGCTCATCAGGAACCTTGGGACTTATCCGAAGCCCGTCGATGAGAAGACCGCCTTAAAACTAATCAGAGGAATCGCCGAGGGGCTGAAACATGCTCACTCAAAGGGAATCCACCATCTCGACCTAAAACCCGAGAACGTCCTCCTGAAAGCCGACATGACACCGAAGATAACCGACTGGGGACTCGCCCAGATAAGCGCGCGCAGTTCACTGAGCAGGCACTACGGATACTCCCCACTCTACGCGGCTCCGGAGCAGCTCGATGAGGAGACCTACGGCGAACCAGACCACAGGACCGACATCTACCAGATCGGCTTAATCCTCTACGAACTGTTGGCGGGAGAGCTCCCCTACCGAGCAACATCGCCGGGTGCCCTCGTTGGGAAGATCCTCCAAGCAAAGCCCAGACCAGTTTCCGAGCTCAGCCCAGAGCTTAAAAAGTTCGAGGGGATGTTCGAGCGTCTCCTCGCGAAGGAGAAGGAGAAACGCTATCAATCCGTTGATGAGTTCATATCCGCGCTGGACTCCCTCAAAGAACTGGAGAATGAGAAGGAGGAACTCAGGAAGACGAGTTTGGCCATGAGGAGGAGCCGCTCAAGGGAGGAGTTCGAGAGGCTGAAGGCTGAGAGCGTCCGCAAGACCGTGAAAATAGCCCTTCTAAGTGCCAGACTGAACGACAAGGCCGAGCTTCTGGCGGCGCTGGACGACCTCAAGTTCTACACCAACGAGAACCTCGACGACCTGCTCAGCGCGATAGAGCAGGTGGAGCTCCTCATCAGGGAGGGTATCCCGATAAGCGCTGAGGTTGAAGAACGCCTCAGGGCGCTTGTCCTGCGGATTGAAGGAGAGTTTAGGAGGGTTTGAATTGGTTAAAAGCCGGTTGGAGGAGAACCTGAGATGAACGTGTGTGGGCTCGTGAGACTGGGACAGGGAAAGAACGAGAGGATTGAGCTCAATCCAAAGATCGGCGACCTAGTCGGAGTTTACAAATATCTGGGCGACCCCGAGAGTTACGCACGCTCCGGGATTAGAGGAGAGATAAGCACACTCAAGGAACAGATCAGGGTTCGCCTTGAGGAGGATCTGTCCTTTGCAGGAGAGGAACTCCTCGCGAAGGCGGAGATAATCGCCCACAAGGTAAGCTTGGGCTTCAGGGAGGTGTGAGCTTGAGGTGCGCCCACAGGTACTCCCACTCAATTAAAGAATGCCCCCGTGAGACCCTCGGGGAACTGCCCTACTGCATGTTCCACCTCCCCGAGGGCGGCAAGGACTTCGGCGGAGAGAACCTCGAGGGGGAGGACCTTGAGGAGGCCTACCTCAGCGAGGCCAACATGAAGGGAGCGAAGCTCAGCGAGGCGAACCTCCGCTGGGCCGACCTGAGCGATGCCTCACTCGACGGGGCGGACCTGAGCTGGGCGTCCCTGTTCGGAGCCGACCTGAGCGGGGTGAGTGCCAGGAAGGCGGACTTCACGAGGGCGGATCTGCGGAACGCCGACCTATCAAACGCGGTTCTCATAGGCTCGTCCCTTTCCGTCGCGGATCTAAGCGGGGCCAGCCTCGTGAGGGCGGATCTCCGGGGGGCTGACCTCTACGGCGCAACCCTCAGCGGCACGAACCTCTTAGGGGCGGATCTGAGGGGGGCGAGGCTCTACGGGGCGTCTCTGAAGGAGGCCAGAAACCTTGAGAACGCCGTGATTGACATGAAGGTCATCGAGGAGGCCGAGGGGGACTCCCTCGTCTCAAATGAACGTGTTGAGGAGGCCCTCGTTGCTTACAGGAAGGCTCTGTCGGTCTACCTCGGGCTTAAGGAAGCGTTCAAGGGGAGGGGGCTCTACGACAGGGCGGGGGCCTACTCGGTCGGGGAGTGGCGTGTGAGGGGCAAGATTCAGAGGATAGCCCATCTGGCCCCGAGCCCTGCGGACGTCAGGGAGTTCGTGCCCCTTTCCGCAGGGACAGGGAGGAGGTGGCTCATGTTCATCGAGGGGCACGCCCGCTGGCTCGCCAACCTCATCTACCGCCTGACGTCCAGCTACGGTGAGAGCCCCTGGAGGGTCTTCACGTTCACGCTCCTCATAGTCATGGCTTACTCCGTGCTTTACTGGGTTCTGGGGGCCCTCGGGAGGGCCTCGCCGGTTGAGTGCCTCTACTTCAGCGTCGTGACGTTCACGACCGTTGGCTACGGGGACGTCGTTCCCCTCCCGGCCTACAGAATGCTCGCGGCAAGTGAAGCTTTCATAGGTGCGTTCCTGATGGCGTTTTTCGTTGTTGTGATGAGCAGGAAGCTGATACGTTAGGATGAGTTGGGAGGTGTTGGGATGCCAGTCGATCTGTCCGGACCGTTGATGTCCGCGTTTAAAAAGGCGAAGAGGGAGTTTGAGAAGGCGATAAAGAACGGTGACATGGAAACCGCGGGTAAGAAGGCCATGGAGTGCGCAAGGATACTGCGGCAGCTCTCGAAGTACGATGAGTTCAACCGTGAGAGCTACCTCCAGAAGGCCAAGAAGTGGGACGCCATAGGAAGGGACATCGAAGCAGGCCGCTACGGCGTGAAGAGGAAGAGCAGACCGATGAGAGAGGGTAGGAGAAACACGGGTGGCGCCGCCGGAGCGGGAGAGGAAGGAGAAGAGGAGGCCGACCAGTTCAGGCGCTACGTGGAGGGCCTGATCACGAGATCGAGCGTCAGATGGGGCGATATAGGGGGGCTTGACGAAGTCAAGAGGCTCATGATGGAGACCGTCGTCATCTCGGCCCTTCAGAGGCCCAGCTCGATACAGCCGTGGAAGGGTATACTCCTCTTCGGGCCGCCCGGGACTGGTAAGACCCTGCTGGCGAGCGCCGCCGCGGGCAGCCTGAAGGCGACTTTCTTCTCAGTCAAGGCTTCGAGCGTTCTCAGCAAGTACTTCGGCGAGTCCACAAAGATAATCTCGGCCCTTTACTCGGTGGCACGTGAGAGGGCGCCGAGCATAGTCTTCATAGACGAGGTCGACGCGCTGACGACGAAGCGCTCGGGGGAGCAGAGCGAGGCGAGCAGGAGGATGCTCTCGACCCTGCTGACCGAGCTCGACGGCTTTCAGGACAAGGGGAGCGATCTGCTCGTCATGACCCTCGCGGCGACCAACACACCCTGGGATCTTGACGAGGCCGTTCTGTCGAGGTTCCAGAGGAGGGTTTACGTGCCCCTGCCTGATGAGAAGGCGGCGAAGGAGATCATCAGGATAAACACGCGCGGTCTGGACATCAGGAAGCTCGACCTGAACGCGATAGCCGAGGAGAGCGTGAGGAGGCTGTACTCGGGGAGGGACATAAAGAACCTCTGCCAGGAGGCGGTTTGGAACATGATACGGGAGGAGAACAGAGACCTGCACAAGCTCGCCGAGCTTCCGTACGAGAAGCTCAAGAGGCGCTCGCTGAGAACGAGACCGCTTGAGATGAGGGATTTTGAGGCGGCCTTCAGGAAGATAAAGAGCCCGCTGACGAGGAGGGACGTTGAGAGGTACGAGAGGTGGGCGGAGCAGTTCGGAGGGTGATGAGGATGGATGTGATCTGTACATGGAGGTGGTTACGATGAGGAAGCTGTTGATAACCGTCCTCGTGGCGGTTCTGTTGCTGGGGGTTGTGGTTCAACCATGGCTCGTTAGTGGGAGCATGAACAGCATAGAGATTACTTCTCAGAGTATGTACTGGGTTAAACTGTACTGTGCACATGGGGAAAGTGTGGTAGCTACTACTCAGTGGAACTCAAAGAGCACTGGTCAGATAAATGATAGTGTTATAAGCGTCTATTCAAAGCCATCTGGGGCTAAGTTATACCTAAATGGAGCGTACATAGGTACAACTCCCATGACACTTACTGTCCAGCCGGGAGTATATAATATGACACTGCTTTTGTCAGGTTATAAACCATATTCTAAACTCCTTGTAGTTTATACCAGAGAAACCTTAAAGGTCTTAGTAAATTTAACCCCCCTACCCGTTAATCTAACGATCACATCGGATCCATATGGGGCCAAGGTCTACATCAATGGAACCTATAAAGGAATTACGCCGTTAGTCCTTTCGCTAATTCCAGGGACATATAAGGTTAAACTAACTAGAAGAGGATATAAAAATTACACGACAACCGTAAAGCTCTCTCCGGACAAGTCCAAGACGCTCAGTGTGACCCTTTCACCACTCTATGGACAAGTCAAAATAACTTCCACACCCTTAGGCGCTAAAGTCTACATCAACGGTTCATACAAGGGGATGACTCCGCTGGACCTATCCCTGCCACCTGGCACGTACAATGTAAGGATCTCCAAACAAGGCTACAAGGACTACGAAACGCCCCTGAGTCTCTCTGCAGGTGAGCATAAAACGCTGAGCGTCACGTTGACTCCGCTGTTTGGCTACTTAACAGTCACGTCAACTCCATCGGGGGCAAGCGTCTACATCGATGGCAAGTACGCGGGAACCACTCCACTCGAGAACTACAGGCTTCCCACGGGTGATCACACCGTCAAGGTGGGTAAGGATGGGTACAAAACCTACACCACAACGGTTGACGTTAGTCCGGGCGCGACATCGACCGTCAGCGCCACCCTCCACCCCTTGCCTGTTAAGGTCTCCATCACATCCACACCTCCAGGGGCCAGCGTTTACATCAACGGGGTTTATAAGGGCACCACACCTCTAACCCTCTCGTTAGCACCTAGAACCTACGACGTGAAGGTGGTCAAGAACGGCTACAAGACCTGGGAGAAGAGCGTGACCGTTGAGGCGGGCTCCCCCGTCAGCCTCGCGGTGTCGCTGACG
>JAADEC010000052.1 GCA_013153595.1 Thermococci archaeon | reverse complement strand
CGTCTTCTTAGCCTTAAACGCCCTCTTCGTGACGTTCTACGCCCTCTCCTTCAGGGAGCGCAGGTTCACCGACGCCCTCCTCATGGACCTCTCGGTTCTCGTATCTGTGCTCTGGGCGCTCATCCTCGGCAGGATGTTCAACTACGGTATGTTCTGGGTCCAGAACTGGCAGGGAAAACAGCTGGAGAGCTTTCTTGGCATTGGAGCAGGTCCGATACCCGACGTCTTTCTGGCCCTCATGCTCTACGCCGTCGTCCCTGCCCTGTTCCTCCTCACGGCCGCAGCCCGGGGACTCAGGAAGAGGCTGGGGGAGAGGGTGAAGGGCTGGAAACTGCCCGTGGCGGGAGCGGCTGTCCTGACACTGATCGTGAGCCTGGCGTGGCTCAGGTACGGTCACGTGATGGACTACATCTCGACCGGGCTTAGCTCGTTCGGAGGAGCGGCGGTCGCTGAGATGAGCAGGACGGGCTTTGCAGACCTCAAATCCGCCTACAGCTTCTCCCTCCTTCTCCTGCCGTTCTACTTCCTCTCGCTGAGGAGGAAGAGGGTTCAGGAGGCCCTCCTCGTGAGCCTGCTCATACCCTCCGTCGTCATGATATACTACTGGACTCGCTTCCTCTTCCTCGGATCCCTCGCCATAGCCCTGATGGCTGGCATAGGAGCAAGCGAGGTAATCGGGGAGGCTGATAAGAGGAAGATCATCGCCATCGCTGTGATCGCGGTCTCGCTGATAGCCGTGGCCAACACCTACACGACGGTAAGGGACACGTACCGGGTTCGGCCCATAGTCAACCAGAACTGGGCGAACGCCCTTCAGTACCTCGGCAACCACTCGAACGAGGTGGATGTGGTTCTAACCTGGTGGGACCACGGGGATTGGGTGACCTACTTCTCAAAGAGGGCCCCGGTGGCCCAGGGGAACCCGAGCAGGTTCGTGGCCCGCTACTACCTCGGCCTCGTCAACGAAAGCCAGCTCCTCCAGCTCGGCGTTGACTTCGTCACGGTCTCCCTCGACACCATGATGAAGTGGGGCTCGGTCCTCGACACGGCCGGTGTCAGCGGAGCGCCCTACGCCCTCATACCGATGTGGTACAGGGGGATCTACGACGGCTACTACGTATTCTCCTACGGCTCGTACTCGATAGCCGTGAAGCCGGGCAGGGAGTGGAGCGTCCTCGTCAAGGCGGGGAAAGAGGTCTTCACGCCCGAACAGACGTGGGTGGAGAACGAGACGGGACCGTTCAGGGTTAGCGTGGGCGGAAAGAAGGCCGGAAACGCCTACGTCTACGTGAACTTCAGGTACGGCTACGCGGTGCTCATGAGCGGAAGGACCTTCCACACGACCTTCGCCAAGCTCATGTTCACGGACGAGTACCCGAGGAACTACGAGCTCTTCTACACCGATCACGGCGTGGTAAAGATATTCAGACTGGTCCATCCGAACGTCGAGCTGTTCAAGGAGAACGGGCGAGACGTCCTCAAGTTCACGAACCCATCAGGAAACACGCTCCGCATATACGGCTTCAGCGACAGCGGGAAGGAGCTTTTCGAGAGAACATACAACGTTGCGGGCTTAAAGAGCTTCACGGTGCCAAAAACAGACACCGCCGTCCTCAGGTACACCTACCTCTCGAACGGAACCGTGCTCGACAGGGGTGTCTTCAGGGTTGGATAGGGGCCCAAAAACTTTTTAAACCTTGCATGCTCTCATGGTTTGAGCCCCGGTGGTGTAGCCCGGCCAATCATGCGGGACTCTCGATCCCGCGACCCGGGTTCAAATCCCGGCCGGGGCACCATACTTCTCGCGGGCCCGTGGCTCAGCCTGGTCAGAGCGCCCGCCTGATAAGCGGGAGGTCCGGGGTTCGAAGCCCCGCGGGCCCACCACGCCACGCTTCTGCAGGTTTCCTCGACGTCGGGTGAGGAACATGCCGACGGAACCGTTTGACAGTTTCGCCCTCAGGTACGACGGATGGTTTGAGGAACACCGCTTCGCTTACCTCTCCGAGCTCGAAGCCGTTAGGGCCCTTCTGCCCCCCAGGGGCGAGGGTGTTGAGGTTGGAGTGGGCACGGGACGGTTCGCGGCACCTCTGGGGATTAAGCTGGGAGTGGAGCCCTCAAAGAGCATGGCGAGGATCGCTGAGACGAGGGGTATACGGGTCGTAAGGGGACGGGCGGAAGAGCTACCTTTCGACGACTGCAGCCTTGACTACGTCCTGATGGTGACGGCGATATGCTTCGTGGACGATCCCGTGAAGGCCGTTGAGGAGGCGTACAGGGTTCTCAGGGATGGAGGGGCCGTGGTGATCGGGTTCGTCGACAGGAACAGCCAGATAGGAAGGGAGTACGAAAGGAACAGGAAATCAAGCGTTTTCTACAGGGACGCACACTTTTTCTCCGCGGAGGAGATCGCAGACCTCCTGACCAGGACAGGATTCAGGAACCTCAGTTTCGTTCAGACGCTTTTCCACAGGCTCGATGAGATACGGGGAGTTGAACCCGTGAAGGAGGGATACGGGAGGGGGAGCTTCGTCGTCGTCAGGGGAGAGAAACCAGGCTGCTGAACTTACAAACGTCAATTGCCGAAAGGCTTATAACCTGTTCGGGCCAAGCATAGAACATGCTTGAGAAGGAGAAGGAAGCTCTGGCCAAGAGGATAGCCGGGGAGATAGCCCTGTCCTCCAATCCGGGGCAGACGATGAGGAAGTGGAGGGAGATCTTCGGAATAAGTCAGGTGGAACTCGCGAGGTACCTCGGCGTCTCATCGTCCGTCATAAGCGATTACGAAGGGGGCAGGAGGAAGAGCCCCGGGGCATCAACGATAAAGAGGTTCGTCGAAGCCCTCATAGAGATAGACGCGCGGAGGGGCGGAGGCGTCGTTAAGGCTTTCAGCAGGATAGCGGGCGGCGAGCTTCCAACGAGCGCCATAATAGACATAAGGGAGTTCCCCACACCGCTGACGATAAGGGAGCTGGTCAACGCGATCGATGGAGAGGTTGTCACGGGTAAGGGCATGCTTGGAAGGAAGATATACGGCTACACGATAGTTGACAGCATAAGGGCCATCCTCGAGATGTCCGCGACAGAGTTCCTGAAGCTCTACGGCTGGACCACGGAGAGGGCGCTCATATTCACGAAGGTGAGCACCGGGAGGAGCCCGATGATAGCGGTTCGCGTTCAGGGCCTCAAACCGGCCGTCGTGGTCATTCACGGCGTCAAAAAGCTCGATTCTCTGGCCGTTAAGCTGGCCGAGCTTGAGAAGGTTCCCCTCGTGATATCGCGCATGGAGGATGAAGCGGATCTCATAACGGGCCTGAGACAGCTCATCAGTGAAAAGGTGGAGGGCTAATCGGGGAGGCCCTCCTCAGCAAGCTTCCCGAGTCTGTCCCTTATGTGGATCAGAACGTCCGACAGGGTTAGTCTGTTATCGTAGTCCCTGAGTATTCCCTCAAGCTCGTCCCTTCCCAGTTTCCGCATCTCCTCCGCCAGCTCCGTCATCCTCGGATAGGCCCTGACGACGTTGTCCACCACCGTGATGTTGGCCCTTCTGGCACTCCTCGATAGCGGGTTCAGGTCGACGGTCACGACGAGCTTGCCCATCCTAACGAGGGCCTCCGTCCTGTCCCCGTCCTCGAGCGGCACCAAAACGACGTCGGCCTTCCATATCCCGTTCTCGTCGACCCTTCCACGCTCGTGCTCCAGGCCGGGAATCCGGCGCGTCGGGTTGATTCCGAGGATCTCTTCTGCTCCGTACTTCCTCAGCTCCCGCTCTATGGCCTTAACGCGCTCCTCCGTCCGATAGAACAGGTTTATCTCAAGCTTGGCGTTGAGGGCCTTCGCGAGCCTCACTGTCTCCTCAGGTACGAGGGCGGCCACGTTGCCGTTCACCGAGACGACGGGATGCTTGGCGAGGAGAAAAGCCGCAACCGCCGCCCGCATCGCTCTCTCAGCTGGTTCTATCGTTCTCTCGCCGATAAGGTAGTCAAACGCCTCTCCCCTGCCGTGAGCTATGAGACCCTCCACCGCTGTCATTCCCTTCTCAAGCCCCTCCACAAGCTTTTCTCTGTAGAGGAGGCTCCAGTAGCGCGGATGACTCTTGGGTATGCGCGTCATGGTGCATCACAGGATAAGATGGGCTCAACCCTGAAAAAAGTTTCTCAACTTTTGGTTTCGAAAAAATATTTAAAAGCCCGTGCTTCTAAACCCGGGGTGAACAAGGTTAAACACGTGAACAAAGGTGATGCGTGCATGTACAGGATTACGGACAAGAGGGACCTGAGTCCCATAGACTACTTCGTTGAGGTTGAGGCACCCCACGTGGCAAAGGCCTGGAAGCCCGGCCAGTTCGTCGTTCTTATGACGCACGAGAAGGGCGAAAGGATCCCGATGTCGGTCTACAAGAACGACAACGGCAGGATTGGGATGTTCATAAGGAAGCTCGGAAAGACCAGCTACGAGCTCTATTACGACTTCAAGCCTGGAGATTACATCTACAGCTTCGTCGGACCTTTGGGGAAGGCCCTGAAGATCAAGAACTACGGAAACGTCGTTTTCGCTTCCGATGCTGTCTGCGGTCAGGCTGAGAACTACGCAACCCTTAGAGCCATGAAGGAGGCAGGAAACTACACGATATCGATACAGAGCTTTGAGAACGCCGCCAACGTCTATCCCGAGGAGTTCCTCGCAAAGCCAGTCGCCGACGAGTACTACCTGACGACCGACGACGGATCCGTTGGGATGAAAGGCCACTACCTCGACGTCATAAAGAAGCTCATAGAGGAGGACAGGGTCGATATAATATTCGCTGGCGGAAAGCTCGGTTCACTCGCCAAGCTCGCCGAGCTCACGAGGCCCTACGGCATACCCACCTACACGACCGTCAGGCAGATAATGGTGGATGGAACGGGCATGTGCGGCTCATGCAGGATACTCTACGACGGCAAGGTCAAGTTCGCCTGCCGCGACGGTCCGATGTTCGACGCCCATAAGGTGGACTGGGAGGACGTCCTCAGGAGGGACAAGCGCTTCGTTGAGCTGGAGAAGATCGCCAAGGAGCGCTACCTGAAGTCCAGGGGGGTGATCTGAATGCCGAGGAGGAAGCTCATAAAGGAGAGGGTTCCAACGCCTGAGAGGCCGGTTGAGGAGCGCGTCAAGGACTTCGGAGAGGTCAACCTTGGCTACACGTTCGAGCTCGCCCAGAAGGAGGCCGAGAGGTGCATCCAGTGTCCCGCCGACTACGCTCCATGTATAAAGGGCTGTCCCGTTCACATAAACATACCCGCCTTCATAGCCAAGATAAGGGAGGGCGACATGAAGGGAGCCCTGAGGGTCATATGGAACGACAACGTCCTGCCCGCGATAACGGGGAGGGTCTGCCCGCAGGAGGACCAGTGTGAGGGAGCCTGTGTCGTTGGGAAGGTTGGAGATGCGGTTGACATAGGAAAGCTCGAGCGCTTCGTGGCCGACTACACGAGGGAGAAGGGAATCGATGAGGAGCTGTTCCAGGAGATGGTCAGCAACAGGCCCGAGAGGAAGGAGAAGATCGCCGTCGTTGGTGCCGGTCCCGCTGGTCTTACCTGTGCAGGCGAGCTCGCCAAGATGGGCTACAAGGTGACCATATTCGAGGCCCTCCACAAGCCCGGTGGGGTTCTGATGTACGGCATACCCCAGTTCAGGCTTCCGAAGGAGATACTCGAGAGGGAGCTTGACAGGCTGAAGCGCCTCGGTGTGGAGCTCAGGACGGACCACGTTGTCGGAAAGACGATCACGATAAAGGAGCTCCTCCAGGAGTACGACGCCGTGTTCATAGGAACCGGGGCCGGAACGCCGAAGCTCCTCAACATACCCGGCATACTCAGCATGAGGATATACTCCGCCAACGAGTTCCTGACGAGAATAAACCTGATGAAGGCCTACAAGTTCCCCGAGTACGACACACCCGTGGCGGTTGGAGACAAGATCGTGGTCATAGGCGCAGGAAACACCGCGATGGACGCGGCCCGTTCTGCCCTGAGGCTCGGCGCTGAAGTTACGATAGCTTACCGCAGGGGAAGGGAGGACATGACGGCGAGGATAGAGGAGATAGGGCACGCCGAGGAGGAAGGCGTCAAGTTCGAGTTCTTCCTGAACCCGATAGAGTTCATAAGCGACGAGGAAGGGAAGGTCAAGGCGGTCAAGTTCATGAAGATGAGGCCCCTCGAAGAGAGGGACTCGCGCGGCAAGCGCAAGATAGAGCCGACAGGGGAGACCGTAACCCTCGAGGCCGACACCGTCATAATAGCCATAGGACTCGAGCCGAACAGGATAATAACGGAGGACTGCGACCTGGAGACCAACCCGGACGGAACCTTCGTCGTCGACGAGAACCTGATGACGAGCACGCCGGGAGTCTTCGCAGGCGGAGACGCCATAAGGGGAGAGGCAACCGTCATACTGGCCATGGGAGACGGAAAGAAAGCCGCGAAGTCAATACACGAGTACATACAGTCCAAGAAGGCTTCCTGAGCTTGAGGGGGTACCCTCACTGTCTCTTTTTAATTTGGATTTTGAATCTTTTTGAATCCCTGTGATTGTTCACCGGTTCGGCGTCGTCACCGCCACCTGCTCGGCATGTTACGCGTGGTTGCCTGCGGTGCCGGTGCTCATCCCGGTGCTCATCACCACTCTCTCTTCCTGCTTCCTATCCACCACATGTTCTTTATGGCGTCCATGAACTCACTGTTGACGAAGATCTTTGTGAACTCCATCGTCTCCTCCGGCGAGAGCCACTCAACGTCCTCGGGAACGCCCTCCTGGAAGAAGTAGACCAGGGAGTCACCTTTCCTCGCTATGGTCATCGTGTACACCTTCTTTCCAAGCTCCTGTGCTATCTTGACCTCCCTGCACACGAGGGATGTGAACTTCCCGAGAACCGCTATGGCGACGAAGGCCTCGGCGTCCTTTATCCTGTTGCTCGTGTCCCTCAGCCCGTATTTGGAGGGCACGAGGATGTTGTTGGAGCCCAGCTTCTCCTCCAGGATCTGGACTATGGCCTTCTCGGTCCTCGTGTGATACAGCAGGGTGGGCTCGCTCAGGTATATGAACGGCCCGTACTTCTTCTTTCTAAATCCGAACATGTAACCACCTCAGATGGGGATAAAACCTCTTCATCGCTCCGCAGGGATGACACTCATCATCGGCTACCTTCGGACGGGATCCTGACAACCATGTAAACCTGAAGGGAGGATCTTAATAAACGTTATCGTGTCACGCAACGGAACCTGAGACGGCAAAAAATGTAAGGAAGAACGGGAATCAGAGCTCCTCCAGACCGAGCTCCTTGAGCTTCTCCTCGGTTATCCTTCCGTCCTCGGTCCAGCCACGGAAGTGGTAGTAGCGCGGCAGCATCTCCGCAAGGCGGACGACATGGCCCTTGTTCGGCCCGTTCCTGACCGGCTCCTCGAGGAGCCTCTTTGGCAGGGT
>JAADEC010000068.1 GCA_013153595.1 Thermococci archaeon | reverse complement strand
AATCTTCGCCGCTGGGTGGGCGTTTCACGGCTTTGGGATGGCCATGTTCTTCCCTGCCAGCCTCTCGACGGCCATAGACCTCGCACCTCGGGGCAGAGTCGGGGAGACACTCGGGTGGAGGGGGATGATGTTCTCGATGGGGAACCTGATAGGACCCGCGATGGGGGGTTTCATAGCCGACTCCTTCGGCCTCGTCCCGACGTTCCTGACAGTGGCGGTTTTCTCAATCCTGTCGTTCCTCCTCGTCCTGCTCGTCCGCTCGGGGGAGAGGGTCGAGGGTGTCCATGGAAGGATCGAGGAGAGCGGCGGAAGCTACAGGGAGCTGGTCAGGTACACTTTCATGGTCGCTTGTCTGGCCCTGTTCCTGATGGCCTTCTCCTACGGCGGACTCTACGCGTACCTGCCGGCCCTCTATAAGTCCCTCGGCATGAAGGCGAGCAAGTTCGGTCTCTACGCAAGCATAATAGGCGGATCTGGCCTGTTCACGCGGCTCGTGGGTGGAAGGGGGGCCGACAGAATTGGGGCCGCTCCAGTAGCCTCCGCGGGTCTGCTCATGATCCTCACGGCCTACGTCCTGATAGGAATGAAACCCCTGCCGCCCGCCTCGTACGTGAGCGCCGCCATACTCGGGGCCGGCTTCGGCCTCACCGCGCCTTCCCTGCAGATGATGGCCCTCGCCGATCTGCCGAGGAACGTCAGGACGTTCGGCTCGGGGATATACACGATGTTCTTCGACCTCGGCAACATAACCGGGCCGGTTGCTCTGGGCTACGTGGCGCAGATGAGCGGCTACAGGGCGGTTCTTCCCCTTCTGAAGTGGCCCGTCCTGATTGGCTTCGCCGCTCTGCTCGTCGGGATGATCTTGAGAAAGGGCAGGTGAGCGTTATGAGGATACGCGTGTCGTACGGAACCGCGGTTCACCTCGGTCTGACCAGGGGAAGGCTAATCGTCCCCCCGACCACGGCCTATCTGATGACCTACCACGATGGCAGGTGCAGGAACGACTGCGCCTTCTGTCCACAGGCAAGGAGCAGCAGGGCTGGCCTCGAGAGGCTGTCGAGGGTAACGTGGCCGGTCTTCGAGCTTGAGGAAGTCGTCGGGAGGCTGGCGAGCGAGCGGGGGAAGGTGGTCAGGGTTTGCCTCCAGACAGTTGACCACAACGGCCTCTTAGAGGAGGTCTTTGAGATCCTCGAGGCCCTGAGCCGGGCGAACCTCCCCGTGTCCCTCTCGATAACACCGGTCGGCAGGGCGGAGCTCGTCGAGCTTAAATCGGCGGGGGTGGACTACGTCGGCATCGGGCTTGACGTGGCGAGCGAGCGGCTCTATCCCGAGATAAAACGCTCGGCGTACTCATGGGACGACATGTGGCGGTTCCTGAGGGACGTCGTGGACGTCTTCGGGAGGAGGAGGGGCGTGGTTCACCTGATAGTCGGTCTCGGCGAGACGGATAGGGAGCTCTACGAGACCATGCGCGCCGTCTACCGTGCGGGCGGTGACGTGTCCCTCTTCGCCTTCACACCGATAAGAGGAACCGCTCTCGAGGGGGAGAAGCCGCCCGATTTGGGCAGGTACAGGAAGATTCAGGCGCTTAACTTCCTGCTGAGGCTCAGGAACGGAGTGCCCATCGAGGGACTGGAGTTCGACGGGCGGGGAAACTTAAGGACGGGCCTCGAAGAACTCGTGAGAATGGGGGTTGGGCGGGAGGCCTTCCTGACCCGCGGATGCCCGGGCTGCAACAGGCCGTACTACAACGAGAGGCCCGGATCGGAGCCCTACAACTATCCGTCCCTGGATCTCATCGGCTCAGGGATTCCAAAACGGCGTTGAACTCCTTCGTCCTGAACTTCCTGTCGCTCTTCTGGCCCCTCGCTATCTTCAGAACCTCAAGCACGAACCCGTAGAGCTCCTCGTCGTCTTTTATCTGCTCTATCCTCTCGTCAGCCTCCTTGGCCAGCTCACCGAGCTTACCTATGGCTTTTATAGCCCTGAGCACCTCACCCAGCCTCACTATGCCGAGGCGGTAGTGCTCCCTGCTCGGAGCCCTGCGTATGCCCCTCAGGCTGTACTCAACGGCCCCGCGGTAGTCCTCCTCCTCGAGCAGGACGTTTGCCATCCTGAAGCAGGCCTCGAAGTAGAACTCCGGTTCGTAGACCTCTGACAGCTCAAGAACCTCTGAGAGCCTCTTCTTTGCTGTTTCCGTATCCCTCATGTTCTCGGCCTCTATCGCCTCCCTGAGAAGCTTCAGTATTCTCTCACGCCTCTCGTAGGCCTTGGCTTTTATCATGCACTCACCTGACTATATTAACCCGGAAAACTTTAAATGATTTCGGTGCCTTGCCTCAACGGTATCGCTCTCATGAGGTGATCGACATGGCCGTTAAAGAGTGCCCGAAGTGTCACGGTTCTGGTAAGGTGAAGGTCGGAGAGAAGGAGTGCCCCGTTTGCGGCGGGTGGGGCTACGTCTCAGCTGAATTTAAGGTCGGAGAGAAGCTCAAGGGTTACAGGAACCTCGATTACATAGGGGTCGAGGACGAGGTGGAGGAGATACCCTGTCCGGAGTGCCACGGCAAGGGGACGGTTCCCGTTTACGACACCTGTCCGACGTGCGGCGGAACTGGGAGGGTTCTCGTTTGCGACATATGCGGCAAGGTGAAGGGTCCTTGGGAGCCTGGAATGGAGACGACGTGGGTGTGCCAGGAGTGTCTGAAGAAGTACCGCGTCGTCTACGTCCTCGACAAGACGTGTGACTACGAGGACGTCGAGGTCGGCAACGTCTACCTCGGTACGGTCGAGAAGGCCGGCAGGTTCGGGGTCTTCGTCAACCTGAACCCGCACGTAACCGGCCTCGTGAGGAGGAAGAACCTGCTTGGGGGGAGGGAGTACAAGCCCGGGAGCGAGATACTTGTTCAGGTCCTCGACGTTAGACCCGACAAGGGTGAGATCGACCTGGTTGAATCCGCGATAAGGGGCTACAAGAAGGTCACGGTCAGGAAGGATATACCGGTTACCCCGATAGGGGAGCTGAGCGTTGACATGGCAGGTAAGACCATCAGGATAAGGGGCCGCGTTCTTCAGGTTCAGGTCACGGGCGGCCCAACGGTCTTCACGATAACCGATGGGACGGGCATAACGCAGGCGGCGGCCTTCGAGGCTCCGGGGGTCAGGGCCTATCCCAACATCAACGTGGGGGACATCGTGGAGGTCATCGGTAAGGTCTCGTTCCACTCGGGCGAGATCCAGATAGAGACGAGCGACATGGTACACCTCTGGGGGCCTGAGGCCGCCGAGGTTGAGAAGAGGATCGAGGAGGAGCTGAACAGGAAGGCCCAGCCCAGGGACGTCGGCTTCCTCATAAAGAGCGACATCTTAGAGGCCCTGAAGCCGAAGATAATGAAGGCCGCGTTCATGATAAGGCGGGCGGTCTTTGAAGGCAGGCCGATACTGCTCAGGCACCACGCCGACGCCGACGGCTACGTCTCGGGCCTCGCCATAGAGTACGCGGTCGTCCCTCTGATCGAGAAGGTCTCCCCAGATCCCGACGCGAGGTGGCACCTCCTGAAGCGCAGGCCGAGCAGGGCCCCGTTCTACGAGGTAGAGGACGTTCTCAAGGACATAATCTTCATGGTCGAGGACAGGGAGAAGTTCGGAGAGGAGCTGCCGCTCGTGGTCATAGTGGACAACGGGGGTACGAGCGAGGACATACCCGCCTACAGAAGGCTGAAGGCCTACGGGGTTCCGATAGTCGTCGTGGACCACCACGATCCGAGGGAGTGGGTGAGCGAGGGGAAGGCCAAAGTGGACGAGTACGTTGACGTCCACGTGAACCCGCACCACGTAAAGCGCGGCTACTACGAGCTGACGGCGGGAATGCTGGCGACGGAACTTGCCAGGTTCATAAACCCCGACGTCGAGGACAGGATAAAGCACCTCCCGGCGATAGCGGGGACCGGCGACAGGAGCAAGGCGCCGGAGTACTACGAGTACGTGAAGATAGCTAAGAAGGCCAAGGGCCTGACGGGGGAGGACCTGAAGAAGATAGCGGAGGTCATAGACCACGAGGCCTTCTACTGGAAGTTCATGGACGGACACGGGATAATAGACGAGATCCTGCTCCTGACCGGGAACCTCAAGAGACACAGAGCCCTCGTGGACGCCATATACGCCGAGCTGAGGGAGAAGCAGGAGAAGGCCCTGAGGGCGTCGCTGAAGCACGTCAAGAGCGTGGTCCTTCCGAACGGCGTGAGGTTCAACACGATAGACGTCGAGATGTTCGCGCCCAAGTTCTCGTATCCGAGCCCTGGAAAGCTCTCAGGCCTTATACACGACCACTTCAAGGAGGAATACGGTGAGGATTCGCCCATTCTAACGCTCGCCTACGGCCCGGACTTCGCCGTGGTGAGGGCGAGCGACGGGATGGCGGCCTACGACTTCGACCTCAACAGGATAATCCCTGAGCTCAAGGAGAAGCTCCCCGGGGCTGGAATAGAGGGCGGCGGGCACAGCTATGCCGGCTCCATAAAGTTCTTCGAGGGCATGAGGAAGGAGGTGCTCGAGGAGTTCGCGAAGCAGGTGGTCAAGCTCAAGCGCTCCGGGTGAGTGGTGGACTAACGTAAACCATTAATACCCCGCGCCATAAATCGAACCGGTGATCCCATGAAGCTCGTCTCATTCGACGTCTGGAACACCCTCCTCGACATAAGCGTCATGCTCGATGAGCTCGCGGTCTCGATAGCGAAGATCGGTGGAATCTGCATAATAGACGTCGTCGACGCGATAATGACGGCGCGGAACGAGGTGAAGAGGCGCAGGAGGAACCTCGAGGGCGACCCCGACAGGGCTCTTGAGGAGAGCATCGAGCTCTTGGCCGACATCCTCGATGTGAGGCCCGAGGTCGTGAGGAGGGCCACCGCCATGGCAGTGCTGAACGTGGAGGAGGGCATCGTGATCCCCGGAGCCGAGGAGGCGCTCAGGGGCGTGAAGGAGATGGGGATGAAGGTGAGCGTGACCGGAAACGTCATGTTCTGGCCCGGCTCGTACACCCGCCTCCTCTTAGAGCGCTTCGGCCTGCTGAGGTACGTCGACGTCACGTTCTTCTCCGACGAGGTCAGGGCCTACAAGCCGATGCGCGAGATGTTCGAGATGCCCCTGAGGGAGTTCGGCGTGAAGGCAGGGGAGGCAATGCACGTCGGCGACACCTACGCCGAGGACTTCGAGGGTGCCATAAACGCCGGCATGTGGGCGGCGTGGATAAACCCGGACGCGAAGGAGATCAGAAAAAGGGGGGAGAGGGGGTTCGAGATACCGAGCGTCGACAGGGTTGTGGATGTCCTGAAGTCCATCGGGTGAGGTCCATCAGGCTATCTTGAACCTCAGGAAAGCTCCGAGCCCTCCGAAGGCCTTGTAGAACTGCTGTCCCTCCTCAGTGTCGAGGGAGATTATTTCAACGTCGGAGCCGCTCTCCTCCGCCATCTTTATCAGCTCCTCTGCGACGTCCCACTTCTCAACGCTGACGTTCTGGCTCCCGCACTTGGGGCAGTGGGTCAGCTTCTTCCTGTAGACGTGGAACTCCTCCTCCGTCATGGTCTTGACCTCCTCCCAGCCGCACACGTTGCATCTGGCCCTGACCCTGACCCTGTCGTACCCCTCGCTTATCAGGAGCCTGTCGACGGCGCCCAGCTCAAGGGCCCTTCTGACCTCGCGCTCACCGTAGGTTATCATCCCGGTGTCCTTGACGAGGTGCCTGAAGAACTCCTGTATGAGCTTCCTCTCCTTAACCGCCTCCTGCTCGCTGAGTATGTCGCTGGCCTTCTCCACCAGCTCCCTGAGGCCGTACTCGCCGTGGTAGCTTATGTCAACCACGCCTATGATCCTCTTCCTGAGCTCGTGGTGGAGGTACTCGCCCTCCACGAACTCCTCCTTCGTCGGTCCGGGACCGCCGATTATTATTCCCTTCAGCTCCCCGCTCTCGAGGAGGGGCAGAAAAGCCCTGTTGGCGTGCTCACCGATGCGCTTCATGAACTCGTGTGTCTCCTGCTCGCGGATCCTCTCGTAACGCCTCGCCGACTGACCTCCCGCCCTCGTCTTCCCCGGGACGTTCGAGTGGAGCTCCTCTATCAGTTCTATCCTCTTTCCCCGCAGTATCCCTATGGTAGCTTCGTTCTTCTCGACTGTTATGAGGCCGTAGGCTTCCTTAACCCTCAGCATGTCCTCAAGGGGCTCGGTCACGAACGTTTGATCACATCGATAGAGCCTCACCCTGAGCGGTTCGGGCGGAACTATCGCCCAGAGCCTTATGTCGCTCACACCCTCCTGCTCGCTCACGTTTCCGACGAAGAGGGCCAGACCGTTCTTGGGCGTCTGCTTGTAGAGCTTGAGGTGCTGGAGGGCCCTCTCAAGCGCCCCAAGGACGTTCTTCCTCGTGGATTTTGACTTTATGTTCTGGGCCGTTCCGTACTCCTCCCTGAGCTGCTGGGCCACCTTGTTTATGTCGTAGCCGTCGGGTATGTAAAGGGAAACGAGCTCGGTAGCCCGTCCTCGATACTGCTTCAGCTCCTCAACCTTCTTCTTAAGTTCGTACATCTCGGCCGATCTGTGGGACATCTTTGCCACCTCCGGGGGTTTCTAAAGCCGCTGAACTGGCATGATCGAAGGTGCTTATAAAGTTAAGCGAAGCTCACGGAAGAGCAAGCGCCGACCCTCGGGTGCCGAGAATCGGGTTCGGATTCAGACCCGGCCCAGATCGCTAAAGGCCAAGGGCTAAAGCTCGAGCTTTATCCCGGTCTCCTCCTCAACCTCCTTAGCTCCCTTCCTTATGTACTCCCCGAGCTCCGGATCAACCCTGAGCAGGAGCGTCAGGAACTCCCCGATGTGCTCCTTCTCCTCGTTGGCGACGTCTAAGAAGGTCTTCCTCACGGCATCGTCCTCGATCCTCTCAGCGAGCTGCTCGTAGAAGTTCACGGCGTCGAGCTCCGCCATGATTGCCCACCTCAGGGCCTGGGCAACACCCTTTCCGCTAAGCTTCTTCCCGCCGTCTTCAATCCCCACAGGGTTCAAACCGAGCATGTAACCACCGTGTGGATTAGGAGGCCAGAGGTAATAACACTATCGGGATTCGAGTCGGGATTCACCGGGCAGGCTTTTAAGAGCAAAGACATATCGGGTTGGGGGAGCCGATGAAGACGCGAACCATCGTTGCCATGGCATTGGGCCCTCTCGTGTTTTTAGCGGTGTTCTTCTACTACCCCGTCCTGATGATACTCAAGCTCGGCCTCTGGAACGGCTCCCCAACCCTGTCCTACGTGAAGGGCATCCTCGAGAACCCCTACCACAGGCACGTCATCGCCTTTACGCTCGAGCAGGCCGCAGCCTCGACGGCCCTTACCCTGGCCCTCGGAATCCCCGGGGCCTACGTCTTCGCCAAGTACGACTTCCCAGGGAAGAGGATCCTGAAGGCCTTCGTGACGGTTCCCTTCGTCATGCCCAGCATAATGGTGGCCCTCGGCTTTCTCCTCCTCTTCGGCAGGAACGGGCTCTTCGAGAGCGTTTTCGGGACGAACTTCGGAGTCCTGTACTCCTGGAAGGCCATAATCCTTGCCAACACTTTCTACAACTTCCCGGTGGTCGTCAGGATGGTCTCGGCGCTGTGGCAGAGGATAAACCCGCACTACGAGGAGGCCGCGAGAACCCTCGGGGCGAGGGGATGGCGTCTGTTCTTCAGGGTGACCCTGCCCATGCTCTCCCCGGCGATATTCGCCTCCGCCATGCTCACCTTCGTCTTCTGCTACCTGAGCTTCGCTATCCCGCTCATACTCGGGGGTTACAGGTACGCCACGATGGAGGTCGACATATTCACCTCCATAGTCACCCTCATGGACTTCAGAACCGGAGCCGCAATAGCGGTCATCCAGATGGCCATAAGCGCCTTCCTTATGTACTTCTACGTCAGGAGCCTCTACGCCTACTCGAGGATGGAGGAACAGAGGGTTCTTCAGAAACCGAAGAGGCTCCACCTCGGCCTTAACATCGAGAGCCTGCTCCTCGTTCTCTACTCCGTCATCATATTCGTCCTCATAGCTCTCCCAATGCTCGCGGTCGTCTACTATTCCCTCCGTGCCGGCGGCTCGTTCTCCCTTGAGTGGTACAGGAGGGTGTTCTCGCCCGCCTACAACCCGTTCTTCGGCTCAACCGTCGTCCGATCGATAGAGAACTCCCTCACCTTCGGTTTCCTGACGGTGGTTCTGTCCCTCCTCGTGGCCCTCCCGTTGTCCTACGTCATCCACAGGGCGAAATTCAGGGGAAAGGGAGTCCTTGACGTCCTCGCCATGCTCCCGATAGCGAGCTCCCCCGTGACACTGGCCATGGGGTACATAAAGGCCTTCAGCGCAACGCCTATCTACATGACGGTGTGGATAGTGGCGGTGGCCCACACGATCATAGCGTATCCCTTCGTCTTCCGCTCCCTCGACACATCGCTCAGGAAGATAAAGGAGAGCCTGCGGGAGGCCGCGATGAGCCTTGGAGCTGGGGAGCTGAGGACGTTCCTCAAGGTGGAGCTGCCGCTCGCGGCGGGAGGGATAATAGTGGGGGCAATATTCGCGTTCGCCATGAGCATAGCCGAGCTCGGGGCGACCTACATGCTCGCACCTCCAAACTGGCAGACCATGACGATAGCTATATACGGTTTCCTCGGAGAGAGGCAGTTTGGAGCGGCGGCCGCGCTCTCGACGGTGCTCATGGCGATCGCCATGGTGGCGTTCATAGGTATAGAACGGCTGGGTGAGGAGGCGTTCTGAATGGCGGAGGTTGAGCTGAGGGACGTGAGGCGGGACTACGAAGGTTTCTCGCTCAGGTTAAGCCTGAGGGTCCGGGACGGCGAGATGATGGTCATACTCGGCCCGAGCGGGTGCGGGAAGACGACCACACTCAGGATAATAGCGGGTCTCGAGAGGCCCGACTCGGGGAGGGTCCTCTTCGACGGGAACGACGTCACGAATCTGGAGCCCTACGAGAGGGACATAGGGATAGTGTTCCAGGACTACGCCCTCTTCCCCCACATGACGGTCTTCAGGAACGTGGCGTTCGGGCTTGAGATGAGGAGGCTCCCGCGGGACGAAGTCAGACGGAAGGTCCGGTGGGCCCTTGAACTCGTGGGGCTCGAGGGGTTTGAGGACAGGTACCCGGAACAGCTGAGCGGCGGACAGCAGCAGCGAGTTGCACTCGCCAGGGCTCTCGTGACGGAGCCCGAGGTTCTCCTCCTCGACGAACCGCTGAGCAACCTCGACGCGAAGATAAGGGAACACCTGCGGCTGAGGATACGGGAAATACAGAGGGAGCTTGGTATAACCGCCGTCTACGTGACCCACGACCAAGAGGAGGCCATGGCCATAAGCGACAGGATAGCGGTCATGAACGTGGGGAGGATCGAACAGGTTGGAAGGCCCGTCGAGGTCTACTACAACCCGAAGAACGACTTCGTGGCCAACTTCCTTGGGAGGAGCAACGTCCTGAGGCTCAGGGCCAGGGGCGGCAGGGCCTGCCTCGGCAGCCTCTGCTTCAGAACCGAGATGGATGGGGACGTTGTCGTCTTCTTCAGACCGGAGCACGTCTTCGTAAAGAGGGGGGACGACGCCGAGGTGATCGGCTATGAGGTCCTCCCAGGGAGGATAAGGCTGAGGCTAAGGATTGGAGAAGCCACGATAACCGCCGAGAGGTTCCTCCACGAGGTCCCGTTCAGCCCTGAGGACGTTCCTGATAGGGTCGGGGTCTCGGTGGTGGAGTACAGGGTCAGGGGTAGGAGGGAACAGGAAGACATATAAAACGTTCCCAATCAAGGGTGGTTGATGTGAATGAGGGGAATGGGAAGAGGCTTTGGAAGAGGAAGGGGAAGAAGGCGGAAGATGAGGTTCATAGGTGCTGTTCCCAAGGTCAGGCATTTCTATCCTGCCCTTCCTGGATTCGCCGAGAGGAAGCCGCCGATAATCATGACGTACGAGGAGTTCGAGGTTCTGAGGCTCGTTGATTATGAGGGGCTCACGCAGGAGGAGGCCGGCAAGAGGATGGGCGTGTCACGGGGAACGGTGTGGAGGGCCCTCAGCTCCGCGCGGAAGAAGATGGCCCAGATGGTCGTCGAAGGAAGGGAGATCGTAATACTGTCGGAGGGAAACGAGGTTCCGAGGACCGAGAAACAGTAACGACACCGCAGAGACAACATGAAGTTCGAAACTCTTAAATATGCAGATGTTTCTACAGGGGTCTGGTGGTGAGAGATGACCAGGATAGTACTGACCACCGACGAGACCCTTACGTCAACCTATCACGACATACCCCTTCTTGACTTCCTAGGGTGTGCCCCGTACGATAAAATCCCGAAGTGGGTGTTCAGGCTCTTGGACACCCAGGTCCCGGACGAGAACGGCGTTTTGACGCAGGCACCGTACGGTCTGAGGAAGATCGAGGCGGCCCTCCTCAGGGATGGGTTCTCAAGGGATGAAGTGGTCGTGGCCCATCCGAGGAAGGTGGAGCAGTTCATAGGTGAGGACACAACCGTGGTATCCCTCTACGAGATGGACCCGCTCGGTCTCGGACCCGTCAGCATGATGTTCACGAACGGGGGCAGATGGAGGAACTACACGAGCGTCAAGTTCATGGAGCTCGTCAGGCGGATAAAGAAGGTCAGGGAGAGCAGAAAGCTCGACTTCAAGATAGCGGTTGGAGGGCCAGGAGCCTGGCAGGTTGACTTCAGGAAGGAGGTCAGGGAGGAGCTCGGCATAGATCACGTCATAATCGGTGAGGGAGACCACGTAGCCGGTGAGCTCTTCAGGGACATGGAATCGGGAAGTGCAGATGAGACCATCAGGGTCAGGGGATGGCCGCGGGTGGAGCAGATACCCAGGATAGTGGCCCCATCCTACAAGGGTCTCGTCGAGGTCATGCGCGGTTGCGGAAGGGGTTGCAGGTTCTGCGAGCCGAACCTGAGGGTGGCAAGGTACATACCGCTTGATTGGATAGAGGAGGAGATCGCACTCAACGTAAGGGCGGGAATAGACCACGCCTGGCTCCACAGTGAGGACATATTCCTCTACAAGGTGGAGGATAAGAGGAACTTCTACCCCAACGCCGATGCGGTCGTCGAGCTGTTCGAGATGGCGAGCAGATACACGAGGAACGTCAATCCAACGCACGGTGCCGTGGCAGGGGCCCTGGCGGTTCCGGGGATGATAGAGCAGATATCCAACGTTCTCGGAGCGGACAAGAGGCACTGGATAGGGATCCAGGTCGGCTTCGAAACGGCCTCCCCGCGCCTCATAGGCAAGTACATGAACAACAAGATGAAGCCTTTCAGCCCCGAGGAATGGCCGTGGGTTCTTCTGAACGGAACCTACGTTCTCAACAAGTACTACTGGTTCCCCGCGTACACGAGCATACTCGGCCTCCCAGGAGATACGGACGATGACGAGATCATGACCGCGAGGCTCATAATAACCATGGAGACGGAGCTTGAGGAGAAACTCGGCGGAAGGGCTCACTTCACGGTAACTCCGCTGTCTTTCGTTCCCATGGGACTCCTGAGGGATAAGGAGTTCTTCAGGATCGAAGACATGATAACCTACGGTCAGTTCCTCCACCTGTACTACGCATGGAAACACCTCGGCAGGGAGGTCATGAGGGGCCTGCCTATGTTCGTCAGGTCCAACCCGTTCCTCATCCCGTTCTACCCGCTCGCCCGCTTCGGAGTCAGGGTCGTTCTCAAGCAGGTCGAGAAATGGGGAAAGAAGCACGGATTCACCGTGAAGAAGCTTGAACCGATTGAGGATCTCAGAATAGACGTGGAGGAGCACCGCTGGCAGAGCACGCCGAGCCTCGCCGAGGTGTTCTGAGGTTCGATGGTTCTGTTCCTTTTGCTTCCGCTTTGCTGTTTTTGATCGTGTTCGTGTTCAGATTATTTTAAGGGGGACTGATTTTAGGTGATTGAACCCCATCCGATCCGATAAACGGCATCCGCTCATCATACCTCGCTCTGCGAGTCAGGATGGGGATGGGGAAGGGGGTACAGCCTCTCGGGCAGCACATCTATGCCCAGTTTAACGGCCAGTTCTCTGAACCTCTCATCGAACGTGGCCAGAGGCACATCATAACGGGAGGCGTAATACAGCACGACGACGTCGTTGAACTTCGCAAGTGGAAGGCCGTTGCTCTCCAGTATGTCGATCGTCCTGAGTATCACCCGCGGGTTGTCCTCAAGTCCCCTGAACCGGGGATCTTTCATGTACTCGGTTATCATCGTTCTTGCCTGGCTGAGGGAGTATCCCCTGCTTTTAAAAAACCAAATGTACTCCCTCAACACGGTGCTCGGCACGTACCATCCATCGAGAGACTCCAGGAGCTCCCGGGCAGCCCTGTGGAACCGGGTATCCTCAAAGGTGTCGTATATCAGGACGTTTGTGTCTATCACCGCAGGCATTCCCGTATCCCCTCCTCGATGTACCTGTCTATTTCATGCGGGGTGAGATCTTCTCCGAGCTTCATGGTCTTCCTGAAGGTCTCTACCCTCTCTATGACGATCCTGCCGTCCTCGATCTCCACTTTAAGGAGTTCCCCTTCTCGTATTCCAAGGGCCCTTCTGACTTCAGCGGGGATCGTTATCTGGTAGTTCCGAGTAACTTTCGTCGTCGGCATGTTATTTCACCCCCATTACCTGGTTATATCCAATCACTTTTGAGTTTTTCGTGTGGAATCTGAACCTGCTAAGTTAGCGGGTGAAACGGGCTTTTAGAACAATTCACTACACCGACGGAACCACCAGCAACCCCATTTTATAAAGCGCGCAAAGAACGTCGAAGAAAGTCGAACCGCTCCAGTGAACGACGAAACTCGGGAGGACGCTCCTGCTCCTCAGATCAATCAAAGCGAACACGATGCCTGCAATGAAAGCGTAGGGGACCTCAACACCGGGCTTTCCTATATGAACGAGCGTGTAGGGCACGTCCTGCAGGAAAACGGCAATCCATTTACTTCCCGCTCTCTCGGCCAGGGGAAGAAGGAGAAAGCCCCTGAAGAACGCCTCGTTGGAGAACATGACGATTCCCATGAGGCACTCCTTGAGCGCGAAATCGAACCACCCCGAGTAGCTGAATACAGGATAGTAATCCCTCATCGACGGCACGGTGATGCCGTAGACGCTGATGGGGATGGAGAGGATGACCAGAAGGAGGGCCCACCTGTACCCTTCTCCGCCACCAACGCGGAGACCAACGTCGCCTGGCTTGAATCCGAGCAGCAGGGACAGAAAAAGGGGTATTAGAAGGTAGGCCGCTCCCTGGTAGATTGCCCACTGGCAGGCACCGTTGCCCCTGCCGTAGGCGAGCAGGGTGAGCGGCAGCAGGACAGCGTAAAGGAGGTAGGGATTTCCGCCGTCCTCACGCTTCATTCCTCAATTCCTCTTCCTCTGCCGTCGCAGCTTTCTCATCATTGTGCTCCTCGGCGCCGTCTTCCTCTTTCCCTTCTGCACCTTCTTCCACGGTGTCCACACTTTTCTCGGCCTCGCCCGCATCAGCTGCCTCGCTTCTCCCTTCATCACCCTCCACATCCTCGTCTGCTTCCTCCTCGTCCTCCTTCGGCTTCGGATTGAGGATCTCCTGAACGTTCGGCTTGAAGGTTATCTCCTCGTAGCCTATGAACTTCAGGTCTCCCTCAAGCATCAGCTCGCCGAGCAGGAGGGTGTTCTTATCGATGCTGTCCAGCAGGGGTCTGAAGTCCAGTGTAACGTCCTTCTCCCCCACGTCGATTATGACCTTCTCCCTGTCAACGCTCGGAAGTCTGAGCTCGAGCATGGCCTTTATCTTCTCTATCGGATCGTCTATCTTCTCGACCACCTTAACCTCGTACACGAGGGTCTTTCCTGCGAGCGGATGATTGAAGTCAACGCGAACGCGGCCCCCCGAGACAGTTATGACCCTGCCCTTGGCCTCCTTCTCTCCGCTGCGTATCTTCACCTCCATGCCCGGGTAGGGCCTCAGGCCCTGCCTTCTGAACTGGCCGAGGGAGTAGACCTTTATCAGCTTGGGATCCCGCCTGCCGAACCCCTCCTCCGGCGGAACTTCGATTGTGTACTCACCTCCGACCTCGAGACCCTCAAGCCTCCTGTCGAGGCCCTTGAGAACGTGTCCGCCCCCTACCGCCACAGGAACAGGACCGTAGATGCCTTTCTCGGAGTATATCCCCGCCTCTTTGGCCACGTCCTCGTAGGTCGTGTCGAACACCTCGTTGGTGCCCTTCACCCTCCCGGTGTAATGAATCCTGACGACGTCTCCCTTCTTGATCTTCACCATGATGGTTTACCCCCGTAAGTTTCTGAGAGCAGTTGGACGGTCAATTTTTAAGCTTTCCCAAATTCCGGTTCCGGAAAGGGACGCCGAGACAGGAACACTAATAAGAGACAACGTTGTGTAAACCCCGGGTCGAGGTGATGGGCATGAAAAGGCTGTTCGTATACAACACGATGACGCGGAGGAAGGAGGAGTTCAAACCCCTCCGAGAGGGCGAGGTGAGGATGTACGTCTGCGGACCGACCGTTTACGATTACACGCACCTCGGACACGCGAGAACGTACATAGCTTTCGACGTCATAAGACGCTACCTCGAGCACATCGGCTACACAGTCTTCATGGTCATGAACTTCACCGACATAGACGACAAGATAATAAGACGGGCTAAGGAGACAGGTCAGGAGCCGAAGGAGCTCGCGGAGAAGTTTCTGGCCCATTTCCTCAGGGACATGAACGCGCTTAAGGTTAAACCCGCCGACGTCTACCCCCGCGTCACCGAGCACATAGACGAGATAATCGAGTTCATCAGGCGTCTTCAGGAGAGGGGCTACGCGTACGAAGGGAGCGACGGGGTCTACTTTGATGTCTCCAAGTTCATGGACTACGGAAAGCTGAGCGGTATCGACGTCGATGAGCTGAGGAAGGGCGTTAGGGTTGAACCAGGGGAGGGAAAGGACAGTCCCGAAGACTTCGCGCTCTGGAAGAAGGCCAAGCCCGGCGAGCCGAAGTGGGAGTCCCCGTGGGGGGAGGGGAGACCCGGCTGGCACATAGAGTGCTCCGCCATGAGCTCGAAGTACCTGGGCGAGAGGTTCGACATACACGGCGGCGGGAGCGACCTGATATTCCCCCATCACGAGAACGAGATAGCCCAGAGCGAGGCGTGCTTCGGTCATGAGTGGGTTCGCTACTGGCTCCACACAGGTTTTCTGATGGTGGGCGGGGAGAAGATGAGCAAGAGCCTCGGTAACTTCGTGACCATAGAGGAGCTCCTCAGCAGGTACGGAGCCGAGACGATAAGGCTCTTCATAATTCAGAAGCACTACCGCTCTCCCCTGGAGTACACGGAGGACGGCATGGAGCACGCCAGAAACAGCCTGGAGCGTCTCTACAACACCATGGAGAACATCAGGGTGGCCATGGAATCGGCGGAGGTCAAGTTCAGATGGGGCGATGCGGAGTTCGAGTTCTACGAGGAGCTCAGAAGGGCAAGGGAGGGCTTTTACGCAGCGATGAATGATGACTTCAACACGGCGGAAGCCCTGAAGTACGTCTTCCTCGCGAGCAACGCCGCCAACAGGTACCTGACGAGAACGGAACATCCCGGGACGAGCCTGCTCCTCAAGGCGGTGGAGTTCTTCAGGGCGGTCAGCGATGTCTTCGGCGTTATGGAAGACTACTTCGTGGAGAGGAGCACCGGGCTGGAGGAGGAGCTTATAAACCTCCTAATAGGCGTCAGGAACGAGCTACGGAAGGAGAAGAGGTACGATCTGGCGGATAGGATCCGGGAAGAGCTGGGAAGTCTCGGCGTGCAGCTCGAGGACACCCCGAAGGGAACCGTGTGGAAGAGGAAGATGAAAGCAGGCACAGGAAGATGAAGAGGATGCGCCTCTAATCCTTCATTGGATCCATGTACTCCTTTCTCTCCTTTGCGTGCGTGTGGTAGAACCAGTCGGCCGCCTTGTAATACTCGAAGAGCTCTTCCGGCTTGAAGTACAGCTCTATCTCTCTTTTAGCGCTCTCGGGCGAGTCGGAGGCGTGGACTATGTTGTATATCGAGTCCCCTATGTCGAGTCCGTAGTCCCCCCTTATGCTGCCCGGCTCGGCGTCCTTCGGGTCTGTGGCCCCAGCCATCTTCCTGACGACGCTTATGGCGTAGCGCCCCTCGACGACCATGACGACGCTCGGGGCTTTCGTTATGTAATCGATGAGCCCCTCAAAGAAGGGTTTTCCCCTGTGCTCCGCGTAGTGTTTTTCGGCCAGCTCCCTGTCTATCCATATCATCTTCATTCCGACTATCTTCAGGCCCCTCTTCTCGAACCTGGATATCACTTCTCCAACGAGTCCCCTGACAACAGCATCCGGCTTGAGTATAACGAGGGTTCTTTCGATGTTCGCGTCCATCATGAACACCAAGAAAAGTAGAAGGGGGGGTTAATATCTTTTTCTTTCCGCCCATCGAGACACTAAGGTTCCCTCTTAACCCTGACGACCTTGAACGTCATCCCCCCGCACTCGACCTCCCCGGTTACCTCGAGTATCTTCACGGTGTCACCCTCGAACAGTCCCTCCGGGAAGAACAGCGCCTGCTTCTCAGGATCGTCGCATTCACCGAACTTCAGCTTCACCTTCGATCCGACTATGGCCAGCCTCGGATCTATTGCCATCTCTATCGCGGGCTCAACGACCTCGACGACCCTTACCTTTCCCTCATGTATGGGACACGAGTGCTCTATGTTCCTGACCCTGACCACCTTGTACCTCCTGCCAGGTTCAAGGTTCCCAACGCAGACCCTTGCCAGCCTGCAGGTCTTGCAGGGCTCCGCTGGTCCGTAATATATGAATTCAACCCCCGGCTTAGCCAGTTTTTCCCCAACTAACGTGATGGTCATTCTAACACCTCCGACTCGTTTTATCTTCCCATCAGATTACCCCAGTTATCTTAGCGGCCTTCTCGGCCGCTTCCCATGTGAGACCTTCCGTTCCCAGTATAGTGTAACGCTCGGGCCTTATTCTATGGGCAACCGTCAGGGCCTTCACTATCACCTCTGGTTCTATGCCAAGCTCATATGCATCTGTAGGGGCGTTAACCCTCTTTAATGTTTCCTTGATCCTTCCCCACTTGAGGCCATGAAGGTAGGCCATTATTATGGTCCCAACCCCTGTCTGCTCACCGTGGAGAGCGGGCTTCTTCGCGAGCATGTCGAGCGCGTGACTGAAAAGATGCTCCGCACCGCTCGCGGGTCTCGATGAACCGGCTATGCTCATGGCGACCCCGCTCGATATGAGCCCCTTGACGACCTTCCTGACAGCCTCTTCGTTCCCGAGCCGTATTATGTCCGCGTTTCTCATAACCATCTTGGCGCTCATCATCGAGAGCGACGCCGCGTATTCGCTGTAGTACTCACCCCTAATCCTGTGGGCGAGCTGCCAGTCCTTAACCGCCGTGAAGTTGCTTATCATGTCCCCAACTCCCGCCGCGAGGAACCTGTACGGCGCAGTTTCGATCACCTTAACGTCGGCTATGACGGCGATGGGAGGCGATGCCTGCACGGACGTCTTCAGGCCGATGCCCTTTATTGAAGCGTTGGCGCTGGCTATACCATCGTGAGACGCCGTCGTCGGGAAGCTTATGAAAGGGATGTCCAAGCTGTATGAGGCCAGTTTCGCGACGTCTATTATGCTCCCACCTCCAACGGCTATCATCCACCTGGCGCCGACCTTCCTGGCCTTCTCCTTGCACCTCTCGACTTCTGCCATGCTCGCCTCCTTAACCACGATGTGCTCCATCTGGTACTCCTTCTCGAGGTTTTCCTCAACCTCCGCACCCGCTATCTCCCTCGTCTTTCGTCCGTACAGGATTAAACCTATCCCCCTGAGGCCGACCCGGTGGGCCACTTCTGTCACGTGACTGGCGAGATCCTCACCGAGCAGAACCTCCCTCGGGAGCTGCATTACGTGCATGAGATTGACACCCTTATCTGTTACATAGATCGGCCTTTAAGCGTATCGGACTTGGAAAAGTTTAAGAGCACAGTCCCTGTAATGCCTCCGGTGGTAGAGTGGGACTTGAGAGTTTCTTTTACAGGTATTACGTGGCCCCCATAAAGTACAATCAGGGCTACAACATCGTTAACACCCTGACGTACGCGATCATCCTTGGGATCGCCGTCCTCCTGTTCTACAAGCTCATGAAGAGGATGCGCATAAAGGTGGATGAGGACTTCTTCAGGGCACTCGTTCCGTACATAATATCAGGAGCCCTCATGAGGGCTTTGACGGACAACGGGGCCCTCCCGCGCACCTATTTAACCGTCAGCCCCGGCGCATACATAGTGGTCGGACTGCTGACCTTCTCGATCGTCTACTTGGTCTGGAGGAGGATAGGGCCTGTAAAGGAGATGTACAGGCTTGTTGAGGATTTTGGATGGGTGGTTGATGCAATGCTCATCTTCGTGCTCATCATCAACCTGCCAAGGTTCCACTTCAACTGGAGGGTTCTTCTCTACTTCGTACCCTCCCTGCTGCTCGCGGAGGGGTTTGTCTGGCTCCTGACGAGAAGATTCAAGCTCTTCAGGGACAACCGGATAATATTCTACACCCACTTCTACGATGCGACGACCACCTTCGTTGCCCTTCAGTTCTTCGGGTTCTGGGAGCAGCACGTCTTGGCGAGGTTTATGATAGGTCTGCTGCACACGCCGGCTGCCATGTACGTTGAAAAGCTTCTTATACTGGTTCCCACAATGTGGATCCTCGACAACGTGCTCAAGGACGAGGACAGGGATCTGATAAACTTCGTGAAGCTCGCCATATTCATACTCGGACTGGGACCCGGGACAAGGAACCTGCTTGACATGCTCCTCGGGACCGCTTAGGGCCGCTCAGCGGCTGCTCATCTGATGTGATCGTGTGGGGGGATGAATATGAAAACGGACGTTGACTGGAGCTCAATAGGTAGGGAGATGGCGGCGGAGATAGAGAAAAGGATCATGCCGCTCTTCGGCACCCAAAAAGCCGCTGAGGTGGTTGGGGAGAACGAAAGCGGGGACGTAACCGAGTACGTCGACATGGTGTCGGAGGAGGTGATACTGAGCAGACTGCAACCCCTGGGGGTCAACATAGTCAGCGAGGAGTCCGGAGAACTCGAGGCTGAGAGCGAAATAACGGTGGTTGTTGACCCCGTGGACGGTTCTTTCAACTTCACGCACCGCATACCGATATTCGCATTCAGCATGGCCGTTTTCAAGGGAACGAAACCGGTATACGGCTTCATCCATGAGTTCATCACGGGGCGAACCTACGAGGCCTACTCAGGGGGAGGCGCCTTCATGAACGGCGAACGGATACGTGTGAAACCGACGGAGCCCCGGAAAGCTGCCGTAAGTTTCTACACGCGCGGACGGGGGTTGAACCTGATAAACAGCGTCAAACGGGTCAGGGTGCTCGGGGCGATAGCGGTCGAGCTGTCGTACCTGGCCTCTGGCTCCCTCCAGGCGGTCGTGGACGTCAGGAACTACGTGAGGCCGACGGACATAGCGGCGGGTGTTCTGATAGCGCGGGAAGCGGGGGCGAAGGTCACGGATGAGAGGGGAAACGAGCTGGAGCTCGGCACCGAGCTTAAGGCCTCGAAGAAGATGAACGTGGTGGCGGCGAGCGACGAGAGGCTTCACAGGCTCATACTGCACAGCCTGAACGCAGAGGGGAGTGACCATGAGGTTTGAAGCAGGAGGATACGGAAGGAGGGCAATGCTCCGGCGCCACCCGGCCACCATCGTTCTCATACTGGTGAACCTCGCGTTCTACGCCTACGAGTCCTACCTGAGCGGCAGCTTCGTGTCCATAGCACCCACCGCCCTCGTGAGGGCAGGGGCCCAGATCAACGCGTGCATAAGGGGATGCGCCATCCTCCCCCTATCGTCGGGCTACATCATCTGCTGTCACCAGTGGTGGAGGCTGATAACGTCGATGTTCGTCCACATGAACCTGATGCACATAGGCCTGAACATGTTCTGGCTGTTCTACCTCGGGGCCCAGCTCGAACCGGTGGTGGGCACCAAGAGGTTTCTGCTGACGTACTTCTCCGCGGGGCTTCTCGGCAACGTCCTGAGTCTCTACATGCTCGGTCCGCTCGTGATAAGCGGGGGCGCGAGCGGGGCCATATTCGGTGTGGCTGGAGCTCTCATAATGATAGGAGGGGTCCTCGGAAGGAACCTTGAGATGGCCATAGCAAACGCAGTGTTCCTGTTCCTGCTGAACAGCTGGATGCAGGGCGTGAACGTGTTCGCCCACTTCGGGGGAATGGTGGCGGGTCTGGCCCTGGGCTACGTGTTCGGGATGGAGATAAAGAGGAAGATGCAGGACATGAGCATGTGGTTTGGCTGAGGCGGCTGAGGCCGCGGAATGCCGCGCAGGTCAGTAGCTCCTCGATGGCCTAATACTGCTCCCTCATCGTCCTTATCACAGGGTCGTGTATCAGGGTCGAGGTTATTCCGTCCACCATCCTGAAGAATTCCTCCTTTCCCTCTTCGACGTCCATGTTCTCAACGCTCACGAGCTCAAACCCGTCGTCGAGTATCCACTTACCGAGAAGTATCCTGCTAACGCCGTCCTTCCTCAGGTCGAGTCTCACAACGCCGTACGGCACGTCGGCCGTCCACCAGTTGGCCTTAAACGTGACCTCCCACCCAGCGTTCTTGAATGCCCTCTCAAGATCCTCGAGTATACCCGTCGGTCCGGAGTTCACCTTGAATGTGATGACCGTCCACAGGTAGTCCCGCGCGAGATGCCTGAGGATCGCGTCCATGACGTCCTTATTCCAGACCTCAGCCTCACCCTCGTCTCCCGTTCCCGTCATGATAACACCTCCGTTCATATCACATGAGTCACACGAGCGCCGCGATCAGGAACGCCACAACTGCCAGAAAGATGCTCATCTTTAAAAGCTGTTGGGCCAGGTGGACGTCCCTGCTGTCCTGACTCCTCAGAACCTTAACGCCGGCGTAGGCTATCATGGCATCGACGGGCAGCATCGCCCAGTACCCAACCCCGATGCCCGCCATCACGGGTATGAACGACGCACCCACCGTGGCAAACGCAAACGCGGCTCCAACGTACGCAGCTTTCTTCTTCCCGATGACTATGGGCAGGGTTCGGGCTCCCGCGGCCATGTCGCCCTCCATGTCCTCTATGTCCTTCGTCACCTCCCTCGCCACGTTCACAAGGAACGCACAGAGCGCCAGCGTTCCGGCGAGGCCTATCCTCCCCACCGCCAGCGCACCGTAGAGGGGCGTTGCACCCGTTAGGGACGCGACCGCGACGTTGCCGATGAAGGGCATTGGTTTGAGCTTCCACGCGTAGATCACCATGGTCGAGTACGCCCACAGGGCGAGCAGGAAGGCGGGGACGTTGATCAAAGCCGCCAGCGTCAGTCCGATCGCAAAAAGGGCGATTGCATACTTCAGTGCCGTTCTTCTCTTCATGGCCCCCCTGGGAAGAACCCTGTCAGGTCTGTTTATGCGGTCTATCTCGTAGTCGAAGTAGTCGTTTATGGTGTTTCCGGCGGCGCACCCGAGGTAGACGACGAGGAAAACAAGCACGAGCTTCCCCAGGTCGGGAACGCTTCCGGTGGCCACTATGGACCCCAGCACACCCACCACACCGGCGAGCGCGCAGTTGTGGGGCCTCGTGATCTCAACGAAAGCCCTCAGGAATTCCAGCGGGGATCCCCCCGCATCAGACGAGGATTTCGATGCCGACACCGTTGCCTCCCCCATTACAGTTCGTCTCTCCTGAGGAGTTCGATCTCCTCTCCTTCCTCCGTCACCCTGATCCTGCCGAGTCTGACCTCGGTTACCTTGGAAACCTCCTCATCCCCCAGCGGTGTCAGTACCTGAAGGGCACCTCCCCCGAGCCCGGGGACCTTGAGTATCCCGACGGAAAGGCAGAGGCCATCGCGGTCTATAAGACCAACGAGGAGGTTGCTGAGCTTTTCAACATCAACAGCATGGAGGCAGCCGCGATGAAGCGGTGCAAACGGTTTGCCCGCTTTGACCACGTGGTAGCAGCCCTTTGGGTCCCTCCAGCCCTCAAAAACTATCCAGCCGTATATCCTTTCAAGAAGCTCTCTCTCGGCAGCTCCAAGCCGCCTTCCGTGAAAGAGGGACGTTCCCGTCACCGTAACATCTCTCAGAACCAGCTCCCCTGAGGCCGCGAAGTACCTCCTCCACTTCCTCATCCTCACGTCTCTCCTGTCCTCCCGAGAGTGTTCCCGTGCGTTCTCACTAACTCTCAGTTCAACCGTCCTCGTGAGATGCCCCACCATGGATTTCAAATGTTCAAGCTCATCCTCCCTCTCAAGGAAGACCGCAACGTCGGGCCTTATGAGTTCCACCTTGAGCCGCTTCATCTCGGCGCCCCTGCCGTAGACAAAACCCGTCGTGTCGAGAAGGACGAAATCAGCCAGCTTTCTTCCCCGCGACGTCAGGCGCCAGGTTCCCACCGCCATCTCACCCATGTACTGACCGGGGGACGTAGTGCCTATGAAGTAGCAGGCCTCGCACTTGAGCTCGCTCAGGGAGCTGAAAGGCTCATCCGGAACGGCCAGACTTACCGTAGCCGGCGGGAGGATTCCCTTCTGTCCGACGTCAGAATCCACGATGGCAACGGATCTCCCCTCCTCCATGAGGCGGTTGGCAACGTAGATCAGCGACGTGCTCTTACCTGTATCGACGTCGCCCACGAACATGACCGCACCGCCCTGCATGCGCAGGAGCTCACGAACGAGATCCTCCCTGTCCTCGGGGACGTCCTCAGTGTAGATGGCTTTCTCCACAGGCGCCTCCATCCCGCGCACCACCCCATGTAAACCCGGGACGTTAAAAACGTTGACGTTTAACGTGCCGGGGGTAAGCCGCTGACGGTAGATTTAAATAAAGCCATGCACCTTATGGTAATAACGTGGCCAAAAGATGACGAGGGGGATAAATGATGTCGGATGGAGAAGCTGATATCAAGGGAAAGCTGGAGCGCATGCTGAACGTCAGGATTTTGAGGGTTGAGGAGAACGAAGACGGAATAGTCGTTTACGTTCCGGAGGATCAAGTCAGGATCGCCGTTGGTAGCGGAGGTTCGGCCGTCAGGGCAGCGGAACTGGTCATCGGGAGGCACATTGAGGTGAAAGGTGAATGAATCAAAGGGAGCTTGAGGACCTCTCCACATCCTTCATCGTACTCCTCATGCTGTTCTCGAATTTTGAGATAAAGCTCATGCCGTACGTCGCGGTGGCCGTGGTTACGGCCTTCGTCTTTCACGAGCTCGCCCACAGGCAGGTGGCAAGACACTTCGGATACATAGCGTTCTACAGAAGGTGGAACGTCGGCATAGCCCTGGCCCTCCTCATAGGGATAGCCACGAGGGTGCTGACCGGGAGCGCGTGGATATTCGCGGCCCTCGGAGCGGTGTACATCTACAGCTACCCCTCCTACCTTCCCCCGAGCGATGGGAGGCGGAGCAACGGCATAATAGCCGCGGCGGGCCCCCTGACAAACATCGTCGTCGGCGCAGTGGCCTTGGCGGTGGTCAAGGGAGTCGGTCTGAGCGCCGTGCCCGGGGACGTTCTCAGAATGACCGCCAAGGTGAACCTGTGGCTGGCCTTCTTCAACCTCTGGCCAATACCTCCCCTCGACGGCTTTAAGGTTCTGCGCTGGAACGTGGGCTACTGGGCCGTCATGATAGGGGTTGCGTACCTCCTCAGCATGATACCCATCTGATAGCGCGTGCGGGGTGATTGAATGATCCGTCTGAAGGAACCCTTCGGTGTTGTTATCGAGGAGAGCGGCGTCATCAGGGGTGCGAAGAAAACCGTCAGAAGACTCAGCGACATGGAGGGATACTTCGCAGATGAGAAGGCCTACGAGGAGCTGCTCGCTGAGGATCCCGTCGTCTACGAGGTCTACTCCATCGAGCAGGAGGAGAGGGAGGGCGACCTGAACTTCGCGACGACGGTGCTCTACCCCGGCAGGGTCGGGCGGGAGTTCTTCTTCACCAAGGGGCACTTCCACGCCAGGGCGGACCGGGCGGAGGTGTACCACACCCTAAGGGGAAAGGGGGGAATGCTCCTCCAGACGCCCGAGGGAAAGGTCGAGTGGGTTCCGATGTGGCCAGGGACCGTGGTTTACGTTCCTCCATACTGGGCCCACAGAACCGTCAACACAGGCGAAGAACCCCTCGTATTCCTGGCGGTTTATCCCGCAGATGCGGGGCATGATTACGGCTCCATAAGGGAGAAGGGATTCGCAAAGCTCGTCGTTGATGAGGACGGTGAGGTAAGGCTCGTGGACAACCCGCGCTGGAAGTGAGCGAAACCCTTATTATTTTTTACCTCCTTCAAAGACCATGATGAACCCGAACTGGGATAAGCTCTACGCTTCCGCCTTCGAGAGGGTCAGGGCCAACCTCGGCAACGCCGGGAGCGTTCTCTTAGCCTACAACACCAACGTCGATGTCCTCCGCTACTTAAGGAGGGACGACCTTGAGGAGAGGATTGAGAGGGCGGGCAGGGATGAGGTTCTCGGATACTCCAGCGAGCTTCCGGAGATGATAAAGAGCGTTCCCCAGCTCCTTGGCTCGATCCTGTGGAGCGTCAGACAGGGCAAAGCCGCCGAGCTGTTCGTCGGGAGCTGCAGGGTTAGATTCTACATGAAGCGGTGGGGCTGGGACGAGGTGAGGATGGGCGGCCAGGTCGGCATAATGGCGAACCTCCTCGGCGGTGTTTACGGCGTTCCCGTTGTGGCTCACGTTCCTCAGCTTTCAAGGCTTCAGACGGGCCTGTTCAGGGAGGGGCCGATCTACGTGCCGAAGTTCGAGAACGGGGAGCTGAAGCTCGTTCATCCTAAGAAGTTCAGCGGACATGGAGGCTGGGAGGAGGACAGCCCGATACACTACATCTACGAGTTTCCGCGCGGCTTCAGGGTTCTCGGCTTCGAGGCGCCGAGGGAGAACCGCTTCATAGCCTCCGCCGACGACTACAACACCGCACTCGTCATCCGCGATGAGTTCAGGGAGGGCTTTGACGAGATAGCGGCAGGTGTGGGCCTCGCGATAATCAGCGGATTCCAGGCCCTCACCGAGGACACCTACCGCGAGCCCTTCGGGGTGGTGAAGGAGCACCTGAGGGTTCTCAGCGAGAGGGAAGTCCCGGCTCACCTCGAGCTGGCATTCACACCCGACGAGACCGTCAGGCGGGAGATCCTCAGGCTTCTCCCGATGTTCTGGAGCGTCGGTCTGAACGAGGTTGAGCTGGCTTCGGTAATGGAGGTCATGAACGAGAGAGATCTGGCGGAGAAGCTCCTCTCAAGCGACCCCGCTGATGCGGACGCCGTTATCGAGGCGATGCTCAAACTGGCCGCGCTTGGCGTCAGGAGGATACACTTCCACACCTACGGCTACTACCTCGCCCTCACCGCTTACCGGGGTGAGTTCGTTCGTGACGCCCTCCTCTTTGCGGCCCTGACGGCGGCGACTAAGGCGAGGCTCGGGGACGTTCCGTCGATGGAGGAGGTCGCTAAGTCACTGAAGGTTCCCGTCGGTGGGATGGCCGGACCCGTTGAGGAAGCCCTCACCAAGGAGTACGGAATGAAGGATGGTATCGCGGAGATCAACGGCTACCAGCTTGCCTTCGTGCCGACGAAGATCGTGGAGAGGCCTAAATCAACCGTTGGGATAGGGGACACGATATCGAGCTCGGCCTTCGTCGGTGAGTTCGCCCTGAGACGTGGAACTCAGATGAAAAGGCTATAAACCCGATCCCCGATCTTTGGTTGGTGGGAATTATGAAGACCGTTATACTGGCTGGAGGAAAAGGCACGCGGCTCTGGCCCCTTAGCAGGGAGATGATGCCGAAACAGTTCGTTCGCTTTCTGGACGATATGAGCCTGTTCCAGAAAACCGTTGAAAGAGCCCTCATCTTTTCCAGTCCCAGTGAGATATTCATAGTCACCAACAGGAACTACAGATTCCGTGTTTTGGATGACCTGCGGGAGTTAAAGATCGAAATTCCTGAGGAGAACGTGCTTCTTGAACCGAGCGCCAAGAACACCCTGCCGGCTATCCTCTGGGCGACGCTCAGGATAGAGGAGGAGTTCGGAGATTCGGCCGTCGTCGTCCTGCCGAGTGATCACATGATAGAGGTCAACGAGGCTTACAACAGGGCATTTAAGAACGCCGAGAAGCTGGCGGGAAACTACCTCGTCACGTTCGGTATAAAGCCCACGAAACCGCACACCGGCTACGGCTACATAAGGCCGGGAGTGGAGATCGGGGAAGACGGCCGGGTGCTCGGCTACACGGTCGCGGAGTTCAAGGAGAAGCCGGACCTCGAGACCGCGAAGCGCTACGTTGAGAACGGCTACTACTGGAACAGCGGGATGTTCGCGTTCTCAAGCTCCCTCTTCATCGAAGAGGTTAGAAGGCACGCCCCCCGGGTGTGGAAGGCCTTTGAAGAGGGAGGAGACGTTGAGGAGGCGTACAGCAGGGTTCCCGAGCTGAGCATCGACTACGGGGTTATGGAGAAGACCACCAAGGCGGCGGTGGTTCCGCTCAACACGATGTGGAACGATCTCGGGAGCTTCGACGCCATATACGAGATCCTCGAGAAGGACTCCGACGGAAACGCCATAAGGATCCGCGGTGAGAACGGCTATCACGTCGGCGTCAACTCAAAGAACAACCTCCTTATGACGGAAAGGCTGACGGCGACGGTTGGGGTCGAGGATCTGATAATAATCGACACGGACGACGCCCTGCTCGTGGCGAAAAAGGGAGAAAGCCAGAGGGTCAAGGAGGTCTACAGGATCCTTAAGGAGCTCGGCGATGAGCGCGTAACCGTCCACCGAACCGCCTACCGGCCGTGGGGAAGCTACACAGTTCTCGAGGAGGGTGAGCGCTACAAGATAAAGCGCCTCACGGTTCTGCCCGGCAAGAAGCTATCGCTTCAGATGCACTACCACCGCTCCGAGCACTGGGTCGTGGTCAGGGGGACGGCAAAGGTAATCGTCGGGGACAGGGAGGTGCTCCTAAGGCAGGGCGAGAGCACTTTCATTCCCGCAGGAGTTAAGCACCGCCTCGAGAACCCCGGAAAGGTTGTCTTGGAGGTCATAGAGACCCAGATCGGTGAGTACCTCGGCGAGGACGACATAGTGCGCTTCGACGATGACTTCGGGAGGGCCTGAGATGGGCGAGGAGGATAACGGTTGCTCCGGCGGTTCAGGCGGCGACGCCCTTGAGCGGTACAGCAAGAACGTCTCATCCTTCTCAATAAGCCTCCTGCCCGCCCTCCTCTTCGTCCTTGTGATGTCGTACATCCTCGTCGTTGGCCTTCACCACACCGACATAACCCTCAACGTCGGCAATCAGACGGTTCACTTCCGCTATCCGCGGGTCAGCATTCCGCTCAACTACGACTCGCTGAAGGCGTCGGTCCTCTACCTCTTCGGGGTCATACTGATAGGCCTTCCCGTGCCCCTTCTCAGGAACCGTCTCAGGGGGCTCAGGGTGATCCTGGCGTCGATTCAGACGGCAATGTTCGTCTACGCCCTCTACCTGTTTGTGAAGTCCATACTCGGACTTGCCAACTACCTGATCTAACGCGGAGGTGTGAGTGATGGGGAAGATATTCGGAACGTTCGGTGTCCGCGGAATAGCCAATGAAAAGATAACGCCCGAGTTCGCCCTCAGGATGGGCATGGCCTTCGGGACGATGCTCA
>JAADEC010000029.1 GCA_013153595.1 Thermococci archaeon | reverse complement strand
TAAATTATTTAGATTAAATATTAGATTATTAAAATCAATCAACAATAATTAGATATAATGTATAACATGACTATGTTATTCGATATTAGATAATTTTGAGTATAACTATAATAAGTTAGATTTATATAGCTCCATTATATAGTATTAAAAACTACTATAAAAACTCATAAAATCCTCATGATTATGCTAACAGAGAAGCCACCGAAGTATCGCACAAACCACCGTGAGTACTTTCATTAAGAGTAAAAACCCATATAAATAGCAGACCAGCAGAGCAAGAACGCTGCCCAAGACAAGCTCAAAGTTTGAAAACATCGACCCGGGTTATTATACCGACAACTTCACCGGATTTGTTCTGGACCAGCACAGCGGGTCTTTCCTCAAGAAGGTACTTAACGACGTCCAGATCTTCATCCTCATTAACTATGGGAAACGGCTCATCCATGACCTCCCTAACGGTTCTCTCGTATATGTCCTCGAATTCCAAGCTCTTTCTGACGAGCGACCTCTCGGTTACGGACCCCACCACTTTCCCTCCATCAAGCACGGGGACTTGAGATATGTTGTGGGTGCTCATTATTCGTATCACTTCCTGCACCCGCGTGCTCGGTCTGACGTATATAACCGGCGAGGACATGACGTCCGATGCTTTTTTTCTGATCTTCTTGTACTCCAAAAGTGCCTGGAGAATCCTGTTAAACGTGGAGAGCCGGGGGTCCACCTTTCCTGCCTCCAGCTTGGCTATGTAGGCCTGGGTTACGCCTGCCTTTCTGGCGAGTTCTTCCTGTGTGATCTCAAGCTCTTTCCGTATCCTCTTAATGATCAACGGGTCGATGGGCCGTGGCACTTCCACCACTGTTCTCATCCCCTTGGAGTTTTTTGTGGGCCGGTCACAGAGGCCCGCCGTCATTCACTCCGACGGGTGGATGCACCGGCCCTGTGCGCTTGGCGTGAGCACTCCCGGTCATTGCTCCCGGGAGCGGGATACCAAGCGTTAATGAATAGCGAGTAATTATTTAAAACTATAATGCACCAAACCGTGATACATCTGACCCGTGTTAACGGCTCACAGAGGAAGCTCCGTTGTCTCCTTGTGGATCTTGAGCACCACCATTGTGTGAGTGGCCTCCACGCCCTTGACGTCCCCTATCCGGTCCAAGAACTCGTTCAGATCCTCGCTGCCCTTCGTCCTTATCTTGACGACCATATCGTAGTCACCGGTGGTTTCATACACCTCAACTATCTCAGGATATCTGCCGAGTTCTCTTGCAACGTTGGAGTACTCGCCGGCCTTGGCTTTTATCAGTATCAACGCCAGTATATGGAAACCAAGAGCGTCGGGATCGAGGATAACCGTGAACTTCTTTATTATCCCCCTCTCCTTGAGCTTTTTTATCCTCTCATAGACCGTTGATTCGGCCAGTCCCACCTCCTTAGATATCTCACGGAGGGGCGTTCTGCTGTTCTTCTGGAGTATGCTGAGGATCTCCCTGTCTATATCATCCAAACCTCCTCTCATGATCACCACCATGGCTAAAAATTTTCGATGGAGTATATAAATCTGCCGATTCCTTGTGAACGATGGATCCCGGGGAGGGCGTGATATTTTTAAGTTATCCCTTCATTCCTGCAATGGGATCCAGATGCCGACAAACGTCACAGCGGAGTACCTCGCCGCAGAGGAGGAGTACCGGAACGCAAGAACGATTCCCGAGAAGATAAGGGCACTTGAGAAGATGTACTCAACCGTCCCCAAGCATAAGGGTACGGAGAAACTGAGGCTTCAGATAAAACGCAGGTTAGCTGAGCTGAGGAAAGAGCTTGAGAAGCAGCGGATGCTGCAGAAGAAAGGTGGGGGATACTCCCTAAGCGTCAAAAAGGAGGGGGCGGCTCAAATAGTTCTCGTCGGCATGCCCAACGTTGGAAAGAGTTCACTGCTGAAGCTCCTGACCGGGGCCGACGTGGAGGTGGACAACTATCAGTTCACCACTGTGGAGCCCGTTCCGGGCATGATGGACTACGGTGGGATCAAGATACAGCTGGTGGAGGTTCCCGGTCTGGTTGAAGGAGCGGCCTTAGGAAGGGGCATGGGCACTCAACTCCTGAGCGTCATAAGAAACGCCGATGCCGTGGCGATAGTGGTTGATCTCTCCAACGACCCCGTGAGGCAGATGAGGATCCTTCTCCGGGAATTCGAAAGAGCGGGAATAAAGCTGAACAAGCGGCGGCCAAGGGTCACCATAAAGAGAACTCCCACGGGGGGTATAGTGATAAACGGGCAGGAGAACATCATGGGCGACATTGGAGAGGTCATGAAGATGCTCAGGGAGGAGAGAATACACTCGGCGGAGATAACTGTAAAGGAGCCCGTTACACTGGAGGATTTCGCCGATGCCATTGATGACAGCCTCGTCTGGAAGAGGGCCATCGTGATAGGCAACAAGGGCGACGTGCCCGGCAGCAAAGAGGGATACGAAGCTCTCCTTAGGGAATACGCCGATAAATTCCCGATAATTCCAATATCTGCCAAAAAAAGGGCAAACATAGACAGGCTACGGGAGGAGCTCTACAAACTGGCAGGGATCATCAGGGTGTTCACCAAGAGCCCAGGCGAGGAACCGGCTTACCCCCCGATAGCCATGAAGAAGGGAGCCACGGTTATAGACGTCGCAAGGAGGATACACAAGGAGTTCGCGAAGAACTTCAGGTACGCGAGGGTGTGGGGAAAGAGCGTCAAGTTCCCCGGCCAGAGGGTGGGGCCGGATCACGTGCTCGAAGATGGGGACATAGTCGAGGTGCATATACGAGGATGAGGACGAGCACGTCATCCAGTATGATCACCAAAAAGCCTCATCAGGGGAGGAAGCAGACAGAAAGCGAAACAAAGAAATTGAACACCCGGAAACTGTCGGATCATTCGACGGCCGACAGGAGTTTCTCCACGAACATCTTCTCCGGGTAAGCTCCTTCGAACTCCACCTTGTCCTGACCGTTGACCTGTATGACGATCTTCGGAACCGCCATGACCCGGTACATATCGGCCCACTCGGGGTACTCAACCGCCTCCACCATGTCTCCGAGGACGTTGCCCTTGCCGGCCTTCTTGCTCTCTATCGCGAACTTGTGCGCCATCCTAACGGCCAGGGGGCAGTAGGGGCAGGTGGGCGTAACGAAAACGAGTATCCTGACGTCGTCTCCGATCTTAGCGAGCTCCTCCTTGCTCTCAGGCATCAGGTCAGTCTCCCCGTTGCTGACGTCCACTATGTCCTCCAAAAAGGCTCCGAACTCGTGACCGGCGGGAAGCCCGAAAAAGCGAACCCCCATGTCCTCACCGTTCCGGGTCACGGTGACGGCGGGAGCACGGTCGATCCTGTACTTCTCGGCCATCTTCTTACCTTCCTCCGAATCGAAGTCAAAGAACTCATAGCTGAGTTTGTCGCTGAGCTCGCTGAGCTCCTGAACGAGCTGTTTCAGCTGATCACAGTACTGGCAGTTCTTCCTTCCCGTGAACCCGATTATCTTGACGGGCTCGGTCAGCTTGGAGAAGAACTCCTCCTTTATGATCTTCCTATCTGAGTCGCTTATCAGTCCCATTCCAAACACCTCCACTTTTCACCAACCACAAACCAACGCGCGTAAAGATAAAGGTTTATTAATCCCCGGGGAGAGTCTTTAGGGGTGTAACTTTCGATTTGCAACCTAAAGTTTGAGGGTCACTATATAAGCTTTACGTCACAGATCTGTCCACACCTGGGCATTTGCGGGTAGGAGGTGGATGAGGTGAAAGAGCCGGATGTGTTTTACATTCTCGGTAACAGGGTTAGAAGGGATTTGCTGAGCCATTTGACATGTACTGAATGTTATTTCAGTTATTTGAGCAGCAAGGTTAGCGTTTCATCCACGGCGGTCGCCAAGCATCTCAAGATAATGGAGCGTGAGGGCCTGCTCAAATCCTACGAGAGGGAGGGGCCGTTCATAGGTCCCGCGAGGAAGTACTACGACATCGTAATGAGGAGGACGTACGTGGTCACGATAACCCCCGGCGTCTTCTGGTACAGGGGGATAGACCTCGGGGAGCCGCGCGTAACCCGCGTTGAAATAGACGTGAGCAACGTCAAAGACGATGGAACACTCCTTGGAACGGTCGCATCCTGCATCAAACTTAAAAACGAGCTCGAAAAAACCATAGAAATCCTGAGATCGATAGAGAGCCTCAGGGACAGGAACATGGAGCTGATAAAGGAGAGGTTCATGAAGGAGGTCGGTGACCTGACCCAGCTCGCCATCCTCCACTACATCCTCCTCAACGACGAGGCCACGGTTGAGGAGCTGAGCGACAGGCTCAACCTGAAAGAGAGGGAGGTCCTTGCAAAGGCTCAGGAGCTGGACAGGTTCGTGCCGTTAAAGATAAAAAACGGTACGATCAAGATAGACCCCGAAAGACTTAGGGCGCAGACGGAGAGTGACTCAGATGGCGGGAAAGAAGTTTAGAGTGGTCGTCAACGATGATAAGTGCTACCTGTGCGGAGGATGCGCGGGCGTCTGCCCGACTCTCGCCATAGAGGTCGGGGCGTCCAAGTGGAGGTTCATACAGGAGAAGTGCATATTTTGTAACATATGCGTAACCGCCTGCCCTGTTGGGGCGCTTACGACGGTTCCTCTGGAGGGAGAAGAATGAGCGAGCTTAAATACGACGTCGTCATCGTCGGTGCCGGGATTGCAGGGCCTATGATGGCCAGAGACGTTGCAAAGGCCGGGTTCAGCGTTTTGCTCGTGGATAAGAAGGCAGCCATAGGTTCGCCCAAGCAGTGCGCCGAGGGGATAAACATCAACGTGTTCGAGAAGTACGGTATCCCCTACGACAAGCGTTTCGTCAACAGGGAGATATACGGGGCCAGGATATACTCACCGAGCGGCTACACCGCGGAGCTGCGCTACAAGAACGTCAGCGGCGTCATCCTTGAGAGGAAGGTGTTCGATAAGATGCTCGCCTTCTACGCCGCGAGGGAAGGAGCTGACGTGTGGCCGCGGGCCGAGGCGGTCGACGTTATACGGGAGAACGGAAGGGTTGAGGGGCTTAAGATAAAGCGCGAGGGTGAACTCCTCGACGTCAGGGCGAAGGTCGTGGTGGCGGCCGACGGAGTGGAGAGCACGATAGCCAGAAAGGCCGGAATAAACACGTACGCACCGCCCCACGAGTTCGACTCCGGGTACGAGTACGAGATGCTCATAGAGGGCTTCGACCCCGACATAATCCACCTGTGGTTCGGAAACGAGGTGGCCCCGCGCGGCTACGTGTGGGTGTTCCCGAAGGATGAGGACAGGGCCAACGTCGGCATTGGGATAAACTCGGACAACCCCAAGACCGCCAAGTACTACCTCGACAAATGGCTCAGGGAGCACGGCATCTCCACGAACAAGATACTCGAGGTGAACGTCGGGCTTGTTCCGGTCGGAGGGTTCGTCAAGGAGCTCGTCAAGGACAACGTCATGATCATAGGCGACGCCGCGAGGCAGGTGAACCCGATGCACGGGGGAGGAATGGCAGAGGCAATGAAGGCGGCGGCGATAGCGAGCAAGTGGACCGTGAAGGCCTTAGAGGAGGACAACCTCAAGCTGCTCCAGAACTACACCGAGGAGTGGTGGAGGGAAGAGGGGCCGAAGATGGAGAAGCTGCTGAAGCTCAGACGCGTGACCGAGAAGCTAACGGACGAGGATCTCGACGTTTTCGTCCAGATACTCGGAGGAACAGACCTGGAGAAGCTGGCCGGAGGAAAGTACACGGAGATAATAAAGGCACTCCTCAAGAACCCGAAGGTGATGTTCAACAGAAGGAGGCTGAGCCTCCTGAAGGAGCTCCTCTGAGGCTTCGAGAACCGTGTTCAATTAGCTCTACCTTGTTTTACTCCCGTTTTCTGTTTCCATTCCCGTTTTCCTTGCACCTCATGTCGAGGCAGACCTCGTACTCCCTTCCCCTGTACCGTATCCTCACGACTGGAACCCCTCCGCAGCAGGTCCTGTCGGTCGGTATAACGTCCCCCCTCTGCGGAATGGGGTAGGTGACGTTGCACTTCGGCCAGTTGGAGCAGCCGACGAACCTCTTCCCCGTCTTCCTGTTGTACCTGAGGACGAGGTCTCCGCCGCACTTCGGGCACTTCCCGAGCACCAGAGGCTTCTCTTCCGATGATCCGGCTTTGGATTTGGTTCTGGTTCTGGATTTAGCATTGCCTTTCACGTCCTTTTCCTCCCGCCCGCCACCGATGGACTCGACTATGACCCTTCCTATGCTCTCCTCTCTCTCCTTGAACCTCCTGAGGATCTCGATCAGCTCCTCCCTGCTCCTCTCTATAACCTCCCTGCCCCTCTTCTTCCTCGCCTCTATCGCCTCCATCTCCTGCTCGAACTTCCTCGTCAGTTCCACGCTGACTATGTCGGGAACGTTGCCCTCGAGCGCCTCTATGACCTTCATGCCCAAGGGGGTCACCTTTATCTTCCTCTTGCCCTCTATGTATCCGCGCTGGTAGAGGGTCTCGAGTATCTGGGCGCGCGTCGCTTTGGTTCCTATCCCAAGCTCCTCCATCTTTTTTATGACCGAAGCGGGAGAGTACCTGGCGGGAGGCTTGGTGTGCTTCTTCTCCCTCCTCACCTGAACCACCCTGAGCTCCTCGCCCTCTCTGAACGCGGGCAGCTCCACCTCCTCGAACTTCACGTACTTTCCGTAAACCCTCAGCCACCCCTCGCTGACCGTCTTAGAACCGCTGAGGATGAACCTGTGCCCGTTCGAGATTATTGAAACCCTGATGGTCTCCCGGACGGCTGGCTCCATAAAGAGGGCAAGGAAACGCCTGACTATGAGGTCGTAGAGGTTGAGCTCGTCCTTTGTCAGCTCCCCCTTCTTGGGTACCTCGCCCGTCGGGTATATGGCAGGATGGGCCGGATCGTCCTTCCTTCCCTCCACCGGCTTCAGGCTTCCCTTCCCGAGCAGCAGGTGGGCGAACGGCTTGTAGTCGGGTATTCTTGCCAAGTTCTGGATTATGGAGCGCAGGTTGGCGTTCTTCGGAAGCTTCTGGGAGGATGTCCTCGGGTAGCTTATGAGGGCCTTCTCGTAGAGCTTCTGGGCTATGTCCAGGGTCTTCTTCGGTGTGTATTTAAACGCTGAGTAGGCCTCCCTCTGGAGGGTCCCGAGATCGAAGGGAACTGGCGGGTTTCGGTTCTGCCTCTTGACCTCCACCCTCTCGACCACAGCGGGCCCGCGTTTGGCCTCGGCGACGATCCTCTTGGCCTCTTCTTCGTCCTTTATCCGCTCTTTCTCGTAGTTCGCCGTGTACTTCTCCCCTTCCTTCTCCACGACCATCCTGACTACCCAGTACGGCTCGGGCTTGAAGCTGGCTATCTCCTTCTCCCTGTCGACGAGGAACTTGAGGGTCGGGCCCTGAACCCTGCCCGTTGAGAGAACCATCCACTTCCCGCTGGCCCGCTTGACCGCGCTGGTGAGGGCCCGCGAGAGATTAACCCCCCAGTACCAGTCGAGGACGTGCCGCGTAATGCCCGCATCGGCCATCCCGTAGTTGATGGTCGGTTCGAGGTTGCTCCACGCCCTGAGGAGGTCCTTCCGCG
>JAADEC010000079.1 GCA_013153595.1 Thermococci archaeon | reverse complement strand
TGATGAGGTGGATTATGCGGAAGGGAGGGAAGGTTCGCGCCCACTACTTCATGCCCCTGCCCGGGACTCCCTGGGCGCGCTGTAAACCGAGCCCTCTGAGCGAGAAGATGAAGCGCTTTTTGGGCAGGATGGCGGCGAATGGCAGAATCGAGGGCTCATGGGGGGCGCAGATGGAGCTCTCAAGGAGGCTCCAGAGGCTCATTGAGGAGTTCTACGAGGAGCCGATGAGCTACCACGGGAGGATTGGCTCGGTCTGCTGAGCGCAAGGCTTATACGTCCACGACCAGAAGATCGAGGGGTGTTATCATGAAGGGCTCGAAGGGCCTCTGGATCGCCATCTCGATAGCGGTGTTTCTCGTGTTCTCCTACATCGCAGGCGGAGCCTCTTTGTTGCTCTTTGCCGCCTTACTCGCAGGGCTCATGCTCTTCCTTGCCTCGAATTCAAGGCTCGCGAGGGCGTTCATGTTCTCCGTTATCGGATTCACTGCGGGTTCTTTCATTGCCATAGCGATAGGCTACCTGACCAATCCAAGCGGAATTAAGAGTGCGCTCCTATTTGCGTTTCCTGCTGGAGGCGTTGTACTGGCGCTCTGGTACGGAAGAAAAAGCGATTTCACGAGGTGGCCCCTCTTAGGATACAGGTACCGGTTGTGACGGCGGGCTTGTGACAATAGGCTTATAACCCCCATGGGCCTCCGGTAGGATGACGGCGATGCACGCCGAAAACTATAAAAGATTCCTCGAACTTATAGACAAACTGCGAGAGTTTGAAGGGGCCATAATAGTTGAAGGCCTGCGAGACGAGGTGGCTTTGAGGAATCTCGGGGTCGGAGCGGAGATAATAAGACTGTCACGCTTACCGCTCTCGGATACGGCCATCAAGGCTTCCAGATATCACGATGTAATGATACTGACTGACTTCGACGGGAAGGGAGAGGAGCTCGCCAGGAAGCTCCTCATGTACCTGATAGGATACGAATGCAACGTTGATCTAACGACGCGTTCCAGGTTGAAATCTATAATCGGGGGAAGGATAAAAGGGATTGAGGAGCTCTACAGTTTTTACGTGCGGACGCGAGAGCGGGCTAACAGAGGGCGTGACAGTCGTCTCCGTTTCTGACCCCAGCGGAGGGTCAATGATGAAGCGTAAGAAGACCGTGTTACACGTTTTGGAGGAGAAGAGGAAGGCAGAGAGGAGAAAGGATGGTGATAAAATGTCGGCGAAGGATGAGTTTGGGACCACAAAATACGTTGTTTACGCTGAGTTTGAGGCAAACGGAGTTGTTGAAAGACCGGATGTCGTGGGAGCAATATTCGGCCAGACTGAGGGACTTCTCGGGGATGATCTCGACCTCAGGGAGCTTCAGAAGACGGGGAGGATAGGCAGGATAAGGGTGGAGGTTCACACCAAGGCCGGGAAGACCTACGGCACCATAACCGTTCCCTCCAGCCTTGACAGGGTTGAAACTGCAATCCTTGCGGCGGCTCTGGAGACCATAGACAGGGTCGGCCCCGCCGAGGCTCACATAAAGGTGCTCCGCATAGAGGACGTTCGCGCAACCAAGAGGAAGTACATAATCGACAGGGCGAAGGAGATACTCGAACAGATGATGCAGCAGGAGATCCCGGAGACCCAGGAGCTAACGGAGGAGGTCAAAAAGGCGGTTAGGGCCAAGGAACTTATTGAGTACGGACCGGAGAAGCTGCCCGCGGGTCCGCACGTTCCGTTCTCGGACTCTATAATAGTCGTTGAGGGAAGGGCGGACGTGCTCAACCTCCTCAAGCACGGCATAAAGAACGCCATAGCCGTGGAAGGCACCTCAATACCCGAGACCATAATCAAGCTCAGCAAGGAGCGCATCGTTACTGCCTTCACCGATGGAGACAGGGGCGGAGAGCTGATACTCAAGGAGCTTCTGCAGGTCGCGGACGTTGACTACGTGGCGAGGGCACCCGAGGGCAAGGAGGTTGAGGAGCTGACCAAGAAGGAGATAGTCAAGTCCCTGAGGAGCAAGGTTCCGGCGGAGCAGGTCATAACTGAGATGTTCCACAAGGGCAAGAACTTCTACGATCTCATAAGGGAGAAGGAGGCCGCTCAGGAGAACGAGCGGGCACACACAGTGTCCGAGGTAAAGGCCCAGAGGGCGGAGAGAGCTGGGAGGGAGGAGAGACGCAGGGCTCAGGCCCACGGTCAGACCCACGGTCAGGGTCAGGGTCCCGGTCAGAACCACGCTCAGAGCCAGGCGCAGAAGCGTGCTAAGGAGCTCGATGAGTTCTCCGAGTTCATTGAGAAGGTTAAGAAGGATCAGACCGCCATCCTCCTGGATGAGGACAGAAGGGTAATAGCAGAGGTTCCCGTCAGGGACCTGATGAGCACGAACGTGCTGAGCGATAAGGAGGGCATTCACGCCGTGGTCTTCAACGGTATAATAACCCAGAGGCTGATAGACATCGTCAGCGAGAAGGGGGTAAAGTACCTGATCGGGGCCAGAAAGTCGAACGTGGTGCGGAGACCCATCGATCTCAAGATAGCGACATTTGCTGAGTGATGCTCTCTTCCTTTCTTTCGCTCTCTTCATGGTTCTGATTCTGATCGTGGTTATCTGGCGGTTATCTGATTCTGGTCATGCGTCTTTTATGGACGACCTGACCCGAGTGTGAGGCATAGCTTTAAATGGTTCCACTCCAACGGTTAACCATGGTGTCCCTGAGGTACTACGAGCTCGCCGTCCTGGGAGTAATAGAGGTGTTGCTGCTTATAGGATGGGTTCTGTCCAGGTTTGCGAAGGGCAGGATAACCAGGAGGCTGTTCTACATGTCCCTGCTCGGTTTCGGGCTCCTGTCCCTGATACCGATAGGGTTCCTACTGAACAGCGTGACCATGTCCCTCGTGGTGTGGCTTGTCATCCCTCCATACATAGGTGCGTTTGCGCTCATTGCGGAGAGGGAGAGGGAGGAAGAAGGAGGCTCTCATGATCACGGTCAGTGAGCTAAACAGACCAAGGCAGGTAACCTTTTGATAACTTCACCATCGACCATCGCCAGCGTTATCGCTTGTGGGTCCCGCTGAACCTTCTGTAGCTCTCCCTGAGGGCCCTTATCACGGGGAGCTCCCTTCCCTCAAAGAAGGCCAGCATCGCTCCTCCTCCTGTGGATATGTGGTCTATCCCCTTTATGTTGTACTTCTCCAAGCTCGCTATGGAGTGCCCTCCCCCAACGACGCTGAAGGCTTTGCTGTCGGCTATGGCCCTGAAGACGCCGACGGTTCCAACCGCAAAATCCTCCAGTTCAAATACTCCCATGGGACCGTTGGCCACGATAACGGCTGCATCCGCCAGTATCTCTCCGTACTTCTCAACGGTCCTGCTGCCTATGTCCATTATCTGGTGCTCGTCGAAGAGGTACTTCGAGTCGCTCAGGAGGTCAACCTCAAGCCTTTCTCCCTTGTACTCAACCGCGAAATCCACTGGGGTCTTGATCAGCGGATAAAACTCGTTGAGCACTCTCTCGGCGGTTTCCACGTACTTCAGAAGGCCTTTCTCCTCGAGGAACCTGATGTTGCTGTCCCCGATGTGGAACCCCTTGGCGAGGGTGAATATGTTCCCGACCAGTCCCCCCGTGAGTATGACGTCGGCCTTCCTTCTGATGAGGACGTTCTTTATGACCCGTATGGAGTCCCCCACCTTGGCCCCTCCGAGCACGTACACCCTGGGCCTGTCAGGAGACTCGTAAGCTTTCTTCAGTGCGTCGATCTCCCTCTCCATCAGAAAACCCTGGATCGTTGGCTTTATGCGCGAGAACCCCACTAAGGATGGGTGCGACCTGTGAGCGGTGGCAAAGGCGTCCACGACGACGTAGTCAAACAGGGGTGAGAGCTTCCTCACGAAGTGCGTTTTCTCACACATCTTAAACGGTTTTGATTCAACGTCCTCGGCCGAGAAGCGCAGGTTCTCAAGCATCAGAACCTCCCCATCCCTTAACGAGGTTATGCTGCTCCTCGCGCACGTCCCCAGTATGTCGTCCACGTATCCAACGGGGGCTCCGAGGAGCCTCTCTAAGATTCTGGCGTGTTCCTCCGTGGTTACGTAGTCGTCCTCGTAGGGCTTTCCCTGATGGGTTCCAACGACGACCCTCGCACCCTGCTCCACCAGGTACCTCAGCGTGGGCAGAGCCGCCCTGAAGCGGGCATCGCTTATTATCCTTCCATCCTTGATGGGTGAGTTTAGGTCGAGCCTGAGGAATATGGTTCTCTCACTGTACCTGAAGTCCGGGAGCCTGAACATCGCACCACCAAGTCTCTGTTGGGAAATAACTAAAAAACGTTTGGTATACGACGCAATCGTTATAACCCCATGTGCAGGAACGGGGATCATGCATGTGATTGACTATGAAGGTATCATGAAAGAGCTCAGGGATTTAGGAGCCACGAGAGTTCTCATTCAATCACCCGAGGGTCTAAGAAAGGAGGCGGAGGCTCTGGCCGACTTCCTCGAGGCCCGGGGTCTGGAGGTCATACTCCAAGGCAACGTTAACTACGGCGCGTGTGATCCCGCAGATCACGAGGCAAAGCTCCTTGGGTGCGACGCACTCGTGCACTTAGGGCACTCTAAGATCCCGATGGCTTTGGAGGTTCCAACCATCTTCGTGCCGGCGTTCGCCGAGGTGGACGTTGTCGAAGCGCTCAGGAAGAACATGCGGGACATCAGAAAACTCGGCGAGAGGATAGGCCTCGTCACAACAGTTCAGCACGTTAACTCAATTGAGAGGGCGATCTCCTTCCTTGAGGGGGAGGGTCTCAGGGTCATCGTTGGTAGGGGCGACTCGAGGGTTGCGTGGCCGGGTCAGGTTCTGGGCTGCAACTTCTCGGCGGCCCGTGTGGATGCGGATGGGATGCTGTTCGTGGGTTCAGGTTACTTCCATCCCGTTGGCCTGGCTATAACCGTTAAAAAGCCCGTTCTGGCTGTTAACCCGTACAGCGGGGACTCCTTCTGGGTCAGCGAGGAGGCAGAGAGGCTTGTGAGAAGGAGGTGGGCTCAGATAGCCCTGGCTATGGACGCCAGGAGGTTCGGGGTCATAACGAGCAGCAAGAAGGGACAGCTGAGGCTTGCCGAGGCCAGAAGGGTGGCTGAACTGCTGAGGAAAAACGGAAGGGAGGCAAAGCTGATCGTCATGAACACCGTTAGCTATCCCGAGCTTGAGGGCTTTGACTTCGATGCCTACGTGGTCGTCGCGTGCCCGAGGATAGCCATCGATGACGCTGAAAACTGGAGGAAACCCGTGCTAACCCCTCCCGAGGTTGAGCTAATGCTGGGCCTCAGGGACGAATACGGGTTCGATGAAATACAAGGGGTGAGGCGGGAACTCCAGAACCGCTGAACGGGGGCGGGAACATCAGGAAGAAGCACCTCGCCATTACCCTGTCGCGGCTTGAGGGGTTCTCAAACCCCAAACCCTGGCTTGAGCAGTACAGAACACCCGGGAACGTTGCGGCCGAGCTTCTGTGGATGGCGGCGGGGGACATCGGAGGGAAGGTCGTTGCAGACCTCGGTGCGGGAACCGGCGTTCTGAGCGTTGGTGCCTGCCTGCTTGGGGCTGAGCTGGTTTACGCGGTCGAATTTGATGAGGAGGCTGTCGAGGTTCTAAGGCGGAACGCATCGGCCATGAACCTCCTTGATCGCATAGTCATCGTGAGGGGAGACGTTTCCGATTTTCACGAGAGGGTCGATACCGTGATCATGAACCCTCCGTTCGGGGCCCAGAGACCTCATTCGGACAGACCTTTCCTTTCAAAAGCTTTTGAAGTGGCGGGGACTGTCTACTCGATCCATCTCGCCAAGCCCGAAGTCAGGAAGTTCATAAGGGAATTCTCGCTGCAGCACGGGTTCAGGATCACGGACGTGAGGACGATGGACTTTGAGATCCCCGCGACCTTTAAATTCCACAGAAAGCGGATTGAGAGGATAAAAGTTGACCTGTACAGGTTTGAACCCGCTTCGGCCTCAACGTCGGCATCAGCATATGGTGCCCCTTGAGTCAAGGTAGGTCTTCAGGGATCTGACTATGGCGGTTCCTGTGAGGGGGTACTCCACCTTTATGCCGAGCTCCGAGAGAAGCTTTGAGAAAAAGACGTTGGTCGCAAACTCTCCGAACAGTACTGCGAGGGCGTTGTAGAACTCCTCAGGGTCATCGCCTATGAGGTCTATCCCGGCGTTGTACTTGGCCCGCAGGTACGCCTCTATGGCCTCCTTGAAGTACGGGCCGAGGCTCTGAAGCACCTCATTGGCGGTCTTCACGAGTATGTCCTTCTCCAGCCCCATAGGCTCACCCAGGGAGTTCACTCTATCCGTATCCCACGGGATGTTATAACGAACTCATGAAGCCTGTCATCGTTCATAGTTCTACGGGACTTTAGTATGAGGATTGTCCTCTTAAGCATATCGCCGGGTTTTGTGGGGATGATGTAACTCAGGAGAACAACGTTGTCCGCCATCACACTGAAACCGGAGTTGTTCTTCTTGAGGGGTAAATTGTAAGTCATGACGGTTGTTATGCCCTCACTCTTAGTGAACAGTTCTATGTATCTAACCGCCCTCTCAAACTCCTCCGGGTGCATGTTGGTCTCCATTGCGGACAGGGAGTCGATTATAAGCAGCTCGGCGTTCTCCTCCTTGACGAGCTTCCTTATCATATCATAGTACTCTATCGGAGTTCCGGCCTCGGGGACGAGCGCTATAACCTTGAAGTCTCCCTTAAGGCTCAGACGTCTCTTCGTCATCTCTATCTGCGAGCTTGACTCCTCGAAGGTTATGTAGAGGACCTTTCTTCCCTCCAACGCGTTCTTAGATGCTATCGAAAGGGACAGCACCGTCTTTCCGCTTCCGGGCGGCCCATCTATGAGCGTCACGCTGCCCCTCAGCAGACCCCCACCGAGCATCTCGTCGAGTTTCTCGTTGCCGGTCGGTATGTACTGAACCTCCTTGTCCCCCGGGAACTGGCCGTCAAAGCGAAGCTCCGGGAGAAGGAACACCTCTATCCCCTCGTCCGTTATGGTGTACTCGTACGTGGCCCTCTTTATCTTCCTTCCCCGCATCTTCATTATCTTCATGTACCGCCTCGTGGCCTCCTTCAGCATCTCCATCTCCATTATTATGACACCGTCGGCGACGAACTCCTCCATGCCGAAGCCTACCTTCTTCTCCCCGTAGGGTATCTCACTTATCAGGAACGCCGTCATGTTGAGGGCGGAAACCAGTCTGCTGACTATAGAGTGGACGAACGATCTGAGCCTCGTGCTGCCGACCATCTGGCCTATGACGGTGATAGAATCGAACACGACTATATCTGGACCGTAGCTCACGAGATCCTCTATGAGGAACTTCACGAACTCCTCAAGGTTCTCGCCTGAGAGGGTGAGCATATCGTAGAACTTGAAAAGTCCCTTCTCCTCCATCTCCCTCAAATCCATCCCGCTACGCTTGGCGTTCTCATAGAAAGTGCCCTTGTTCTCAGCAAAAGATACGTAAGCCCCCCTCAGCCCCCGCCGCATGTTGTTGTAAAGGATGTGAACACACAGGTGGGTCTTTCCCGTTCCGGGGTTCCCTGCTATGAGTATGGTGGCCCCCCTTGGGAAGCCTCCGTTCAGCGCCTTGTCCAGGCTCTCTATCCCCGAAGGGACGACACACTCCTGACACGCTCCCATGCATAACCCTCCGTTATTAATTCGTCCCGATGCTTTTTAACTTTTTATAAAGCTAATCCCGGGCCTCTGGTCCGGACGCCCTCTCCCGACGGATGGGCATGGAGGGAGCCTTTTGGAGGGTTGCGGAGGATTTTCGCATCTAAACGTTACGGTTGGGCGCCCTTTCGCCCCGGAAGTTAATGCAGTTCATTGACTCAAAACGGGATTGGCTCAAAAACAAAAAACGAACAAACGGCGCACTTCAGAGGGATAATCAGCCGCGGTAAGCCTTCATGTAGATCTCCCTTATCTCCTCTGGCTTTGGCTCCACGGGGTTGAAGAACACCAGCCCGTCGCGGTAGGCCTTCTCGGCCATCTCGTCGAGCCTCGCC
>JAADEC010000027.1 GCA_013153595.1 Thermococci archaeon | reverse complement strand
TGAGTTTTTCTGCTGAGGTCGCGTCCAGGTAGGCGGTTGGTTCGTCTAAGAGTATGGTTTTTGGATCGTGGGCTAAGGCTCTTACGATTGCGGCTCTTCTTGCTTCTCCGCCGCTGATTTCGTTTGGCTTCTTGTTGAGAACGTGAATTATGCCGAGCGTCTCTGCCAGTCCTCTGGCCCGTTTTTTGAATTCCTCGTTGAGCCTGCCTGAAGCGTACAGGCCTAACTCAATGTTCTCCCAGACACTGAGCACGTTCACGAAAGTCGGCTCTTGGAAAGAAATACCAATGTTTTTCCTGAATTCACGCACCTTCTTCTCCGGTAGCGAGTACACGTCAACCCCATCATACAGTACCCTACCCTCCGCAGGCTTCAACAACGTCCCAATACTAAGCAGCAAACTCGTCTTACCACTACCACTCGGCCCAAAAACCACGCCGATCTCTCCCTCCCCAAACACCCCACAAAACCCATCCAAACCAACAAACTCCCTACCATCAACCCTATAAACAATCCTAAGATTCTCAACCTCAATCATCTTAAACACCTCCCGTTGTTCTTAGCATGGTGAGCACGTAAACCAGCGGAGCCAAGGCGAGGCTAAGCAGGGGTGTCATGAGGAGTAGGTAGCCTTCTAATAGGGAGCCCCAGTGGTGGGGTATGAAGCCGAGGGAGTACACGTTGATGGTGTCTTTGATCATGGGGATCGTCATTATGGTTAAAGGTAGGAAGGCTATGAGGGGTAAGAAGTCTCTTTTTGAGAATCCGTAAAGTTTAAGGAGTTTCCTGACTTCGTCGAGTTTTCTGCGGTCCCTCAATCCCAGTACGAAGGCCACGCTGATTATGAGGAACGCGGAGAGAACGAACGGTACCGCAACGCTCGGCTGAAGGAAATTACGAAGCATGTAATTCGTCACGCTCATGAGAGACGTTACAACAAGCGTCCTACTCCTATACTTCCGCTGAACCCTCTGCAGGGCCTTAAGGAGGTTAACGTTCCCATACACGAACATCGTATACGGCACCAACGAAAGATTATGAACCCGAGCAACACCATACGGCATAAAGAAATCAGCATCTATAAGCTGTTTATGCTTCATGACAGTGTATCCAGTCTTTATCTGCACGGGCTTCCCCCCTAAGGAAGGTATAATTCCAAAATCTACTACATCATCAGAGTGTTTCATATAGCGCAGAACTGATGAGGATATCAGGATTTTTCCATGTGCATGACTCAATTCGTTGTAGAGAACCCTTGAGTACCTACTCCTCCAAAACGTGGATTTGAGAAAATCAGTAAAGTTCTTATCATAGCAGAGTACCATACCCAAACCCTCCCCAAATTCTCCTTTGGGAACGTAGGCAATCCCAGCGTACCATAAAGTTCCATAGGTTCCTCCATGTTCCAAGATGACCTTAGAAACCTCGTTGTATGCCTGTGTAGCATTCGGGGAACTTTTGAATTGGACGACTATCGTAGCTCCGAATCCTGCGGAAGATGATGGGTATAGACCGGTGACGGGTGATGAGAATATGACGCCGGAGTAAACAACGAAGATGAGCATTAGGATCATGCTTGACCCCACGATTCTACTCATCATCCTGTGATTGGGTTTACCAAACGTGTCAAAGAGGAGGAGTATGAGGAGGGAGAAGAATGAAGCTCCTGCTATCCATGGAAGATAGTGAGATACCACACCGAACATGGGATAGTAGAGGGAGGCCGAGAAATGAAAGGGATAAGCCAGCACTCTAGCCACGTCGAGCGTGAGATTCATGCTCATAATAGAACCTACTGTGACGAGACCGCTGATCCCAATACCTAATAAGTGGAGTGCCCTTATTATCCGTAGATTTGGAGACAGCCCACTAAGAAAGTACCTAAAGGAGAACATGATGATGAGAATGGAGATTATAACAATCGAATAGCTGAGGTTCATCCAAACAACCGCAAGTCCCGCTGCCACCCCAACTATTACTGCCGTTATTAAGTCTATTATTAGCGGGTTAGCGCCTCCAGCCCTAAGTAGATTCCGAAGTTTCCTCTCATCCCTCCCCTCCTTTGTAAGCACTACCCCTATGAGGGGTAGGGAGGGAAGGAGGAGCATGAAACTGGCCCACAGAGTTTTTAACAGATGATGCTTGGACGAAGGACGAAGAACGGATTTTACAAATCCCGGCTTTAGGATGTAGAGTTTGGGATAGTAATTGTGGGGGGAGAATTCGGAGTAAAGAGCTTGGTAAAGGGCCGTCAGGTTGATTTTATCAGGAGACGCAAGGAGGAAACCCTCAACCAAAAGATGACTCAGATCAGGAGACAGGTTAGCAGTAGTTAGTATGGATTCAAAGAATTTACCCGAGGCGATGCACTTGATTCCATCGGCCTTCATGAAGGCGGCCAGCGGGAGCATACCCCGAGAAACATTCACCACACGCTGAACGCTCTCGATCTTAACCCTCGCAACCTTCGGTGTGGAATCAGCGATGAGTTCGTATAAGTAGGTTCCTTTTTTCACGCTCTGGTTTCCGAGGATTATGCAGTCTGGCCCGGAAGTGCTCCCGTTGACTTGGAGGAGGACTCCAAGGGAGCCTATCGTCACGGGAACGTATATGTTCCCACGGTATCCTGCCTTGGCGAGTGCCTTCTCAGCATCACCAAGGAGGAACTCCGGCGTCTCAAAGTACGTGTAATGCCTGCCGGGATAAGATTGAACACCTGAGTAACCAACGGAAAAATTGGAGGTCTCAACGTTAACGATAGGATTCTTAACAGGACGCTGATAGAAAGTAACGTAAACGTACTCACCAGGATACTGAAGGCTAACGTGCTTCTCACTCAAATGACTCAAGGCGGAAATCGCAGCCACCGGAAGAGCCGACACCAAAAATATCAAAAAAAGGAAAGACGCAAAAACCCTAAAATACCACCTCAGGAACCTCACAAGCACGCCCCCAACACACTCTACTAAACCATCCAAAGCTTCCAAAACCCCCTTATAAACCTTTCCAAAATAGTATTATCGAGAAAATGTAATTCTAAGATAAATCAAACTAACGATAGTAATAAAATGTTACCCCTACTAAACGGTTTTAACAGCTCGGATAGTCCAAAGGCTTCACAAACCGACCAGACACATAAAAACTCGAAAAACAGAGGGTTAGCTCATCAAAACCTTCTTGACCTCCTCCACGACGGCCGAGACCGCCTCCTCCGGGCTGACCCTGAACCCCCCGCCCTTGGCGAGGTTGTCGCTTCCACCTCCCCCGCCTCCGATCCTCTTCAGGGCCCTCCTGAGAACCTCAACGGCAGATAGACCCTCCACGTCCTTGTTCCTCGCTATGAGGACGTACTTCCTCCCCCCTACGACGGCGACGGTTCCGGGGTTCTTGTCGACGAGGTGAACCGCAAAGGCCTGAGCGTCCTTCATGTCGGCGTCATCGACGTGGGCCACGACCTTCACCCCGCCGACCTCCTCGGCCCTATCGAGGAGCGCCTTTCCCTTCCAGCTCCACAGCTCGCGCCTGAGCTCGTCTATGAGCCTCTCCCTGGATTCAAGCTCGCCCATAACCTCCCCAACGCGTTCCACGAGGGGCCGGTTCTTGTTGGGCATCCCGTCGAGGCTCCTCCAGTAGTCCTCGAGGATTTCGTTGAGGCTCCTCAGGGCCCTCTTTCCGGTCGCGAACTCCACGCGCCACAGCTTCCTGCTCTTGCGGTAGAAACGGAGGACCTTTATCAGACCGATCTCCCGCGTGTTCCTCACGTGTGTCCCCCCGCAGGGGGTTACGTCGACGTTGCCTATCCTGACCACCCTTATCGGGGGCTTAACCTTCTCTGAGAGGGTCTTCCTGAGCCTCCTCTCGACCTCCCCAGGGAGCTCGTCGTAGACCTCGATCTCAACCTCGACGTCCCCCCAGACCACCTCGTTGGCCAGCTCCTCGATCCTCGTCACCACGTCCCAGCCGAGCTCGCCCCTGTAGTCTATCTCTATCTTGCAGTGGTCGGGGAATATCTGAAAGCCCGTCGTTTCGGCCCCGTAGAGGCCCTTTATTATCGCAGACAGGATGTGCTGGCCGGTGTGGGCCCTCATGTTCTCGTAGCGCCACTCCCAGTCGATGCTCAGCCTGACCTCCTCGCCCTCCTCTGGCATGCGCCCCTCAAGAACCCCCTCGTGCCACACCTCGTCCTTGCCGTGAACGTGCTCCACCCTGAGCCTGAAGCCGTCCCCCTCTATAACACCCCTGTCAGAGGGCTGGCCGCCGCCCTCGGGGTAGAATATCGTCCTGTCGAGGAGCAGTCTGATCCTCCCTCCATCACCCGCAACCTTCAGTATCCTCGCCTTCGTTTCCCTCAGGTAAGGGTCAGAGTAGAACAGCTTCTCCGTCTCATTCACCTTCATCTTCACCGTCACCGGGGAGAAAAGGGAGGGGATCAATAAAAAGGTTAGGCGCCGGAACCCGAGCGGGCCTCTATGAGGGCCTTAACGCGCTTTAACCTGAAGAAGTTCTCGCGCTCCATCTCGTCGAGGCGCTGCTCTATGAACTTCCTCGTTGCCTCCATGCGCGGGATGATTATGTACTCCAGCGCGTTCACCCTCCGCTTGGTCGTCTCTATCTCCTTCGCAACCCTCTTCAGGGTCTCCTCGACCTCCGCCAGACGGACTATTACCTCCAGGGCCTCCTCGAACTTCTCAGCCGCGACGTCAACTGAGGTGCTCGTTGATATGAAGGCGTAGCCGCGCTCCTTCCTCCTGAAGTTCCCTCCCTGGACCATGGGGACCGAAACCCCCATGACGTTCCTGCTCCTTATCTCGACCTCCGAGTTCGGCTTAACCGCCATGGCCGCCTCCTTCAGGGGTATAAGGCCGATGTCGACCTCAGCGAGGGTCAGCGCTTTGAATGCCTCCTGCATCTTCTCTGTCAGGCTCCTCCTGAGCTCAAGGGCCTCGTCGTATATGGCGAAGAACTCCATTATGAGCGCGTCCTGCTTGTCCTTGAGGAGCTTGTGGCCCTTCTTGGCCAGCTCTATCCTCCTCTTGAGGTTCAGGAGCTCCATCCTCGTTGGCTTGACGTTGAGAAGCTCTGGCATCTCTGCTCACCCTGTCACTCCGCCTTCTTCCTGTACTTCGGGTGGTACTTCTCTATCATCTCCCTCCTGACACGCTTGAGTTCGCTCTCAGGGAGGATCGAGAGCAGCTCCCATCCTATGTCGAGGGTCTCCTCTATGCTCCTGTCCTCATCGTAGGCCTGGGCGACGAAGTCAGACTCGAACCTATCGGCGAACTCGAGGTACTTCCTGTCGGTCTCGCTCAGGGCCTCCTCACCGACGACGGCCACGAGGTCTCTGAGGCTCCTGCCCTCTGCATAGGCCGCATAGAGCTGCTGGCTCAGCTGCGAGTGATCCTCCCTCGTCCTGCCCTTACCTATACCGTCCTTCATCAGCCTGCTCAGGCTCGGGAGGACGTCAATCGGCGGATAGATTCCCTTCCTGTGGAGCTCCCTGCTCAGGACTATCTGGCCCTCGGTGATGTAGCCGGTCAGATCGGGGATTGGGTGGGTTATGTCGTCGTCGGGCATCGTGAGGATCGGCATCTGCGTTATCGAGCCCTTCCTCCCCCTTATCCTCCCGGCACGCTCGTATATGGTTGCCAGATCCGTGTACATGTAACCCGGATAGCCGCGCCTTCCGGGGACCTCCTCCCTTGCGGCTGAAATCTCACGGAGCGCCTCCGCGTAGTTGGTCATGTCAGTGAGGATGACGAGAACCTGCATGTCGTAGTCGAAAGCTAAGTATTCGGCGACCGTCAGGGCCATGCGCGGCGTGATTATGCGCTCTATCGCTGGGTCGTCCGCGAGGTTGAGGAAGAGGACCGCCCTCTCTATTGCTCCCGTCTCCTCAAAGCTCTCCTTGAAGAAGTTGGCCTCCTCGTAGGTGATACCCATGGCCGCAAAGACGACGGCGAACTGCTCCTCCTCGCCGAGGACCTTCGCCTGCCTTGCTATCTGAGCCGCGAGCATGTTGTGCGGCAGACCCGAACCGCTGAAGATGGGCAGCTTCTGACCGCGGACGAGTGTATTCATTCCGTCTATGGCGCTCACACCCGTCTGTATGAAGTCCCTCGGGTAGGCCCTCGCGACCGGGTTGAGCGGGGCGCCGTGAACGTCCCTCTTATCCTCGGGTATTATGTCCGGCCCCCCGTCTATCGGCCTTCCTATACCGTTGAAGACCCTCCCGAGCATGTCCATCGAGACAGGAACCTTCATGGTCTCGCCTGTGAACCTCACGCTTGTCGACCTCACATCGAGATCGCGCGTTCCCTCGAAGACCTGGACTATTGCGAGGTCCTCCCTCGCCTCGAGAACCTGCCCCTTCCTCTTCTCACCATCAACGGTCTCTATCTCGACCACTTCACCGTAGGCCACTCCCTTGACCCCTTCGACGACCATAAGGGGGCCGTATATCCTGCTAACGGTTGAGTACTCCATCCCCGGCATGGCTCATCCCTCGTACCCCTTAATCAGCTCATCAAACTGCTCGTCAATCTCGCCCATTATGGCCCTGACCTTCTCGAGGTCGGGCTCGAACTTCATACGGCCTATCCTCTCCCTGACGCTTAACTTGGCTATCGCGTCCACGGGGATGCCCCTATCAACGGCCTCCATCGTCCTCTCGTAGAACCTCAGGATTATGCGGAGCATCGTGACCTGCTTCTTCGGCGGGCAGTACGTGTCGACCTCGTCGAAGGCGTCCTGCTGGAGGTAGTCCTCCCTTATCATCCTCGTGACGAGCAGTATGGCCTTCTCCCTGTCAGGCAGGGCATCGGGACCGACGATGCGGACTATCTCCTGAAGCTCGGCCTCCTTCTGGAGGAGCGCCATGGCCTGGTCGCGCATCTTCCTCCACTCCGGGTCGACGTTCTCGTGCCACCAGTCCTGTATGCTGTCTATGTAGAGGGAGTAGCTCCTGAGCCAGTTTATGGCCGGGAAGTGCCTCCTCCTCGCGAGGTCGGCGTCGAGACCCCAGAAGACCTTGACGACACGGAGCGTGTTCTGGACGACCGGCTCGCTGAAGTCACCGCCCGGAGGTGAAACCGCGCCGATGACGGAGACGCTGCCAACCCGCTCCTCGCTCCCAAGCGTTACGACGCGGCCTGCCCTCTCGTAGAACTCCGCTATCTTGCTCGCGAGGTAGGCGGGATAACCCTCCTCACCTGGCATCTCCTCGAGACGGCCCGAGATCTCACGCAGAGCCTCTGCCCACCTGCTCGTCGAATCGGCCATGAGGGCGACGTCGTAACCCATGTCCCTGAAGTACTCCGCTATGGTGATCCCAGTGTAGATTGAAGCCTCACGCGCCGCGACCGGCATGTTCGATGTGTTGGCTATGAGGACGGTCCTCTCCATGAGCGGCTTTCCCGTCCTCGGATCCTTGAGCTTGGGGAAGTCCTCGAGAACCTCTGTCATCTCGTTTCCGCGCTCGCCGCAACCGATGTAGACGACGACCTGAGCGTCGCTCCACTTCGCCAGCTGGTGCTGCGTTACCGTCTTTCCCGAACCGAACGGGCCAGGAATAGCGGCGGTTCCACCCTTAGCTATCGAGAAGAAGGTGTCTATCGTCCTCTGTCCTGTGATGAGCGGAACCTCCGGCGGGAGCTTGTTCTTGTAGGGTCTCTTACGGCGGACCGGCCAGCGGTGGTACATCTTGAGCTCCTCAACGCTCCCGTCGGGCTTCCTGACCTTGGCTATGACCTCCTCGATGGTATAATCACCCTCCTCGACTACCTCGACCACCTCACCCTCGACACCGGGCGGAACGAGGACCCTGTGCTCTATTATGCCCGTCTCGGGGACGGTTCCGAGCACGTCTCCGCCAGTAACCCTGTCACCGACCTTAACGGTTGGGGTGAAGTGCCACTTCTTGTCCCTCGGGAGTGCCGGGGCGCTCAGGCCCCTCGCTATGAAGTCCCCGCTCTTCTCCCTGAGAACCTCGAGGGGGCGCTGGATTCCATCGTACATCGCGGTCAGAAGGCCAGGGCCGAGCTCAACGCTCAGAGAAGCTCCGGTTCCTTCCACGGTCTCCCCCGGCCTTATACCCGACGTCTCCTCGTAAACCTGGATGACGGCTTTATCACCCTCAAGTCGAATTATCTCCCCTATGAGCCCTATCTCTCCGACCCTAACGACCTCGTACATCTTGGAACCCCTCATGCCGTCGGCGACGACGAGGGGCCCGGTAACCCTAACTATCCTTCCCATAACCATCACCTCTTTATCTCAACACCTATGGCACGCCTCACTATCTCCATGAGCCTGGCCTCGCCCTTACCCTCGCTCCACCTGTCCGGGACCGTGAGTATGATGGGAAGCCTGACGTCCGGAAGCTCCAGCTCGGAGGCGAGGCTGTCCGTTATCAGTATGAGCGCGATGTCTTCACGTCCCACCAGTTCGTTAAGCACCTCCCTGGCCTCTGAGGGGGATGAGACCTCGAAGGTCTCGTGAACCCCTGCGAGCTTGAAGCCGAGAACCGTGTCCGTGTCTCCAACGACCGCGATCTTCATGCTACCACCTCAAACCTCCTCCACGAGTTCGGCCTCACTGACCAGCTCCTTTATCCTGTCGGGCTCAACCCCGTCGTGGATTAGCTTGGCTATCGCCTTGAGCTTTCTGACCTCTTCCTCCTTCTCGAGGGTGTAAGCAACGGCCGTGGCGACGCTGAGCGGGTAGAACCTCTCCATGTCCCTCATCCTTCTGAGGATGTACCTCGACAGAACGGGCTCTATAACCGCCAGGTCCTTCTCGACCGTCTCCCTGACCTCCCATATCACCTTGCCGTACTCCGTTGAGTCGAGCTCCGCCAGCGCCATCCCGAGATCCTCTGCGTTTATCAGGGGCTCAAGCTTGAGCTTTCCACCGGGCAGGATGAACCTCTCTATGACCTCAGGAGGGATCCCCGACCTCTTCGCCCTCAGGATCGTCAGCACGTTGACCCTCTCAACCCTCAGCCTCATGAACTCCTCGAGTATGACCCTCTCGTCCCCCTTCCTTGAGGACACGTAGTCCTTGAGCGTGCCGCAGTACCTTCTGTACAGCTCCGTCTCAAACTCGGCTAAGCTTATCTCGCCAAGCAGGTACCTCTGGTATGGCTCCGCGTACTGCGTTCCCTCAAGCGCCACGAGCATCTCCTCAGGGGTCTTCGCCTCGGCCATCGCCTGAACCCGACCGAAGAGGCTCCCCGCCTCGACGATGTACCTCTCTGGATCCTCGCCCGCCGTCCGCGCCTTGACGACGTTGGCGATGTTCTTGACGTCCCACCTGTCGGCGAGGAGCTTGAAGAAGCCCCTGACCCTGCCGGGCATTATCTTGGCCATGAGGAGGTAGGTGTCGGCCAGAGCCTCGTCGAGGGCACGCTCGATGTTCCAGGGGGTGAGGTCTCCGCCGAGGGCGGTGAGGTACTCCCTGTAAGCGGTGTCTTCGAGGCTCGCCACGAAGTTCTCGAGGTTTCCGCTCTCTGCGAGCTCGTTGAAGCGCTGTTCATCGAAGAGCTTGGCCTCCATAGCCTTTATCCTCGCGTTGGGGTAGGAGTACGGGGTGTACTTGTGTATGTACGCCCCGGTCTTGTATGCTATGTAGGTGAACACGAGGGCTACGGTGGTGTCGAGTATCCCTGATATCGCCGCGACTCCCATGGGCCTCACCCTTCCCTGACACCGAAGAGTGCCCTGGCCACCGCGGTTCTCAGCTCCTCTCCGAACCGCTCCATCCTTGCCTCGAACGTGTTGTCGACCCTCACGCTCCCGTCGGGCTTCATGACGACTACCCCGCCCATGGAGTCAATGGGCTCTCCGAGGTGGAGCTCGACGTCCCCGAGTTCACCCTTCAGCTCCTCCTTCCTTTCCTCTATGAGCCTAAGGGTCCTCTCGTTTCCCGAGACCTTGAACTCACGTCCTCCAAGCTCGGCTATGGCCTCCCTGAGCAGGTCCACGAGCACCCCGAAGTACTCGTCGTCAGGCATGCTCCTCAGCCTTTCCCTGAGACCCTCGATGGCCTCCCTTATCAGTCTCTCCTGAACCTCGAGCTTCCTCTTCCTGACCTCAAGCTTCGCGGCCGCCACTATTCTCTGCCTCTCTATCTCGGCCTGGGTCCTGGCCTTCCTCAGTATCCACGACGCCCTGAGCTCGGCCCTCTCCCTCGCCTCGGCCATCAGGCTCTCGGCCTCTTTCCTGGCTTCGGCGAGTATCCCCTCTATCTGTCTCTCTGCCTCCCTGTTTATCTCCGCTATTATGAGCTCTGCCCCGTCGTTAGCACCGTTGGTCGTCATCGTATCAGCTCCCGACGTCAGAGCCCGACGCCCGTGGCTATCATTATGAGCGCGCCCACCAGACCGAATATCGCCATGGTCTCGGCCATTGCGGCGAATATTATGCTCTGCGTGAAGGTCTTGGGGTTCTTGGCCACGGCACCTATGCCCGAGCTGGCGATTATACCCTGCGGTATGGCGGACAGGCCGGTCAGGCCAACGGTAAGCCCCGCACCGAAGAGTATGGCGCTCTTCACGATGTTCTGGGTCGTGTTGGCCGAGAACTTGAAGCCGCTACCGATTATGCCCGCGCTGAGCAGGATGAGGAACAGCGTGATGAGACCGTAGATACTCTGGGTCATTGGCAGACCTTCGAGTATCAGCGCGTTCTTGAAGTTCTTCTCATCCTCGGCTATCGCTCCAGCGGCGGCTGCACCTGCTATGCCAACCCCAAAGGCCGAAGCCGCACCCGCTATACCCGCCGCGAGGGCGGCTCCCAAGGCCACGTAAACTATCGGATCCATACCTCATGCACCTCCGTTTTCAACCACAACACTAACACTACTCCCAGATCCAGATCCAGATCCAGATTTTGCAACCCCATTGAGCTTCTCCTTATTTAACCTGACCTCAGACACCTCCCTCCTCGATGCGAAGGGCTTGAACTGTCTCCCCTCGCCCGAGTAGAAGGTCCCGAAGAACTCAACGTACTGAAGACGGAGCGAATGAACGAAAGCTCCAAGGGCGTTTATGGCCGTGGAGAACAGCTGACCGCCGACGAACACTATGACGCCCATCAGTATACCGAGCTTGATCGGTCCGATGCTCACCCCCCAGACCATCTGGGTGAGTATGTTGACGACCATGGCTATTCCGCTGGTTGCAAGGGCCAGCGCCATCAGCCTTGCGTAGCTGAGCCAGCTTCCCACGAAGCCGAAGAAGTCCGAGATTATCAGCAGTCCTGCCAGCCCTCCGTTGTTGACGACCTCCCCCACGGCGAAGAGGATTATGCCAACGCCGAACAGCCCCTCCCCGACGGTCTTCATCTTAACCGCTAACAGGGCAACGCCGAGTATTATGAGCATCCATGAGAGCTGATCGAGTATCGCGCCCTTCTTATCGCCGTTCTTGAGCTTGACTATGAAGCCTATGGTGTACCCCGTGAACAGGTGGGCCAGACCTATGGCGAGCGCGAGCTCCAGCACGAATATGGGATCGCGGAGCGTGTCCGCTATCCTCGGGAAGTGGAACGACGGGTTACCTGTCAGGTACCTCACCACGATGTCCCCGGCGTTTCCGAAGTAGCTCCCGAACAGTATGCCCATGCCCATCGTGAACATGGAGCTCCAGAGCAGGGTGTAGGCGAATCTGTAAGTTCCGTTCTGGAATTTCCTGTGCCCCATCACCAGCAGGGCCGCGATTATGGCCACTATAAGGCCATAGAAGAAGTCCGTGAGCATGAAACCGAAGAAGAATGAGTAGGTGAACGCTATTATAGGAGTCGGGTCTATCTCATCGTACCGCGGCACTCCGTACATCTCGGTTATCATCTCGAACGGCGCAAGCCACTTCGGGTTCTTCAGCTTTATTGGGACATCCTCGACCTCCTCCCTGGACGGCTCCGAGACCTCCACGTGAACCTTCCCGTCCGTCAGCTCCTTAACGCCCCCGATGACCTCATCGAGTTCATCCTTCGGCACCCATCCGCTCAGCAGGAGCGTGAACTTGGTTCTCCTGAGCATGCTCAGTGCGTTTCCCTTGTCCCTCTCGTTCTCCATGAGCTCCTTGTAGAAGACTATATCCTCGTAGTACCTGTCGGCCAGCTCCGCCGCTTCTTCCTCCGCTTTCTTCAGCTCCTCCTCCTTCTCCCTGAGCCTTCGTCTGTAGTCCTCGAGGACCTCCGCGGGAGTGCCCCTTCCCTCAGGAATATCTATCTTCTCGAAGGAGTACTTGGCCAGGACGGGGTTTACCTTATCGAAGTCCCTCTTGAGAACCACGACTATCGTCAGTATCCTGTCCTCAAGCTCCCTTACCGTCGCCACCACGGCATCGTTTGTCACCTGCCTCAGCTCCGCGACCATCGGCTCGAACTTCTGCCTCTCGACGAGGCCAACGGTTATCTCAAGGAGCCTCGTTGACCTCATGTAGTGAACGTCGAGGTCGAGGTTGGAGAGGAGCTCCAGAGTCTCTATGGCGACGTTTATCCTGTCTATTTCCGCTATCAGGTCACCCATGCGTGATTCAAGCTCTTTTATCTCTGGCTCCGCCTCAGCAAGGAACCTCTCCACGTCCTCTATGAGCTTTTGAGGCCCTTCGTAGGTGTAGCTCTTTTTGGATTTCTCCCTGGGGAAGAAAACGGCCTTTATACCTCCTTTGGTCCGCCTTCGGTACCTGTCTAAAAAATCGGCCAGTCTGGATATGGATATGCTGTAGGAGGAAGCCTTTCTGTAGACGTCGTCGAGGACCTCCCGCTCAAGGGCGTCAATCCCGGAGCTTACCTCCCTGAGCTCCACCACGCCCTTCTCGTGGAGGTACGTCAGGAGAACGTCTCTGTAGTTCTCCAAGGTCAGCAGGTTGACCTTAACCATCTCGACGGGCTTGAACATTTCAGCTACCCCTCACTATTTTTAGGCCCGCTTCAATCGCGGTTTGGAAGTTGCTCCTCGCCCTCTCCTCCATCTCCTCGATCTCCCGGGTTCCCATCCTCCGTATCTCCTCGGCCTCCTTCATACCTGCCTCCTTGGCCTCGTTGATCAGAGCTTCTCCTTCTTCCTCCGCCCTCTTGAGGATCTCCCTTTCAAGTTCCAGGGCTTTTTCTCGGGCCTCCCTGACCATCTTCTCTGCTTCTCGCCTTGCCCGTTCTATTCTCTCCTCTGCCTCCCTTTCGGCATCCACTATGCGCTTGATGATGTCTTCCATCCCAAGCCCCCCGGGTGTTGAAAATCAGCCATCATCTTTGGTAGCCCTAATTGCTTTTAAATAATTTTTGGTTCATCAGCCTATACACACTGAACATTTCCATACATTGAACCGTGATGTGAACGTTTTGAGAAAAAGTCTTTAATTAGTGTACCCGAAATCGCGGACTCCCGCAGGATGAACGGACGATCATCACAACCCATTTAACCGAAACCGTGTAGGGAGTAGCATGGACAAGAAAAGTCTTACTGAAAAGAAAAGCCTCGACGTTGTGGGTATCGGGAACCTCAACTACGACATCATAATGCTCGTCGACAGGTTCCCGGAGTTCCACGAGAAGGTGCAGGCTAAAGAGGCATACTTCGGCCTGGGCGGAGCGGCGGGAAACACCATAAGCTGGCTCGCGGTCATGGGACTGCGGTGCGGTTTCGTGGGAGCAGTAGGCGATGACGAGATCGGGAACATGCACATCGAGTACTTCAGGGGGATTGGAGTTGACACGGGAGGCATCAGGAGGATACCGAACAGGAGGTCCGGAGTGGCGATCGCCGTGGTCAGCGGTCAGGACAAGAGGATAGTCAAACACCTCGGGGCCAACGCAGAGCGGAGGATCAGCGAGGAATACCTGAAGCCGGCGAGGCACGTTCACGTCTCTTCCGGCCCTGAATCCATCGTTGAAGAAGCCATCAGGGCGGCCAAGCGTGCCGGTGCGACGGTGAGCCTCGACGTCGGTGAGGCTAAGCTCCCCGAGTCGATCGGTGAGGTGGACTACCTCATGATGAACGAGGATGAGTACAGGAGGAAGTTCGGTTCGCTGGACCTAAGGCTGTGCCCGGCAAGAAACGTCGTGGTGACGTTAAACGGGGGAGGAGCGGCTTTGAGGAACAGCGACGGTGAGGTCTTCGAGGTCAGGGGGCTCAGCGCTAAGGTTGTAGACTCCACGGGGGCGGGAGATGCGTTCGATGCGGGCTTCATATACGGCACCCTGAAGGGATGGAGCATTGTGGACGCGGCTAAGTTGGGTATGCTCTTAGCATATCTAACCGTCAAGGTCATGGGGGCCAGAACGGCCGTGAGAAACATCGGCGGGATAAAGAAAGCAGCGGAACATCTCGGGCTCGAGCTTCCCCTCTGAATCAGGTTCCGGACAATCCGGGGAGGGCTCAGATCTGATGCGTGGTTCCGTTACCCCACATCAGCATGAATTTGGCACCAAAACCCTTTAAAACATGAAGAGCGAGAGAAACCTTAACGGATAAGGATCCAACCAAGACCGAGGGCGGAGGTGACTTTCGTGGAAGTCGTGGTCGACAACTTCAAGCCCAAGATAACCAGGCCGTTCAAGAGGAAGAACGAATGGTGGGTTAAGCTTATCACCAAGGATGGGGAGTACATAATGAAGTTCAAGACCCCCCTTGAGGCTGAGGATGCCATCTATGGAATGCTGGACGATCTGCAAGTGTACGGAGGAAAGGTGAAGCTCATCCTCAGGGAAGGAAACGTTATAGAGGGTATAAAGGTTTTAGAGCTCTATAAACCCTCCGCAAAGGAGCTCGTTGATGAGTACTTCAGCTGAGGCTGCACCACACTAACTTTTTTAATTATGGGAGCAAATGGATACGGGAGAAGACATGAAGGCATCCCTAAAAGTCGCTCTTGGAATCGCTCTCGTTCTTGTGATGGGCACGGCTACGGCAGTTTCGGTGATGGGGCTTGATTGGGACTCCCACGGGGTTAAGGTGGTAGCCCCGCGTAATGGCAGTGCCGCCGTGTGGGGGGAGTACATTGCGAGGGCCTACGATAGCGGCAGGGTTGGAAGCCTCGTACTCGTGGGCAACGTGAAGGACAACCCCACGCTTAGATCTCTCTGGAACCTGACGGGCCTTCCAGCATCAGAGTCGTTCCACCCCCACGTCATAAAACTGAAGAACGTCACGTTCGTGACTGGAACCGCGGGCAACATATACCTGACCGCCAACGATCTCGGGGTGGAGTTCCATCCGGCGTGTCTGGCCATCTTCATAGCGATCTTCATCTCCCTCATTCTGGTGTTCGCCTCTGCAATAGGGGACGCCCCGACGAGGGCATTTTACATAATAACCGGCTTCATAGTAGGTGTTTGGTGCCTCACCGGGTCTCCCCGGTTCGCAGAGCCGACCCTGAGGCTGTTCTACCACGTTCTCGTGAACACATCTGGCTTCCAGGGGGATCTGATCTGGAAGTTCGTGTCGCTTGAAAGTGCGTTCTACGTGCACGTAACACTCGTTCTGCTCACGGTTACCATGGTCTTCTACACCGCTCCGAAAAGGTTCAGAGAGCTGGGCTTTATAACCTCAGGCCTCCTACTGGCGCTACCATTGTTCAGAGACACGATATCAGCGGTAAGCCCGATCAACCTCGGGATCCTCATATTCGTGACCGTCATAGCCATGGTCTCAAACTTCACGTTCCCGGAGGAGGCATGGAAATCGGCGATCCAGACCCTCGGGCTAACAGTCTTTACCATCGCGTCCGTTATATTCCAACCCTGGACGGCGGTGCTTGCCCTGGCGTTCGTAATCACGTTCCCGAGGAGGAGACGCAACGTTTTATACTTATCCGCAACCGCCGCGGGCGTCCTGTTCGTCGCCGAGTGGGGACCGAAGATGTGGAGAGTGACAGGCCCCCTCGGAGGGGGAACCCTGACCGATGGATCCGTGATCCTGCAGCTCCTCCTCCCGCTGACCCTGCTGGGCTACATGGCCGTAAGAGGGGACATCCACGTGAGATCAAAAGGCGCAACACCGTTCCTGTCAATATCCACCATCGTTATAGGTCTCGGCGCCATTTTTACTGCATCAGCGGTACCTTATTTCTTCACGGCCCTTCTAATAACCACCGTGCGCATTATTGCGGGAGGCAGGTAGCGTCTCAGCCATCCGAACCCGGCCTGATGGAGCCTATAGCGGCACTTCTTATCAGGGGCCCTATCTCCTTTATGATCCCGGGAGCGTCGGTTCCTTTCTTCAGAACCACGAGCGTCTCCATGAGGCCCAGCTCCTCGATCCTCCTGACGTCCCTGTGGTGTCCCGTCTCCAAGAGGGCCTTTTCAACGTTCTCCTGTATAGTCCCTGCTATGAGGAGCTTGTCAAGACCGTCGCTTCTCCATTCCCTGAACTTCGCAAGCTGATCGTCTGAAAAAACCGCCTCTATCTCCCTGGTTCCAAACTCAACCCTGGTTATCTCAACCTCAACGGGCAGACCGTCCACCCATCCCATCCCATCGGCGATAGCCCGCAGGGGGGCCTCCCAGAACGTCTTCTTAAGCCAGTAAAGGGGCACCAAGGCATCTTTTGGTCTCGGACTTAGCACGCCCACGTCGACGTAGATTCCGTATCCAACCTTGCCCACGTCTATGAGCCTTCCCCGGAGAACCTCACCCTCCCTTATCGAGCTGAGCCTCACGGGTATCTGTCCAAACTCCTTCCTTATGAGTGACGTGGCGATCTCCTCGTCCTCACCTTCAACTGACACCTTCACCCACTGCTTGTCCACCACGGACAGCCTCCACTCGACGTGGAGATCTCCAAGAAGAACGCCCATCATTCTCTGAAGCTTTGAAAACCCTGATCTGTCCCCGTACACCTTCTCGGGTATTATCACACTGGAACCCATTGAGGTCACGCTCCTGCGGCTCCGAGCGAGCTCCTAACAGGTCTGGCCTGCTCCTTTCGTCTTCTGCTTTTCTTCCCGTTGTTGCCTCCGCCCACCACTTTTCTGATACCGAGTTCGACCTCAAGCCGCTCTATCATCTCATCGAGCTCCCTTATCTTCTCCGTGTTGTCGTACTGCATCATTATGTCGCCGCAGAGTGGGCACCTGAACTCGTACTCGAACGCCTCATCAAGGGTCATCGTGGGGTGTCCCTCCTTCCCGCACCAGAAGTACACCTGCGGTGTACTGTCACGTTCGCGTTTAAGCCGCTCAAGCTCCTTCAGTTTCCTTGCCTTTATCAGCTCAGGAAGCCTCTTCGTCTCAAGGTGCCAGTAGTAGTAATACCAGCCGCTCTCCTTGTCCCGCACTCGCTTGAAGTCGGCCAGACCCATCTCATGAAGGCTGTAGAGAACCTTGCGAATGGTGTTGACCCGTATCTCTGTCATCTCTTCCAGTTCCTCATCGGTCGCCTCTTTTTTCTTCTGGAGAGCTTTAACAACCAGCTGAGCCTCCTCTCCTCCAATCTCCATTGCAAGTTCCATGAGCTCTTTGATGTTTTTCTTCGGCAATCCCACGACCCCCAGAAGATTTAATCTCCCTAAATTATGACCAATGTACAGTTAGCGCGAACTAACTATATATAGGTTTTCGTTTTATGATGGCCATCGAAGAACAGAAAAGAACATTAAAATGCGGGGATAACGGGCGATAGTTCGACGATCACTCCGAGTTGGACTGCTCCCCGACCCCTAAATCGTCCAGGAGCTTTCTCGTGATCTCCATGAAGGCCTTTGCTGCCACCGAGTCATCGCGCAGGACGATTGGAATGCCCGAATCACTTGCCTCTCTCGCACTGAGGTCTATCGGGATGGAGCCAAGGAAACCAACGCCCTCGTTCTCGGCGAGCTTCTTTCCGCCGCCTTTACCAAAAACGTCTATCTCGCTGCCGCAGTGTGGGCAGATCAGGTAGCTCATGTTCTCTATGACTGCTATGTAGGGGATCTCCATGTTCTTCATCATGTTCAGGGCCTTCCCAGTATCGAGCAGGGCGACCTCCTGCGGGGTGGTCACTATTATCGCCGCATCCAGCTGGACGTTCTGGGTAACCGTCAGTATCTCGTCCCCGGTTCCGGGTGGGAAGTCTATTATCATGAAGTCGAGCTCGCCCCACTTAACGTCCCCAAGCAGCTGCTTTATGGCCTTCGTAACCAGCGGGCCGCGCCAGATTATTGGCTGATCCTCTCCAACGAGGAAGCCCATGCTCATTACCTTTATCGGCGTTACCTGACCCATGAAGTCGTTCACCGGCGGTATCATCTCGAACCTGCCGTCTTCAAGCTTCTCCGCGAGGACCTCTGCCTTGTCAACGCCTAACATCTTGGCAACGTTCGGACCGTGTATGTCGGCGTCGAGAACCCCAACGTAGTAGCCCAACTTGGCCAGGGCCGTTGCGAGGTTCACCGCGACCGTGCTCTTTCCGACGCCGCCCTTACCGCTCAGGACCGCTATTTTGTATCTCCACTTCTTCTGCTTCTCCTTTATCCTCTGGGTTAGGGGATCAGCACCCATGCCCGGAACGTTTAACGTTGGAGGCGCTTTTATCGTCATGGTATCACCTGAAGAAATTTGAGAACAAGGCTTAAAAATGTTTCCTAAAATAGGGCATCATGGGTCATATCTGTGTAATCAATGGTCAGGGACCTATCCTCTTCGTTACCTCGTAGGCAACCTCGCCGGTCCTGTTATCGGTCCTGCACCTAACAACGATGGTCGCCACGCCCTGAAACGCAAGGGACACGAGACTGGAGATGCCCTTGGCAACGTCCGTGTTCAGGAGGTAGAACGACACCATGCGCTCGTCCCCGAGGTGGGGCAGCATGCCGTTGAGTATGACCAGTATGTCCTCCACGAGCTGGTAGTAGGGTATGAAAACCCTCTCAGCGCCTGTGAATATCACCAGGATCCTCCCACCAGTTCTCCTCATGATGTCCTCGATGCTGCTCTTGTACTCGCCCATTACCTCGACCGCAGGGCTGCCGATGTTCACCGTCCTCACGACGTTGCCGACGTATAGCTTTCCGCCCCACTTGATGGAATAGATCTCATCCATGAAGGCTGTGTCAACACCGAACAGCCTGAGGTGCTGCTTGTAGATATAAAGGGAGTTCAGGACGTCGTTAACGACCACGGCGTAGCCGTTCTCAAGCCCCCACCTTGCGACCTGATGAAATATAAGAGCGGGCGTATCCATACTCCCGTACTGCAGGAGGATCACGTCACCGGGTCTTATTGAACTCGCGAGGTCGTGGAAACCTCCCACACAAACCACCGGGATCTGTTGTTCAACCAGCTTAAAAAAGTTCTGAATTACTATCCCTGAATACTAACGCTCGAGGGACACCACCTCGAACGAGTAATCGGTCAGGTCCACTATGAGAAGTCTGTTAAGCAGCGGCTTTCCAGCTCCCGTTATCAGTTTAATCGCCTCCAATGCCTCTATAGACCCCACCACCCCAGCCGTCGGTCCAAGTATCGGGATGTCCTCCCTGTCCCCAACTTTGGGAAACAGCTCCCTGAGGCTGAGGGTCCTCCCAGGGAGGATCGTAGTCACCTGTCCGTAGAGACCCTCCACGGCCCCATGGACGAAAGGAACCCCGAGACGCCACGCCGCGTCGGCCAAAGCGTATCTGGCCGTGAAGTTGTCCAGGCAATCGACGACAACATCCGCACCCGCCTCCTTCAGGAGATCGAGGGAGTTATCTGGGGTTATCCTCGTCGTCATTGACACGATGCTTATGGTGGGGTTCAGCTCGGAGAGCTTTTCAGCGGCGGATTCAACCTTCGATCTCCCCACGTCCCGTTCCCGGTGAAGGATCTGCCTGTTCAGGTTGCTCAGCTCCACTGCCCCATCGTCGACGAGCACAAGCCTTCCGACACCTGCGGCGGCTAAGTAGTAGGCTGCAGGACTGCCCAGACCCCCGAGACCCGCGATAAGCACTGTGGAGTCCCTGAGCCTCTCCTGCCCCTCCTCACCGAGTACCGGTATCTGACGCAGATATCTTTCCATCCAGGGCACCCCTACCTCGTTATCCCCTTTATATCCACGTGAACGAAGGCGACCTCAACCTCATCGATGTCTTCCACCGCCTTCTTAACAGCTTCGGCTATGTCGTGGGCCTTCTTCAGATCCGTATCAGGGGAGACCTCGATGTGGAGCTCAACGTGAAGCTTGGTTCCAACGTAGTGAGCCCTCAGATCATGAACCCCAAGAACTCCATCGACGCTCAACGCCCTTCTACGGATCTCCCTGCAGATGTCGCCGTCTGGAGAGGAGCCCGTCAGGTACTTCATGTTGGTCAGTATTATGTCTATCGAAACCTTCACGAGGAATGCCGTCACGAACAGCGCGGCGACTGCATCTCCGTATCTAAATCCAAGTCTCTGAGCCGCCAAGCCCACGAGAACGGCCACGCTGCTTAGAGCATCACTTCGGTGATGATAGGAGTCGGCTATGAGGATCTGATTGTTGAGCCGCTTTCCCACGCTGTAGGAATACCTGAACATCCCCTCCTTGGACGCTATGGAGATCACGGCCACACCGATCATAAGGGCGTTCACGGTTTCATTCACCGGGTGAATGATCCTGAGGACGGCATCCCTGGCTATCTCGTAGGCAACCAGCAGAAGAACCTCGCCCATTATAAAGGCCACGAGGGGCTCAAAACGTGAGTGGCCGAATGGGTGGCTGGAATCCGCAGGCTTCAGGGACACCTTTATACCAAAGTACCCCCCAACGCTCGTGATGACATCGCTCAGGGAGTGAATTCCATCGGATATGAGGGCTATGCTGGAGTAGGTAACCCCGACCACCAGTTTTATGGCCGCCAGGAGCACGTTGCCTGCTATTGACACCCACATGGGCTTGTAGACCTCTTTCATCTAACCCCTCCAGTTATGTGCATATGCACATAATATTTAAACCTTTCGCACTCCTGCTACCTCCTCCCTCCGCCGCCGATTCCAGTCCGGCAGGGATCAAAAATAATGAAACGGTCAGACCGTCACTCCATCTTCACGGATCCGTCAAGGCTGAACTCATCATCCCGAAAACCTCATATTCATGTGAATTTTGTCACCCGTTGTATTTAAGTGTGGTGGTACGACCACGCGTATCCCGCGCCTTGAAAAGCAGGGATATCAAAGATACTCTCAGAAGTTTAGCGGATGGTGCGCACTCCAATACCGGCTCAGAGATCACCTTTCCTTCCCCACAGGCGGGTCGGTTCGCCCATCACTCATCATCGCCTCTGCGGATTTCCCGCAACAGGATATAAGGCTTTCGAGTCACGACGCTGGGATGGCCGATCATGCGTGAAGCGGACGGGGAAACACCACAGAAACAGAAAATAAACGAGGGAAGTCCCTCGTGTCACTGGGTCGCGTAGAGGGTCATGTTGACGTCGGCTATATCAGTCTGACACTCATTGCCCGCGTCTTCCCGGAACTTTATCCCCATCGTCACCTCTATCTTCTCGTTCTGTTCAAGCCTGCCTGAGAAGAGTTCTATATCGGTTCCGTTGAGATCCTTCAGGCTCTTTCCGATGTACTCACTAAGCGTGCGTGTCACGTTTCCGACGGTCACGTTGAACGAGGTGATCACGAGATTGGGGCTCAGCTCTCCGACCTCGGTCGTGTTATCCACCAGAGCCTCTGCCTTTGAGAGTTTTCCATCCTCCCTGTCCGCGACGTTTAGCCTCATCGATATCTTAGATACCGGAACGTCCCCCCTGTTCTTCACGTAGAACCTGACGATCCTCTCGTCACCAGGCTTCATTCCATCGAAGGAGAAAAGCTTGTAGTCATCGTAGAACCTGTGCCCATCCTTGCTCACGGCAACATCAAACTCACCTGACGAGAAGCTGTTGCCGTTGGACTTGGCAACGTCGCTGAAGTAGGCGGACCCAACGCCGAGCAACAGCATGGCAACAACCGCCATTGCAACTATATACACACGTTTCATGTACACCACCGTAAATAGTTCTCAACTGATAATCGAGTTTAGTACTTATAAGTTTTTCTATTTTCTGAGGTAACATTGAGGATCTGAACAGGGAACATGAAAAAGACCATAGCCCAGCGTTAGAGGTTGGAGGCGTTCCCCGCAAGCAGAAGAGACACGTCCCGCAGGAACTCCTCAAGGTTCTCCTTCCTGACATGGGGCATCATAACTATCCTTATGTACCCCCTGTGAGCGCTGACACCCCATCCCCTCGCCCTCAGCTCGGTTCCCAGGGTCCCAACATCCATCGCCGTGGACGTGAAGGACACTATGTTGAGGACCGGCTCCCTCACAAGTCTGAGCCCGTCCATGAGCTTAATCCGCGAGGCGAACCACCTGCTCAGTTTCATGACCCTGTCGACAACCCTCACGTAGCCTGAAAAGCCGAGGTGCTTTATGAGGGCCCACGTTGCCAGGGCACTTGCCCCGGGTCTCGTTCCCGTTATTGTGGCCTGACTGACACCCCCTCCCGCCAGGTAGGATGCGGGGACGCTTATGGAGTCCAGGGCCTTCTTATCCCTGAAGATTATGCCCCCGGCGGGTATGGGCACCATCCCCATCTTGTGGGGGTCAACGGTAACGCTTGAAACCCCTCTGAGCCTGAAATCGAAGTCCGGCAGATCGTAGCCGAGGGCCTTCGCGAAGGGTATAACGAACCCGCCAAACGCGGCGTCCACATGAAGAGGGAGCCCGTAATCAACGGCCAGATCGCTCAGGGCAGGAATGTCGTCAATCACGCCGAGCCCTGTGGTTCCTGCTATCCCCACGATCCCAACTGTATCATCGGTTATCTTCCTCTCCACGTCGCGGACGTCAACGGTGTAGTCATCCCTGAGTTCAGCCCAGACCAGCCTGACGCCGAGCATGTCGCTGGCCTTGAGGAACGAAAAATGGGCACTCCTCGGGAGTACAAGCTCCGGTTTCTCCGAATCGCTCATGTTCCTCATGTCCCTGACGGCGAGGATGTTGGCCTCGGTTCCCCCTGACACTATGTGCCCGTAGCCTCCCTCGAGCCCCAGAAGCGACGCCAGCATGCCGACTGCTTCTTTCTCTATCCTTCTGCTCCCTGTGTGAAGGCCGGGATCCCCAAGGTTCCTGTCAATGAACATCTCAAAAACCCTGCGAGCAAGAGGGTGCGGGGACGTGCACATGGAACCGAGTATTCTACCGGAATCAAAAGTGAGATCCTCACGGGTTCTTATTTTTAGCTCCCTGATGACTTCATCCTCTTCCATTCCATCGGAGGGAAATCTCATCGCCATGCGCCCGGTGTGTGATGAATCGTACGGTTTAAAACCCTTCGCACTAACCCGTGGATCTGCCGAACTTCCTCAGGTACTTCCCGAAGAACAGGGGGGTAGTGAAGGCGCACATCATCGATACCGTGACCACGCTCGCGAAGAGAGACCTGTCTATTATGCCCGCCGCGAGTCCGAAGTTTAGTATGGCGAGCTCAAGGCTTCCCCTTCCACCCATTCCTATCCCGACCGCAATGGAGTCCCGCCAGTTCATACCCGTGATCCTGCTGCCGAGCGAACATCCGATGAGCTTCCCCATAACCGCCGATACGTAAAGGAGCAGTATCAGCACGGGGTTCAGAGCACCGTGCGGCGGGTTGAACATCAGTCCCACGTATATGAAGAAGAGGGGTATGAAGAACTCCGTCAGGACGACTTTGAGACTGTCTGTGAGCTCGTTGAGCTTTATCCTCGTGACGACCAGAGGATCCTTCCTCTCCCTAAGCCTGCTTATCGTGAGCCCTGCCAGGTAAGCCCCTATTATCTGATTCAGGCCTATTTCATCGGCCAGTATGGCGAGGGAGAACGTCAGGATAAGGGTGAACGTGAAGAAGACGTTTGCGTTCCGTATTATGGCGTAGAACCTCCTCGATCTCTTGAACACGTACTCAGATATCAGGAGAACGAAGGCTATGAAGGTGAATATCTTGATGGTCAGAACGATGAACCCGCTTAGGTTGAGGCTTCCATGCATGAGCGCGGTGACTATGCCTATCAGGTAAACCGCGATTATATCATCGGCGAAGGCAGCCCCCATCAGAACCGAGGACACGGTTCTCTTCACCTTCTCCCTGAGAAGGACGCCGCTCGTAACCTCTATCGCTGTGTTCCCGAGGGTGACTCCAACGAAGAGAGCGGCCGTAACGGTTCGCCCGAAGTAGATGACAGTCACGAAACCGAAGAACAGGGAAAAGGCGACGCCAAGCGACGCCACTATTACCGCCCTCCGCGTGTTCTGAGCTATGGCCGAGAAGTTGCTCGTAAGGCCCATGTAGAGCATCATCATGATGAGCCCGAAGTTCGCGAGGACCTTCAGGTTCGGACCAGGGCTGACAACCCCCAAGAGGAAAGGACCGAGGATTATGCCCGTCAGGACGTGTGCGACTATAGGATGTATCCTGAACCGCTCGAAAACCCATTCAAGGCTCTTGGCCGTCACGAGGAGAACCGCGAGGGAGAGCAGGTACTGCACGTGATCACCTCTTCATGCCCATGCTGAAGACGAAGAAAGCCAGCCAGAGCGCCATCAGGAGAACGGCCAGTACCATCGCGCCCACCGCCATTCTCCGGCTCGTTCCAAAGACTATCGGTATGGGCCCTATCATTATCACCCCGCCCGTCTCAGCTCCGCTACCCTCCGATCCAATCACCGTACCCACGAATATCAGCATGAAGCCGATCAGTACGAGCAACAGACCGGCGACTATCAGAACCTCCCTCATCGGGTATGAATCCGGTCAAGGCTTTTTAAAGTTAAAGATCAGAGCGTGGTGGGTGGGACGTTAACGTTATTAAAGGTGCGGCAGTTAACAAGTTGAGAGAAAGATGCTCGTGATAGTTGACCTCGACGACACCCTCTGCAACACCTGGGAAGCGGGAAGGAAGGCGATCGTTAGGATGGCGTTTGAGTTGATCCTGAGGTTCAAGTTGAGGGCGATATCGTACCTTCTGTTCTCAAGGTACAGGCACCTGGAGAAGGAGCGAAGCCTTCACCTCCTGGACCTCAGGGGAATAACCGAGAGGGTACTCGAGGATATATACGGTAGCGTCAACCCGGACTTCTTGGCGGACATACACAGGATCATCGACAGGGTTTTCTTCTCAAACCTGAGGCTCTATCCGGATGCCCGACCGTTTCTTGAGGGAATAAAGAGGATGGGGGCTAAAATCGCCCTCGTAACGGACTCCTCGTCGAAGTGGCAGAGGAAGAAGCTTGAGCACCTTGGAATAAGGGAGTACTTCGACATGATCGTGATAAGCGGGGAGACAGGACACACGAAGTTCGAACCCTACAACTTCAGACTGGTCGTGAACAGACTCTCAGACGGAAGCGTCTACGTGGTGGGCGACAGGGACGACACCGACATGATGGGAGCCAAGTGCATAGGAGCAACGGGTATACTGGTTAAAAGGGGGTACTTCAGGATGAAGAAGGCAAAGAACGCGGATTACACAGTTAAAAACCTGAACGAGGCCCTTAACGTTATAAAAAAACTTGAGGACAGGTGATGCCATGACCTCACTGAAGAACGAGGCGAAGAGAAAGGCCCTTCATCTTACCGGTCTCAGCATACCCGCAGTTTACATTCTGTTCGGCAGAGACGTGGCGCTCACATACGTTGCAGTGTTTTTAGCGGTGTTCATAGCTCTTGAACCCCTAAGAATAGTGGAAAGCCTCAGGGAAGAGATAAAAAGGCGCCTCAAGCTCATAAAAGAAGACGCGGCTGTAACGGTCGAAAACCTCGAGAGGAAGGTCCGTAACATAGAAAGGGAGAGCGAGCACAGCGGAATAGCGGCCCACATATACTTCACCCTCGCGGCGCTCATAATCGTCTACTTCTTCTCAAAGAACATAGCCATAGGTGCCATATCTGTTGCAACTCTCGGGGACAGCATGGCCGCCATCGTCGGCAGGGCATTTGGCAGACACCGGTTCTCGAACGGGAAGAGCCTTGAGGGGAGCTTGGCGTACTTCATCACGGCCCTGGTTATTCTCATCCCCCTCTTCCAGCTTCCCCTTGCACTTTTGGCGGCTCTGGTTGGCACCCTCACGGAGTTCCACGAACTGCCGCCCGACGACAACTTCTCAAACCAGCTCATGATAGCCCTCGTTCTGTACATCTGGTGACGGCATGAACGACGGACACGAGACTCAACCGCCGCTAACGGGCGGGAATATCGCGACCACGTCGCCGTCCCTCAGAACCTCGTCGAAGCGAACGTAGCGGCCGTTGCGCGAGACGTTAACGTCAGCGAACTCGTCATCCTCGGCGAAGACCTCCGTCTCAAGGACGGGATGCCTCTCCTTGAGTATCTCCATCAGCTCCGCCACGGTTATTCCCTCGGGCACCTCAAGCTCCTCCTCACCCTTCCCGACCAGCGAGCGGTAACGCGCGAAGTAGCGAACGGTGAGCCTCATCCCGACCACCGGAGGGAGTTGGATGGAGGGGTTAAAAGACTTCTTCCACCGCGGATGTTAGCCGTACGGATCAGCTGTCAAGACTCAACCACCCGCCCCCATCCGTGAGGATCACCTACGTCCCGTTGCAGGTTCCGCAGGGAAGCTTAAAATTAAACACGAAACTTAAACATGGAGAATTTAATAATTCCCATCATCCCCCAACAGCATTATTGCGATCATCCCGGGGCGGCATGCTACGGGAGTTTCTTCACATCCTCATGAAGCCACCAGAGCAGGGTTCCGTAGGACACCGCAATGGGCGTGCGGAAGATCACTGCCGCCAGCAGCAGGGGGAAATAGGTTAAAGCAATCCTCATCCTTCCTCGGTTGCATACCCCGCGAAAACCGTACCACAGGCCAAACCACAGGAGAATTCCAACGGAGGCTATTGCCCCGTACTTAAGGAGCAGCACTGCAAATACCGGTAAATAACCGAGAGCTATGAAGGAGCAGGCCGATTCAGCCTCCTTCTGCTTATTCCCCTGAGGGCCCATGCAAAACTCAGCAGCGATAGAGACAGCCAGAGCAAAGATACCGCAATGAAGGCCATAATATCGTTGTTTCCATGGCTGACCTCGACAAGGTATACAACGGAAGCCAGTAGTGCACCGGTTCCCACCAATGCCTTACGCTCTGAGACAAGAGCCCCTATTCCGATAACAGCCCAGATGAAAATAGAGATAAGGAGGAAAACGTCCATGGTCATCCCCCCACCACTGCGTTGTTGTCAGAGACTGGATAGCTCAGCCCGCTGAACTTTGCTTCAATCATATATAAATCCTCCTGGTGGCATTGTGAACTGTTCCAAACACAATAAATCCAAAGAGCACTCCCAGACCAAATATGAAATAGCCTACGTGGTACGCATAGTCCAAAAACGTCCACAGGATTATGTACGACGTAAGATACTGCAGTTCCAGCCTTCTCCTGAAGATGTAATACACCAGAGATAGGAGCACCAGCCCAATCACTGTGAGGCTCCTACTCGGTATACCAAGACATGCTAACAGAGAAAGAACAAAAATAACAGAAGTGGTCTGGTTATCCCTATATCTATGGTATCTCGTTGAGAGAGCTGGAATCAAAATTATCAATCCTGCCAAAATCCATGAGAAAGGGCTTTTGACAGAATATACAAAAGGATAAAACCCCAAAACCGGCAGTACATCGCGCACCCATTTAATTTCTTCCCTATTTCTTGATAGGTAATAGCCCGCAAAGAGAAAAGGCAGAATCACCGTTGAAAACAGCGCTCCAGCTGCTACCCCATCCTTTCTGCCGGAAACTGCTCCCATTATCTGAAGGGTAGAGATAATCAAAAGTCCCGGAAAAATGAGAGGAAGGGAGACGCGCATACTTACCCCCACGACATCACCCCCAGCTACGGAGTTACCATCATCCTCATGTGATAACCGGGAATTTCCCGCAACCAACCATTAGTCATGTTAATTGGGCTATTCTCTCCTCATTAATTACTTGTAGCAGGGTTGTAGCACAGTAAAGTACGAATAGGGTGTATGTCAGAGGGATAAGAAAGTAACCATAGGAAAGTGCCCATGCAAGTATCACTAATACTAAGTAATACGCTAAGATGTTTTTTCTATTGAGCCTTTTTTGCAAGATGTACACCAGCAACTCACCCACCCCGGACAGGATTATAGTCTTAAGAAGAAAGTCGAACAAGTCTGAGGAATGACATGCCACTATAAAAATCACCAGTGAAAGAAGGGGATAACTCAGGAGTTTATCAGCCCTGTACCAGCTTGAAGTCTTGCCCGTAGGGGTTGCAAGGATAATCCCCACGATCCATAACGAGACTCCCATAAACGTGTATCCAAACCACTTAGAGTCGTTAACTTTGACTTTGTAAGCGGAATACAACATTATCAAAAGGTAAATAAAAAGAGAGAGCCTGAAGACATTGGAGCGATTGTTCACATGTATCATCCTCCTATCACGTTGTTGTTATCCCCATCCGATGGAGTAGGTGCCCTAAGCCAATTTATAAAATCTCTGGCAGTCAGGAACCATGAAACAAAGTCCAAAACAGGGATAACTTTGGCTGCTATTTTCCCCAATGGCCCGCTCGCTATTGTCTCCAGTTGCCCCGCATACTCAGCTACTTTCTGAAGTACTGAGCTTGCTATGCCCGCAGCTTTTACTGCCGTCTCGACTTTCTCTCCCGCTGATGGAGAATTGCTTGTTATTCCAAGTATGTCACTGGTTATGATTCCATTATTGAACCTTGCTTTAACGAGATATGAATATCCCTCAAATCTATCCTTATATGAGCCAGTAGAGAGCCACGGCCTTTTCCCAAAGTAATAATTCGCCAGCTCGTTATTTACCGTAATCATCGCTGCTAAATCCTCCCGCATGTTTGTCGGAGTTAAGATCTCAGGCGTTTCCATGGCTTAGCTCCTCTCTGTATTTTGTCATCTCGGGGATACGCTTCAGCAGGAGAAAATAAACCATTAACAGCGCCTCTCCAATTAAGAGCAAAGATATGTGATTATGGAATTCGATTAAAACGCTAATTCCAAGGAAAATTGGATAGAACACTTCCAAGTACTTGGTCTTAGCAATGCCGAAACCGTAGATAACAGTAGAGGCCACGAGTGGTAGTGTGATAGCCAAGCTATGAGTAAACAGCCAAGCACACGCTGAAACTACAAGGAACATCAGGAAAGTAAGTTCACGGTATCTAACTTCAATCCTCTTCCAGGGATTCCTTTCAGCTATCAAGAGGCTCCACACATCGTAAACTATTGAACCAGCTGGAACTAAGTAACAAAGCCACACAAACCAAAGCGGAACCACTACAATCGCTTCCTTATGGCGCAGTAAAAGTCCCCAATAACCATTAGACCTGGAGTAAAAATAGAAAAAGCGACTGCAAACAGCAAAAGCCATCTAACCTTCATGTTTTTGGAGGGCTTCCGTCGTATCATCATGATTTTTCACCCCGTGTTTCCATCTCCGCAGGAACAGGAAGTATAACGTCAGGAAGCATAGG
>JAADEC010000078.1 GCA_013153595.1 Thermococci archaeon | reverse complement strand
ACGGCGAGATAGCCGAGCCGATAAGGGACACCTCGATTACCGGCGTCGCGATAGAGGCCCTCAAGAAGATAAGCGCCGTCGGCAAGGACTTTGGCCTTGAGATCGGGTTCTGCGGCAAGGGACAGACCGCCTTCGTAAGCTCGGGCGGACCGCACATGAAGTTTGACGGCGGCATTCTTATCGGGTGAGGTGGTGACGATGGAGAACCTAATACGCTACGCTGAGAAGCTCTTCGATGAGGTTGAGATTGCCGTTTACCGCTCGAGGGACGTCAGCGCGAGTGTCGAGCTCAACGAGATTTCGATGGCATCAGCGAGGAGCGGGGCGGTAACGATAGTCCGCGGGATAAAGGACAAGCGCCTCGGCCTGGCCATAGTGGACAGCGACGACGAGAAGCGCGTTAAGGAGGCCATAGAGCAGGCCGCGAAGATGGCAGGGCTCAACAGCAGGGACGAGAAGTGGGTCTCCCTGCCGGAGCCCGGGAAGTACCGTGAGAAGCCCGAGCCCAACTACGAGCTCAAGGAGGCCTCTTCTGACGTCCTCGTGGAGATGCTCGTGAACGCCATCAAGCTCGCCCGTAAGGACGACGAACACGTGATCGTTGCGGGAGGAGAGGGCGGCGTCTCCTGGGAGGAGAGGCGCATCATCAACTCACACGGGGTAGATGTGTTCCAGGAGGGAGGAGCGGCTTTCTTCTTCATAGAGCTCGTTGGAAAGAAGGGAAACACCGTGACACCGGGGATATTCGACTTCGATGCACGCAGGGATCTCAACCTTGACGTGGAGGGCGTCGTTGAAAAGGCCGTCCAGAAGGTCAGGTGGGCCTACAGCGTCAGCCCGAGCAGGAACGAAGAGGTGCCTGTGATCCTGGCCCCGTGGGCGATTGCAGGACTGTTCAGCTATGCCCTCCTTCCTGCGTTCAGCGGCGAGAGACTCGTCAAGGAGACGACGCCCCTGGCGGATCGGGTTGGTGAGAGGATAGCGGGCGATGCCATAACACTGTACGACGACCCGTTCCATCCGCTCTCAATTGACCCCGTTGTAGCCGACGGTGAGGGAGTTCCAACGCGCAGGAACGTCATAATAGAGGACGGGGTCTTCAAAGGGTTTATATGGGACAACTACTGGGCCAGAATCCACGGAACGGAGAGCACCGGAAACGGAAAGCGCGACCTGAGAAGCGGCGGGATCAACATAGGCTTCCACAACGTCGTTATAGAAAACGGGAAGCGTTCACTTGAGGATATGATCGCCGATATCGAGCACGGCTACTTCGTGGACGGATTCCAGGGGGCCCACACGAGCAACCCCGACAACGGAAACTTCGCTGTGACGGCTAACCCGGCCTTCCTCATCGAGAACGGTGAAGTAGTTGGTTCGAGCGTTTTCCTCATAGCAGGGAACGTTTATGAGCTCCTCAAGCAGGCCGCTGAGACGTCAAGCGAACAGAGGGTCATGCCCTTCAGGAACACGATGACGACGCCATACGTGATGTTTGAGAACGTCAGGATAGCTGGGAAATGAAGGAAGCGGGCAGCAGCGCCCCGTTTCTATTTTTATCCGCTCAATCCTCCCAGGGCTCCTTGTACTTCAGGGCCCATCCGAACTCTTCCTTCAGGATGTCTATGGCCGCGTAGGGGGGTATTATGCCCCTCTCGGTTATTATCACGTCAACGTACTCGGGAGGGGTGACATCAAACGCAGGATTCCACACCTCGATGTTGTGGGGCCACTCCCTGAGCTCCTCCTCAGGTATGACCTCGGTCGGATCGCGCATCTCTATCTCGACCAGCTGACCGAGCATCGTCTCCGGGTGGAACTTGTACGTCTCGGCCGCTATCATCGTCCAAACTCTGTGCTCCTTAGCCGTTAGGGCTATCAGCGCAGTTCCCACTTTGTTTATAACCGCTCCGTTGGCGGTTATCGAGTCTGCCCCCATGACGACCTTGTCGGTCATCTTCATGTAATGCCTCGCCGCGGAGTCGACCACGTATATGACGGATATCCCGTAATCGGCGAGCTCCCTCGCGGTTATCTTCCCCTGCCACCTCGGACGCGTTTCGGTGACTATCACCTTGATGTTCTTTCCCTGATCGTGAGCGGTCTTCATGACGCTTATGGCGGCTTTGCTGTGGCAGTGGGTCATTATGACGTCTCCCTCCTCTATCCTCTTGGCGCCTATCTCGCCTATCCTCCTGACGGCGCTCTTGGAGTTGTGTATGAACTCCTTGGCGGCCGTTACTATGACGAACCTCAGCTGCTCAACGTCCGCCCCGCCTGAGTAGGCCACCTTGGCCCTGTGCATCACGTACCTGAGGGCGTTCGGTAAAGACACCGCGGTCGGCCTCGTTTCAAACAGAAGCTTTGCAGCTGCCTTCATCTCCTCCCACAGCTCGGTGGCGTCCCTGCATTTGCTCCCCTCCGCCTGAAGCTGGAGGGCGTAAGCCGCGTAGCGGGCTATCTTCCCCGCCCCCCGTATCTCCATGTTCCTGATTTTATCCGCTATCTCCTTAACCTCCTTCAGCACCGGCATGCGCACACCTCCATCACCATCAGCGTCAGGACCAAACCGAAGCTCGCGCTAACACACTGATTGGGGATTCATCTAAATTAAGTTTTGGGTCTGTTGAGGCTCCAGTTCTGCGGTTCCTGACGAAGAAGCGTCCGAGAAGAGACCCGTGCGGTAGCGGTATCACTGGGAGGTGCCCTTCAACTCGGGCTGAAGCTTCTTGACTATGTCCTCGGGAAGCTCCCCAAGTATCTGCCTCAGTTCTTCCTCGTTCTCCTTCTCTATCCTTCTGAGCAGGTTCTCCATGTAGGTCTCTGTGAGAAGCCTAACCTCTTCAAGCTCCTTCCTCATCTCCGCTATCTCATCTATCCTGCTCTCCAGCTCTTCTAAGAATTCCGCAAGCTCCTTTATCTTCTTCCGCGGAGGCTCAGTGGACTTTATTATCCTGCGGGCCTGCAGGTACTCCTCTCCCCTTCTGCCGCCCCTGGCCTCATAGAACTCGGTTCCAAATCTGTAGGGGGTAAGCAGTATCTCCAGCCTGAATCCCTTCTTTATGGTGTAGTACTTCCTTGGCCTGCCCCGGGGTATCTTCTCCACCCTGCCCTCTATCAGCCCCGCGCCCTCGAGTATCTTCAGGTGTTCCAGGACCGCCTTTTGGCCTATTCCAAGCTCCTGGCTGAGCTCGCTGACGAAGTAGGGCCTTCTGGTCAGCAGGATTAAAATCTTCCGCCTCGTCTCGCTGCCGAGAATGCTGAGGAGATCATCGAGATCCACGCTCTCACCCTTAAATAACTATATGTTAGAAAAAATAAGTCTTTCGGTGTGGCGGGGATTAGGTTTAAGACCCCCTCAATCAAACGGGGAACGGTGGAGCGGGTGATATACGTGAAGGTGTACAGGGTACAAGGTGAGGTTCTCCTCGCAGCGTGCGATGAGGAACTGCTCGGAAGGACGTTCAGGGAGGGGGAACTGAAGCTCGAGGTCAGGGAGAAGTTCTACGGGGGAGAGAAGGTGGAAGAGGAAGCCCTCGACGGACTTCTCAGAGAGGCGACGATAGCCAACCTGGTGGGCGAGAGATGCGTGGAAAGAGCGGTGGAGCTTGGATACGTCGACGAGAGAAGGATCCTCAGGATAGACGGCGTCCCCCACGCGCAGATGGCGAGACTGATGTGGTGATGATCATGAGGTTCTGCTACAGGTGTGGAATAAGCGAGGAAGATGGAGGCCCCCTGATCGACGGCCTCTGTCAGGTGTGCTTCGTAAGGGAGAATCCCGTGCTTAAGATGCCCGACGTGGTGGAGACTGCGATCTGCGGGAACTGCGGGAGCTACGTCAGGGCAGGAAGATGGGTTGATCCGCAGAGCTACGACGTTGAGGACATAGTCAGGGAGGCCGGAGAAGTAGCCCTATCGGAGAGCGTCAGGCTTGATGAACGGGTGAGAAAGTTCAGGATAGTCGCGCCTGAAGAGATCGAGGCCGCGGATGAGGTGCCCGTCGGAGAAGCCCTCGTAAGCTTTGAGTTTCTCTCCCGGCACACTGACTCCTTCCCCTTCATCCTCAGTTACAGGGTCAGGGTAAAGGCCCGCATACACCCTGATCAGAGGATACTTCACGACGAGAGCAGGGTGGTCGAGGTCAGGGTCACCCAGACGGTGTGTCCCCGCTGTCAGAAGTTCCTCGGCGGCTACTTCGAGGCGATACTTCAGGTCAGGGCAGAGGGGCGGAAGCTGGCCGACGACGAGAGGAAGAGGGTCAGCAGGATAGTCGAGAGGGCCGTGGACAGGGTCATGAAGCGGGACAGGATGGGATTCATACAGGACACGATAGAGAAGGAGGAGGGGCTGGACTTTTACATGGGATCAAAGAAGGCCGCGAGAAAGGTCGCCCAGTCCATAGTGAACGAGATGGGCGGGAGGATAAGCGAGTCCTACGAGCTGGTCGGTATGGACCGACAGACGAGCAGGGAGGTCTACAGAACGAGCGTGACCGTCAGGATACCTGAGTTCAGGGAGGGCGACGTGATCAGCGATACGGGCGGCAGGGTGTTCGAGGTAGAGAAGGTGGACGGGAGCGGTATGCAGCTCAAAAGCCTAAGGGACGGGAGCAGCGTGCACATGGACTGGAAGACCGTTAGATCGCGGGAGCTCAAAAACGTGGAGTTTGAAGAGAGAGAGGCCATGGTAACGAGCGTTCAGCGGGACGAGATTCAGCTCATGGACATGGAGTCATACGAGACGTTTGAGATGGAGAGGCCCCCGTTCGATGTCAGGGAGGGGGAGGTGTACAGGGTCGTTAAGGTGGACGGCAGGAGGTACATACGGAGTAGATGATGTCATTTCATCAAAATTTACATGAGTTAAGCTCAATTTTTTGTATTTAAAACAGGTCAAGTTGAGTAAATCATATATTGCATGCCGCTACATTGACAGTATGATGACAGGGAGCATCGAGGCCATACTCCTCGTGTGGGACGCTGGAAGCGAGGAGATCGAGAGGCTGCCCATCAGGGGGTATCTCCTTCACGGAGAGTATGATTTCATAGCAAGGGTTAAGTTCAGCAATGAAAGCGAGATGAAGGATTTTGAAAGGAGCATTCGCAGAATAATTGGATCTGGCAGGTTCAAACTGATGCCCGTCAAGGTCATGAACCTGTCGGAATCAGGGGGTCGAGGGCAGAGTCAGAAAGATGAGGGCGGACGACCCTGCCGGCCTTAAAGCAGTTCACGTTCAAAGTCAGAGATTCAGAGCGCCTTGACCCTTCTTGAAACCTTGGGCCTCGGCTTGTAGAGTATCTTGCTGCCGCAGTAGGGGCAGCGGACCTCCCTGGCCGTGGCAAGGTCGAGCTCGACCTCGCGTCCGCACTTGGCGCATCTGTAGACGGCTTTTACCATGGAACCACCCCGAGGCTCAGGACCTCATCTGCTGCCTCTTGGCCACCCTTCCAGCCGGCGTTACGGGCAGATAGGCGCCACCTGCGAACGTTGCTCCGCACTTCTTGCACTGCCATATTCCCGTGCTGACCCTTCTAACTGCCTTCCTTCCGCAGACGGGACAGACGTGCTTCTGCTTCATTCTGGCTTCAACCGCCGCAACACGGCGCCTGATCTTGAGACCGTACCTCGGACCGAATCTACCGGATGATCCTACCTTCTGAGTCCTTCCCATTATCATCACCCCTCTTTTAGAGCCGATTCAAAAGTGATCGGGGATCTTATAAACCTTTTCATGATGGTGCGGGGGACGGGATTCGAACCCGCGAACCCCTGCGGGACGGGACCCTAAATCCCGCGCCTTTGGCCAGGCTCGGCAACCCCCGCACGCCATAACTACAGAACCCCGATTAAAAATCTTTCGTGTAAGGGACGAATTTTTAAGCTGTTGAGAGATACAACCTGACGGTGGTCGTGTGACGATAGTTGACGTTAGAATACTCGTGGAGGGTGTGAGCGACGTTGAGGTCGTTAGCAGGGCTCTCAAGGGCCTCACACTCGGTGGAGAATACGGGATAACAGTCTCGGCCATAATACCAACCACGAACCTCGACATAGCCAGGAGGGCGGCCAAGGGAGCCGATCTCATCATAATAGCGACCGACGCCGACAAGGTCGGCAGGGGGCTGGCTGAGAGGCTCGCGGAGGAGCTTGAAGGGAAGGTCGGAGCGGTGGAGAGGATGAAGCTTCCGCCCGGCCACGATCTCGAGCACGTGGACGTCGAGATAGTGAGGAAGGAGATCAAGGACGCGCTCGTGAGGGCAGGTCTCAAAACCCTCCAGCTGCTGCCGAGGTACAGGGAGCTGGAGGAGGAGAACCTCGAACTGAGGAAGAAGATCGAGAGCCTTGAGGAGATATCGGGGGAGACGCCTAAGGTGCTGAGCATAAGGGACGTCTGGAACAGGCTGTTCCCGGGTAAAGAGCCACCCGGTGAGGACGTCCTGGGAGAGGCCATACTGAAGCTCGGGCTCGCTGGGAAGGTGATAGTTGGGCAGGGACACGTCTTCTCAACGGATCCAAAGCTCGTTGAAGACCTCATGAGGGCGGTGTACCTCAGCGAAATGGTGAGGGAATGAAATGGAAATGGGCGGAGAAGGACGTGACGGAGACATCACGGGAGACGTCGAGGACTTCGCCACCTACCTCGATCTGGAGGGGAAGAGCCCGCAGACCATCAGGATGTACTCGTACTACGTCAGCAGGTTCCTCAGGGAGGGCGGGAAGCTGAGCGCCCGCTCTGCCCTCAGGTTCCTCACGAGGCTGAGACGGTCGGGCTACTCAAACAGGAGTCTAAACCTGGTCGTTCAGGCTTTAAGGGCCTACTTCAGGTTCGAGGAGATGGACGAAGAGGCGGAGAAGCTGAGGCCCCCCAAGGTTCCGAGGAGCCTGCCGAAGAGCCTGACGCGGGAGGAGGTTAAGAGGCTCCTGTCCGTCATCCCGGAGGGCAGAAAGAGGGACAGGCTTATAGTGATGCTCCTCTACGGAGCCGGCCTGAGGGTAAGCGAGCTCTGCAACCTGAAGATCGGGGACGTCGACCTTGACAGGGGAATTATAACGGTTAGGGGCGGAAAGGGAGCGAAGGACAGGGTGGTACCGATACCCGCGAGTTTGGCGGATATGATACGGGATTACATAGCGTCAAGGAGCGACGACAGCGAGTACGTCATAGTCGAGGAGAGGCGCAGGAAGAAGGGAAAGCTCTCCACGAAGACCGTCTGGTACCTCCTCAAAAGGTACGGGGAGAAGGCGGGTGTGGAGGTCACGCCCCACAGGCTCAGGCACAGCTTCGCCACCCACATGCTCGAGAGGGGGGTCGATATAAGGGCGATACAGGAGCTCCTCGGGCACTCAAACCTCTCGACGACCCAGATATACACGAGGGTGACGGTGGAGCACCTGAAGAAGGCCCAGGAGAAGGCAAAGCTCCTCGAGGACCTCCTTTAGGCCCTCGGACACATGACACGCCCGATTTCACTCAAAGACCGCGAACCTCTCCCCGGGTGAGCCGCATACCGGACACCTCTCCGGACGCTCGCCCACCACAGTGTAGCCGCAAACCGGGCACACGTATATCTTCCCTGCCTCCACGTCATTATCCTCCCTGACGCGCTCTAAGGCGTTTCTGTAGAGATCGACGTGGAGCTTCTCAGCCTCAAGGGCGTAGCGGGTGCTTCTAACCGCGTCCTCCTCACCCTGAAGCTCCGAGGCGTTTTTGTAAACAGGGTACATCTCCTCCACTTCGAACTCCTCACCCGCCACAGCTTCCCTCAGGTTGTCCTCGGTTCCTCCAAGCTCTCCAAGGGCCCTGAGGTGGTTCCTCGCGTGTACGAACTCCGCGTACGCTATGGCCCTGAAGAGTCTGGCCACCCCGGGGAGGCCCTCCCTCTCGGCCTGCTCGGCGAATATCAGGTACCTCATGTGCGCCCGGCTCTCCCCGGTAAAAGCGTCCTCCAAAAACTTCCTGATCATGGGTCTCTTAACCGCCATGACTGCGCACCAAGATAAAAAAAGGTGGGGACGTATATAACGGTTCAGGTCAGGTCGTCTGTATGAGCAGGCCCCTGAGCTGTGCCTTTCTGGCCCCGAGCTCCCTGTCGAGCATGAACAGGCCGTTCGGGCTGTCCCCTATGATCTTCAGCTTGTCGACTATGGCCTTGGTGTTGGCCTCCTCCTCAACCTGCTCCTCGACGAACCACTGGAGGAACTGGTAGGTGGCGCGATCCTTCTCCTCCTCC
>JAADEC010000020.1 GCA_013153595.1 Thermococci archaeon | reverse complement strand
CCACGGCGACAATCCGAAGGCCGTTGAGATAGCGAGGCATATAAGAGAAGTCCTCGAGCGGGAGGGGGTTGAGGTAGTGCCGATGAAAGAGATTGTTTAAGAAATTTCGTTATTTCCTGCGTTAAGCTCACTAAGAACATATTCCATGAACATTTTTTGGTTTTCATTCTCTAATTTAATCTGGAATCCTTTGGGTAATTCAAATGGATAAGGAGTCGTGTTTTCTTGACCCTTAAATGAAACATGAAGGATAGAGCTTTCGATAGAAATATCATAGCCAATATTGCTTAATTGTTTGAACAATAATAACAGAATTTCTTTCATGGCAAGAGTTTCTGATGAAAAATGAAAACGTCCATCTGGTAGCTTAATGAAAATTGTCTCGCCATCTTTGAGTTTTAATAACACTACTTCCTCAATAAACGATTTCGTGAGGTCAATCCTCTGTTTTATAGTTAGGGGTATCTGCTCAATTTGAGAATTGCTCATAGGAATTAACAATTGTGGATACTTACTAAGAACCTTAAATACAGCTTCCATTAAGTTGCTAGTGCTGTAGTCCAATAGGTCTATCGAATGTTTTTTGTGAAATTCTACTGCTCTCTCGATTATGTATTGGACAGAGGTATGCGTGAAGCCTAGCTTATTTGGTAGATCCTTGTATATTTTCTTCAAGGTCCCAACACATTCCCGATTCTTTGAATTTCCACAAACATCGTCCTCTTTAAATTCAACTAGACGCTCTAAAGCCTTGGAGATCGTCTTTAACTCTATCTCTACATAATATGGCTCGATTTTAGATAATTCTCTGAGATCATCGAGGAAGTATCTAAAAGAAGGATACAGATACAAATAGTTGTTAATGAGTACCTTTGAAAGCTCTTCAAAGACCTCACCCAGCGAGTAGGCCACGGTAGAGTCTATATCATTTGCTTGTTTTAGTGGGATAATAATAAAAGTTTCAGTTGAATACTTCAGAAACGCTGCAAGCGCCGTATTTATCTCTTTAAACAGATGTAACCTCCACCACTGTGGATTCTGAGACTCAAAGTGGTCAAGTAAACGTGTAACTTCTTCAGAAACTCTACCTACCTCACCAGGTATCCGTTTCTCTTCAATGATTGCTACCTTTATTAGATTGAAAAGTACATTTAACCAGACAAACGGATCACATTTTTCCACACTACACTTTTTAAAATCTTTAAACAGCCTATATCTACTCTCATAAAACATAGATGCAACATAAGAAGGAGAAATTGAAAACATTTCCCTGATTAGGGAGAACACATAAACAAGAATTGCCAAACTAATTATAAGCCAAACACCCATCACTATAGCGGATGAACTAATACGATGATCCAAGATTAAGTATTCTCCGCTTGAAAATTTCTCTGGAGGAGTAACAACGTGGATAAAAAACACAAGTCCCATTAGTAACATCAATGTGTACATTACTCTACTAAGAAAATCTTCTTGAAGAAGAACTCTTGCATAAACCCCATATGAACTCCGGAGATGTACTAACCCAATACTAATTACAAGAGGTATTAACACAAGAAAGGTCTGTAAAGTGATATCACCAAATTTTGTGATGTCCTCCCATGATGACTTAGTAGTGAACCCCAGAAAGAAAAAGAGGATCGCTAAGAACACCAACGAGAGAAATAATATCAGCACACCCCAGTACTTTTGAAGAGAGGATTTAACTAAATCCCACCACGCATTAATGTCTTGCAAATTCCCTCGTGGATTCATATAATAGTATTCCGGGCTTTAAATTTAAAAACATATTCCCAAAAGCTTTTAGGAGTAGCGGGATAAACGCATTAATGATGCCCAGAATGAACTTCAAACCCCTCGGCGACTCGGCGTTGCTCATCTCGTTCGGAGAGGTCATCGACGAGGAGATAAACGACCGCGTTCACGCCCTCGCGGGGGCGATAGAGAAAGCCAACTTCGGGTGGCTCGTCGAGGTCGTTCCCGCTTACTCTTCCCTCGCGGTGATCTACGATCCAGCGCTCACCGACTTTGATGGCGTCAGGCAGGCGATTGAGCGGCTCGAATTCTCGGCGGAGAGATTCGAGGGGAAACTCGCCGAGATTCCCGTTCTCTACGGCGGCGAGTACGGGCCGGATTTGGAGTTCGTCGCCCAGTACAACGGCCTGACCCCTGAGGAGGTCATCGAAATACACTCAAGACCGATCTACCGCGTCTACTTCCTCGGCTTCCTGCCCGGGTTCGCCTACTTGGGAGGTATGGACGGGAGGATAGCGACGCCGCGCCTTGAGAGGCCCCGCCTGAAAGTTCCTGCGGGCTCCGTTGGAATAGCGGGGGGACAGACTGGGGTCTACCCAATAGAAAGCCCCGGCGGCTGGAGGATTATAGGCAGAACTCCGCTGAGGCTCTTTGACCCGGAGAAGGAACCGCCGACGCTCCTACAGCCCGGCGACAGGGTTCGGTTCGTGCCGATTGATGAGGGGAAGTTCAACGAGCTTTACGCGGCCGAATGGGGGAGAGAGGATGATTGAGCTTCTCAGAGTCCCATCTCTGGTCACAGTCCAGGACTCCGGCAGGAGAGGTTACCGACGGCTTGGAGTTCCTGTCTCAGGCTACATGGACGACTACTCCGCACGGATAGTCAACTACCTCGTCGGAAACTCCGGAAGCGCCCCCCTCATGGAGTTCCTGCTCAGCGGACCCACCCTGAAATTCCACTCATCAGCCGTTTTCGCCGTCGCGGGGGACGCTGAGGTCAGGCTCAACGGCGTTCCGGTCGAGCCCTGGACGAGCCACTGGGCCAAGCGGGGCGACGTCCTTGAAGTTGGGACACTGCGGACGGGAGTCTACGGCTACGTCGCCTTCGCAGGAGGTTTGCGGTGTGAGCGGCTCCTCGGAAGCTGTTCCGCGTGTCCCCGGGCGGGCCTCGGACGGCACCTGATGGAGGGCGACAGACTGCCGCTGGGGGCCGCCGTGCTTACCGGAAGGGATGGGCGGCGCCTTCCAGAGGAGCTGAGGCCGGACTACTCAAGGGGGACGACTGAGGTGCGGGTGATTCCCGGCCCGGATACCGATCACTTCACCGACAGGGGAATGGAGACGTTCTTCGGGGAGACCTACACCGTAACGCCCGAATCGGACAGGATGGGCTACCGCCTCGAGGGGAGAGCGGTGGAACACTCCGGAAAAGGGGCGGGGATAGTCACCGGTCCGCTCGTACCGGGCTCGATTCAGGTCCCCGCGGATGGACGGCCAATAATCATGATGAGGGATGCCCAGACAACGGGTGGATACGCGAGGATAGGAACCGTTGCGGGCCCGGACCTCCGCCTGGTTGCCCAGACCAGACCCGGTAGGGCCCTGCGGTTCAGGAGGGTTGATGCCGAGAGCGCTGTTGAAGCGGTTAGAGGTTACAGAAAACTCCTGGAGGCCCTTCAGAGAGCCCTCGGAAAGAACGGGGCCGTGTACAGGGTAAGGACAGGGGGAAGGACATTCATAGCCCTGACGTATCCATGACGGCCGGGATGGATGCGGAGAAAACGATGAGAACGAATTAAATGAAAAGGTTTAAAAAACCCTCACTCCTCACTACCTTGACAGCCTGATGAACGATGACGTTAGGAGGGATACATGATGGCTAAGCCAAGTTACGTTAGGTTTGAAGTCCCAGAGGAGCTGGCTGAAAAGGCTCTTGAAGCCGTTGAGATAGCACGCGACACCGGCAGGATAAGGAAGGGCACCAACGAGACCACGAAGGCGGTCGAGAGGGGGCAGGCCAAACTCGTCGTCATAGCCGAGGACGTTGATCCCGAGGAGATCGTTGCCCACCTGCCGCCGCTGTGCGAGGAGAAGCGCATACCGTACGTTTACGTTCCTCACAAGAAGGAGCTTGGAGCGGCTGCGGGCCTTGAGGTATCAGCGGCCAGCATAGCGATAGTCGAGCCCGGCAAGGCGAGGGAGCTCGTCGAAGAGATAGCCATGAAAGTCGGGGAGCTCATGAAGTGAGCCCTCCGTTAGGGGTGTGAGAGATGGCCGACGAGGGATTTCCGGCAGAGGTTATCGAGATAATAGGCAGGACGGGTGTCACCGGCGGTGTGACGCAGGTCAAGGTCAGGATCCTTGAGGGGCGCGACAAGGGCCGCGTCATAAGGCGGAACGTTAAGGGTCCAGTCAGGGTTGGGGACATAGTCATACTGAGGGAGACGGAACGTGAGGCCAGAGAGATAAGGAGGCGGAGGTAATGGCACGCTGGAACGTGTGCTCCTACTGCGGGAAGGAGTTCGAGCCCGGGACGGGGAAGATGTACGTCAGAAACGACGGCAGAGTTCTGTTCTTCTGCTCGGGCAAGTGCGAGAAGCTCTACTTCATGGGCAGAAACCCGAGGAAGCTGAAGTGGACCAAGGCCTTTCAGGAAGCCCGCCTCCAGAGGGGCAAGGCGTAGCCTCCCCTCACGCTTCCTCTTCTCCCGTTCTGATTGTTTGGCTTCATAAAGTATATATAGTGGGCCTCCCATAAGGCATTGAGCGTGTTAAAGGGGGTACCTCTGATGGATGTATTCAAGAGCGTTGCTACGTTGGTGGCTCTCCTGACAGTTGCCGCGATAATCGGCTCGGCGAGTGCTTCAGCTTATACTAATTACGTCGTTCCCAACGGATTCAGGGACATAAGCACTGCCCCCAGGAGTTTCTTCGTAAACTCCCTCGGACAGCCCAACGCTAAAATCGTTATAGGCGACTCGGCAACCGCGCTTGAAGCGGCAGGAGCAGGAGACATAGCGGCTTCAATGGGAAACCTCCTGTACTACTATCAGAACGCCACAAACGCGGGCGTGGTTCTGCAGGAGGTCATACCGCCGAGGATGGTATCCAGGCAGGTCATATACCGCTACGACTACTACACGATGATCCACGATCACCACCTGCCCTACAACGGTGGACTGGTCAACTGGTCGACGAGCTACTCCCAGCTCCCAAGCGACTACTGGTACAACGGCGGGAAATACACCGGGAACTACAGCCAGTGGCTCACGCAGTTCAACACGTCCTTCTACATCAAGAACAAGGACTCCGTCAACGGCAGCTACCTCTACGGCTGGGAGATTGACATAAAAAGGGTGAGCCTCGTTCCTATACAGCCCTTCAACTGGAACGAGAGCGCCCCGCCCATAAAGGCCAACCTTGACATACCTCCCGCCGGGATAGGGATAGTGGTCAACTACCAGCTCTACAACTACTCAACCGTCGTGAGGAGCGAGACGAACGTGTACTCAGAGTGGGGCGTGCCCCCGAGGTACGTCAACAGAACCTTCCACAGGGAGGGCAACTTGGCAGACGTTAAAGCCGACAACGGCAGCGTGAACTCAGTTCTGAGCAAGGGAGTCGTTGCCGGTCAGGACTTCACCCTGCTTGGAAAGGACTACCACGTGTTCAACGTGGGCAACGGCAGTTTCACGGCGGGCAGGTCTCTGGGAACGCAGTGGTTCGTTCAGGACGATGGGCAGAGGATAGGGAACTCCAGGTGGATGCTGACTCTGCTCGGTGCCTCCCAGATAAACGGCACCGCCATGGTCGTGGTGACCAACACACTGACCGGCCAGAGCTATGGTCCCTTCGTCCTGATGCTTGGTGTCCCGGAGGATGTTATAGCGGGCAACGGCAGTGTGGAGCTTGAACTGTGCCTCAACGCCCTCTACAACAACCTGATAAAGGGAGTTATAGCCCAGATAAGCGCATACTCAGACGTCAGGCACTACAGGAGCGGGGAGATCGTGAAAGCCAACGGGCAGGAGTGGATAATGAACATCGAGACCCAGAGCGGCGTCATAAAGCAGATATCGCTCGTGAACGCCAAGGACATAGTAGGAAACCCAATAGACCTGTTCAACATCTACAACGTGGAGTACAGCTTCACCATGAAGTCCCTCAACGAGATGAAGGTTGACTACGACATAAATCACGATGGGAACGTAACGAACACGAGCTACGTTGTCGCGAGTGCTTCGATAAGCGTTGTGGAGAGGAACCCCGTCGTCATAACCCAGGTCGTCAAGGTTGGGAACGAGATACCGGGAACGCCATACAGGATAGTTGGACTCCAGGGTGTCAGAAAGGTGATACCGATGACGCCCACCAAACCCGTCGTTATACTCGGCTCACAGGTCAACTTCGCCAACCCGTCCTCCAACTACGTGCTCGTGGGAACCCCATGGGACAACGCCCTGATAAAGGCCGTGTTCTCCAAGTACAACCTGCCGACCGACAAGAACGACTTCAGCAGCATGTTCGGCAACACCCCTGTCCTCGGATACATACCGCACTGCTCCCTGCTCGGGGGAAGGGGAGTCATAATCGTTACGGGGTCGAGCCCCAAGGTTGTCAACAGGGCTGCCCAGGACCTCATGGGGTACATAGCCACGTTCGGGTGAGGAGTCCTCTCCTCTTTTTTATCTGTACCCGCTCCACCCTGATCTGCCGTTTTTGTCCTGCCTGCTCCTCCAGGTTCCTGTGTCCAGTATCCGGGATCCTGCCTGTCGTTCATCCAGCGGTTCCATAGCTCCATGTGACCCTGAGGAGAAGAGCCCACAGAGGCGAAGAATCCACGACGGGATCGCATGTTAAAAGCAGAAATGAAATTCAGCGGCCCGCGAGTCCGCTTTGCCCCGAAACGGAGCTACCATTCCTCCTCTTCCTCGATCAGACCGTACTTCTCAAGCTCACGGAGAAGCTTTCTGACGGCCTCCCACGCATCCTTCTCACTCTTGGCACCTGAACAGACTATCTTGCCCGATGAGAACAGTAGTATAACGGCCCTGGGCTCCTTAACTCGGTATATAACGCCGGGGAACTGCTCGGGTTCGTACTCACAGTTGGGAAGGCTGAGCGCAACGGCGTCGAGGTTGAACTCCATACCTATGTCGCCGCTGAAGACCATGTTCTGGATGTCTATCTGTGCCTCCCTCTGGAATTTGGCTCCTATCCTCTTCAGCATCTTGGTCAGCTTTTTGACGGCTCCCTCGATATCCTCAACGCTCTTTGCCCCCGTCACCACGAGCTTCCCGGAGCTGAATATGAGAAGGGCAACTTTGGGCTCATCGAAGCGGCAGATTATACCCGGGAACTCCTCGGGATTGTACTTCGAGCTCGGGCATATGTCTATGACGCGCTCAAGGTTGAGCTGCGTAAACAAGTCCACAGAAGCAACTATGTTCTCGATACGAAGCTTAACGTTACTCATATCCACCAACGTCCGCACCTCCGGAGTAAGCCATAATCAAAAACCCTTTATAAATCGCAGGCGTTACCTTTTAAACCTTTAGGTTGGTGCGGTCGGGTCAACGTTTTTAACCATCACGTCGAGGCCACGTACATGAACGAAAAAACCAGAGGAGAGGTCGTGATCCTCGTAAGGGCTGACAGCTTCGATAAGGCGATGGTGGCTTTAGCGGACGTCGTCAGGTACGGAATGCTCAGGATAGTGGGGAAACCACGCATACTGCCACCCGCCCTGTCATCGTGGGTTCTGGAGGACGTAACTGGAGAGAAGCCGTTGAAGGAGTTCAGGGCACACGTCGTGGCCAGGGTCGAGGGAGGCACCGGCAGGGTCATAGGAAGGGTGCGGGAGATTCATCCGCCGGCCCACATCCTCGTCGTTCCCCCAGACACCAAAGCCTGGAGGGAGCTCCTGAGGGAATGGAGGAGCTTTAAGGAGCTGAAAGGGTTCCATCCACCGAAGAAAACGAAAGCTGAAGAAGCCAGGGACTGGGGCAGAAGAAAGGACGGTAGAAAGGAGAGGTAGGGTGAAGGGCTCACCTCTTCCTCTTTCTGACCCTTATGTTGGCCACGTCCCCGAGGGTAGGTTCGTAGTCCCTCGGTATGACCACCTTCTCACCCGCGTCTTCCTCCACGCGCTCGATCAGCTTTATGTTGAAGAACCTCTCTATCTTCTTGGCCTCGCTTATGGTCGGCGTGTAATCACCGTGTGCTATCCTCCTCAGCAGGTTGACCGATAGGCCTATCTTGTGGGACAGCTCCTCGTAGCTCATCCCGCTCCTCCTTATCGCGTCGTAGACCCTCTCGGCGTAATCCTCGACTATGTCCTCGGTGTACAGGGGTCTCGGCCTCGGTTTCGGGTGCGGGTGTTCAGCCTTCCTGATCGGCCTGCTGGAAGCTCTCCTGCCAAAACTCCTCCCCTTTGGAACCACGCTGAAAGTTCCCGGCTGCTTCTTGCCGTACCTCTCGTAGCACCTATCACAGACGAGCAGTTCAGAACCCTCTATCCTTATCCTGTGACCGGGTCCCTTTATGAGCGCCCCGCATATCTCACAGTACCTCGGTTTCGCCTTCATCCCAACACCGGATGGGGTTATCCAAGCATTTTATAAATCCAGCGGAATATCCATGTCCGATGAAGGTCAAAGTACGGAAACTCTCCAAGATGGACGAAGAGACCCTGAAGAGGCTCATAGAGGTGTACATGAGTGGTTACGAGGGCCTGAGAGAGTACGGAGGCGAGGGAGAGGACTATGCGAGGAAATACATAAGATGGTGCTGGAAGAAGGCAGGGGATGGTTTCTTCGTCGCTGAGGCCGGCGGCAGAATAGTGGGGTTTATAGTGTGCGACAAGAGGTGGTACAGCAAGTACGAGGGAAGGAGCGTCGGGGCCATCCACGAGCTCGTTATAGACCGTAGCCTCCAGGGCATGGGGGTTGGACACGCCCTTATGGAGGCAGGGCTTAGGTACCTGGAGCGGTTTACCGACACCATCGAGCTGTGGGTCGGGGAGAAGAACCACCGGGCAAAGCGCTTTTATGAGGAGTACGGGTTTAAGGAGGCCGGCAGGCAGGGCATATGGATCAGAATGGTCAGGAGAAGCGGAAACGGAGATGACCAAAAGGAAGATAAAGCGGGATGAGGTGTACACACCGTGGTGGCCATGCCGTGTGTTAGGCCTGCTGACTCAGAGAAGGTGAAGGGCATGAAAGAGGAGAGCTTCATAAGGGAAGGTAGAGGAAAGCTGAGGGTGAAAATCGACGGTGAGGAAAGCCTCGAAACCACCATAAACGGACGGCTGAAGAGCGTTGAGGAGATCGCAGATATGCTCGGTGTTGAGGCAGAGAACGGAAAGATCGAGGCGGAGGTAGACGGGGTCAAGGTCAGGATGCAGAAGGGAAGGCTGGAGCTTGAGTTCGAGAACGGCGAGAGGATGAGGATCGAGAAGGCCTGAGCTGGGCGGATAGAGACCGGAGAACGACGAAAGGTGAAACAGAAACAGGAGCCGAAGCAAGACGAAAAAGAGAACGGGAGAAAGAAGACATCACGTCACTTCAAAACCGGCCTGAACTTGTAGGCGTAGAGGATTATACCGTCCTCCTCGAACTCCCTTATCTTCCTCGTGACAACCTCGACCTCCATGCCGAAGTCTATATCCTCAGGAGAAACGTCGGTCAGCTGGGCGAGGACCACTGGTCCCTCTTCAAGTTCAACGAGCGCCAGGGGATACGGTTTGTAGTACTCGAAACCGCTCGGCGGGTTTCTCACTATGGTCCAGCTGAGCACCTTCCCCCTGCCGCTCAGCTCGACGTCCTCAACCTCCCGTGAACCACAAACAGGACAGACACTCCTTTTCGGGAAGAAAACGTGTCCGTTCTTGCACCTGCCGCCCATCAGCCTGTACTTCTCCTTGAAGTGCCTCCAGTGCCTTGAAACCTGCATGGGCCTCGCCATTTCAAACCCTCCTGAAGACGTTAACCGTTATGTTGGAGCCCGTACCACCTATGTTCTGAGTCAGACCCACCTCAGCATCTGGAACCTGGTTCGACGCCTCACCGCGGAGCTGGAGAACGGCCTCAACTGTCTGGTACATGCCGGTTGCCCCAACGGGATGTCCCCTCGCCTTCAGTCCTCCCATGGTCTGTATGGGGTAGTCGGCATCGACCGCTATCTGACCCTCCCGGGCCAGCTTCGCTCCCTCTCCTTTCTCCGCGACGCCCAGAGCCTCAAGACTCAGCGCGGCCATAACCGTGAACGCGTCGTGAACCTCAAAGAAGTCAACATCCTTCGCAGTTACCCCCGCCATCTTATACGCCCTGTCCGCCGCGATCTTCGCAGCCTTCAGGACGAGAAGGTCGTCGCGGTTGGCGAGGTTTATGGTGTCTATGGCCCGGCCAACGCCGGCGATCTCCACCCACTTCTCCTTCGGAACGCCGAGCTCTTTGGCCTTCTCGGGTGTCGTTACTATCGCGGCCGCGGCACCGTCGCAGACGGGGGAGGCATCGAAGAGCTTGAGAGGGTCCGCGATGTACGGGCTTCTCATGACCGTATCAACGGTTATCCTGCGTTTGAACATCGCGTATGGATTCTTGGCTCCGTTGGCGTGAGCGTTTACAGCGAAGAGGGCGAGATCCTCCTCGGTGTAGCCGTACTTGTGCAGATAGTAGCGCATTATGAGGGCGTTGAGGGCAACGAAGCTCGCACCGTGGAAGAGCTCCCACTCGGCGTCGGCCGCGTAGGCGAGGTAGCGGGTGGCGTCGCTCGGCCAGGCGTCGGTCATCTTCTCGACCCCGACGACCGCGACCACATCTTCAAGACCGCTCATAACGGCCTTAAAACCCTCCTGAAGTGCGGCTCCACCCGATGCACACGCCGCCTCAACCTTGACCGCTGGAATGTTGCCGAGACCTGCCCAGTCCGCTATTAAAGCCCCGAGGTTTTCCTGCTCCACGAAGGAGCCCGAGATCATGTTGCCAACGTAGAGCGAATCGACCTTATCGATTCCAGCATCGTCCATGGCCTTAAGGAGCGCATCGATTGCCATATCCCGAAGGGCCATGTCCCAGTGCTCCCCAACAGGCACCATACCAACACCGATTACGACGGGTCTCATGAGTTCACCCCCAGATCATCAGATTATGTACTTCCTCCTCGATTTTGCGTAGATGGCGTAGTCAACGTACACCTTCCTATTCACGTAGTCGCGGACCTTCGGCGCGAGATCGCGCTTCTCCTCTATGGCGTCCTGAACCACGAGGCTCATGGCGTCGCTTCCGGCTCCCGAACCGAAGGACACCCACAGGATCCTGTCTCCGGGCTTCGCAACATCAAGAACCGCCGAGACTCCAACCATGGTGGCCCCGCTGTACGTGTTTCCGATCTCGTTCGTCAGCAGACCCGGCAGAACCTTCTCCTTGGGTATTCCGAGGATCTTGGCGACCGTCAGGGGAAACTTAACGTTTGGCTGATGGAAGACGGCGTAGTCGAAATCGCTAACGGTTAGACCGAGCTCCTCCATAAGGGTTCTCGCGGCGTTTATTACGTGGTGGAAGTAGGCCGGCTCGCCGGTGAAGCGATTGCCGTGTCTCGGGTAGTGTTCGTGCTGTCTCCTCCAGAAGTCGGGCGTGTCGGTGACGTAGGAGTAGCTGCCCTCGAAGTAGGCGAGGGTCTCGGAACCCTTGGGCCCGAGTATGAACGCCGCACCGCCGGCCCCGGCGGTGAACTCAAGGTGGTCACCGGGCCTTCCCTGTGAGGTGTCCGCTCCTATCGCCATGGCGTAGTCAGCCATCCCCGAGCCAACGAACCCTATGGCCGTTTGCAAAGCCTCGGTTCCCGCTTTGCACGCGAATTCAAAGTCCGCAGCACTGACGTCGGGGGTGGCACCTATGGCCTCGGCTATGACTGTTCCTGTCGGCTTCACGGCGTACGGTTTGCTCTCGCTACCGAACCACACGGCCCTTATCAGCCCGGGATCTATCCCGGCACGCTTTAACGCGTTTCTCGCGGCTTCGAGACCTATGGTTAGTGCGTCCTCATCGAGTGCAGGGACTGCCTTCTCCTGGATGGGGAACGTTGAAACACCCCAAACGCGGCCTATCTCCTCGGCCTTGATTCTGTACATGGGAACGTAGGCTCCGTATCCAACGATTCCAACGTCCCTTCCTGGCTTCATTACCTTCATGACAACCACCGCTGTCCAGAGTTGAGGGGTTTTAATAAAAGTCTTTCGGTGAAAGTGAAATGATCTTTCGACGATTAACGGCAAAGGAAGAGATCCATAAAACTCACGAGAAAGACCCTTCAAAAAAGATTATATCCAACAGCCGCACAAACTATCATTAGTGTCCGTTCCCCCACTCTACGGAGGTATGACCAATGAGAAGGTTGTTAGCCTTGCTCTGGATCAGTCTCTTGATAGGAACATTAGCCACGCCGAAAATTGTGAAAGCTGAAGAAACGGTATATTGGGCTAAGACTTATGGCGGCTCTGAAGATGAGTGGGCCTTCACAGTGGCCGTTGCTCCAGGGGGTGATATTGTCGTCGCAGGTAGCACTTTCAGTTTTGGTGGGGGTAATGATGACGCTTGGGTTCTAAGACTTGATAGTGAGGGCAACGTTAAGTGGCAAAAAACATACGGAGGTTTGGACGGGGCTCGTAGTCTCGCCCTTGCTCCAAATGGGGACATTATCGTGGCAGGCCACACGGAAAGCTTCGGTGCTGGTAATAGTGACCTTTGGGTTCTTAGGCTTGACTCCAACGGTAACATTAAGTGGCAAAAAACATACGGCGGCAAACTTGACGATGGTGCATTTGGTGTCAACATTGCTCTTGCTCCAAATGGGGATATAATTTTAGCAGGTTCCACTGACAGCTTTGGCTTAGGAAGAATGGCTTACCCTGATGTTTGGGTTCTTAGGCTTGACCCTAAAGGTAACATTAAGTGGCAAAAAACATACGGCGGTAGACTTGGAGATAGTGCCAAAGCGATTGCTATTGCGCCAAACGGGGATGTGATAGTGGCTGGCTTCACTTGCAGTTTTGGTGCAGGTGATGGCGACTTTTGGGTTCTAAGACTTGATAACAAGGGCAACGTTAAGTGGCAAAAAACATACGGAGGAAACAACGGTGATTGGGCTAACGCGGTTGCCATTGCAAAGAACGGAGACATTATCGTGGCAGGCCACACGGAAAGCTTTGGCGTAGGTTATGATGATGTTTGGGTTCTCAGGCTTGACCCTAACGGTAATATCAAATGGCAAAAAACATACGGCGGTAAGAAAGATGATACTGTTGATGCAATTGCAGTTAATCCAAATGGAGACATTGTTATAGCAGGCTCCACTTGCAGTTTTGGCGTAGGCGATTGTGACTTGTGGGTTCTTAGGCTTGACCCTAACGGCAACGTTAAGTGGCAAAAAACATACGGAGGAAACGAGACCGATAGTGCTGAATCAATTGCCCTTACAGGAGCCGGAGATATAATAGTTGCGGGCTCTACTTCGAGTTTTAGTGCAGGTGATGAAGATGTTTGGGTTCTTAAACTTCCACCTAACGGAGAGTTCTCAAAATGTAAGATTTGCAGCGATTCTGACGCCCAGATTAAGTATACAAATGCCAAAGTGAGCCGAACAGATGCTGAAGTCCATGACACCAATGCTGAGATACACACCACACATGCGAAGGTTCAAGATACCAATGCCCAAGTAAGTATTCAGTGCATCACTGCACAGGAGACATTCAGTACTATGAGTCAGACCTCTGTTCCAAACTCCACTGTTACCCAAATCTCCTCCAAAACGCAATCCAAAGTAAAAACAAAGAGTGAAGAACCCAAAAGAAGAATCTGTGGCCCTGCATTTATTATCGTCCTAACTTTGGTTCCGCTTATGCATATCAGAAAACTTAGATAGCCCAGCCCACCAGTTTTTTAAATTTTTAAGACAAAAAGAGGATCCAAACAATAAGAAAAAACCTCACGGCTTCCTGACGACGAAGAGTTCGTGATCCTTCTCGTAGGGCTCGAGCGACAGCTCCTCAACGACCTCGAAGTATCCCTCAAGCTCCTTCCTGACCTCCTTGAAAACCTCCTCCGGTTCCTTCGTTACGTCGATGCTCCTGCTCTTAACCGATAGAATCCCGTAGCCGCCGCTCCTGAGGAAGGCTCTGGCGTTGTCTATGAGTATCTCCGCCTGGTTCGGCTGGGCCACGTCCTCGAATATGACGTCGACCTTCGTGACGAGCGCGCGGTAGCCCACTGGCTTGGTGGCGTCCCCGAGTATCGGCACTATGTTCCTCCTCTCCTCTACTATCGGAACCAGCTCCCTGAGGACACGGGGGGAGAACTCAACACCGAATATCCTGCCCTCCCACCCAACGATATCGCTCACGTGACTGGCCGTCGTTCCGCTCGCTATACCGAGGTAGAGAACGGTCGAGCCAGGTCTTATCGGAAAGTTCCTGAGACCGTTGAGTATGGCCGCACCGAGCTTTGAGCGGTTGGGGTTCCATATCCTGTACTCCTCTCCCCTGAACTTGATAACGCGCTCCCCGTAGACCCTCTGGCCGGGGACGAGGTTCTTGGTGGCTATCCTTCTGCTACCGTCGTCCTCTATGACGGTGTAAACGCCCGGGAACTCATGCTCCTTAACCTTCATCGCGCTCACCTCCTCTTACCCTTCCCTTCGTTTTTACCCCTGCTTCTGGTCTTACCCCTATCCTTTCCTCCGCCCTTGTTTTTGCTCCTGCCCTTGCTTTTACCCTTGCCGCCCTTCTTTCCTTTGGATCCCTTCTTGAACTTCTTTTTCTTCTCTCTGCGGGTGTTCTTTTCGGGTTTGGCCTTCCTCTTGGGTGGGTTTGGGTACTTCTCCTTGATCTCCTTTATCCTCTGCTCAAGCTCCTTCTTCAGCTCCTCACCGATGTATTCACCCGAGAAGTAGTCCACGCGCGCCGCTATCGCGAGCTTTCCAGCAAGGGCTCTCGCGATCTTACCCCTCTGCCACCAGGGAGATCTGCTTATGGCGGGGTACTGGAATATCACACCGTGCTTCGGGGGCTTTGCTCCGGTCCTCAAGTGTCTGAACAGGGCCTTTTCCGCTCCGAGAACCTGTATTGTGGAGGACGGAAGCATCGCCAGCTCCCTCAACCCCCCGGCGAGGCTTATGAGCCGGGCGGCGAGTTTGGCGCCCACGAGGCTCTTGAGGTTGGGTGCGACGTCGTCCATGGCCTTCTCCAGGTAGTCCTCTATGACGTCCCTGAGCTTGTAGAGCCTGTCTATCTCCTCCGCAAGCTTCTGTATGACCTCCATGTCAAACCTGCCGACCTCGGCCCCCATGCTGTCCTTTCTCTCGAGTATCCTCTCTATCTTATCGTCCCCAAATCCAAGCTGTTTGAGCTTCTCTCTGGTTGCGTTCTCCCTTCTCCCTATCTCCTTAACGAACGCCACGTACCTCTGATGCTTCGGCAGTATCTCGTCAAGCTCCGGGAAGTGGAGACCGTACCACTCCCTTAGGCGTGAGACGAGGAGGTTGAGGACCTTATCAATATCGTCCAGCGCCTCTATGGCCTGCATTACCATCTTGTCCCTTGCTCCGCTCTGCTCCTGAATGCGGCTTCTCGTCAGCTCCATCCCTGCCCTGAAGTACTTCTCGAACCAGTCCTCCCCAAGGAACTCCGCAGGTCTGTCCCTGAGAACCTCACCACCGAGGTTCGGGAACTCAAAAGTCACCTCGTAGCCCAGCTCTCTGAGGTTCCTCGCCAGTTCGGGATCTTCGACCGAGAACTCAGCGTATCCCTCATCCTTCAGGGACTCAACCAGCTCTATGAGCTCTTCTGAAGGTTCCCCTCTGAGGATCCTGTCCAAGCTCTCAACGCCCTTGAATCTGCGGTTTGATATTACGTGACCCTCATCATCGAAAGCGTAAACACCGTTAACGTTCTCGGCTACGTAAACCTTTCCACCGGACATCATGCAACACCCTAACTGAATAGACTTCCCGAGTTTTAAACCTTCTTGAACTCCAGCTCCGGCCAGAACCTCAGACGGTCTTCCCGATCACGACGAACACAAGGGCCCCCGCCAGTCCGCCGAGGAGGGCGGCTAAGAAGTTCGTACCGTTGTTGTTCGTCAGGCCCCTGTTCTCGAGCGTCGCACCTATGATGCTGTCGAGGTTCACGCCGATAAAACCACCTATGACGACTGCCACAGCCACCGCCAGCTTGTGGGTGGCTATGGGCAGCGAGAATGGGGCTATCAATGCCGCTCCAAGGAGGGCGAACGCTTCTCCGGGCAGGGATACGGCGCCGTTGGTACCGGGCTTCGCCGGTTTGAGCGTGGTTATCATGATCGGCCTCTTACCGAAGATCTTTCCGAGTTCACTCGCCAGCGTGTCCCCCGTTACCGTGGCTATCGAGGCAAACGTAGCTGCCCAGAAAACGTCCCTGTGAACGATCGCCTCAACGATCAGGAAGAGGACCGCCGGGAGGCCGTTTCCCCACACGTTGCCAGCTCCCCTGACGTCCTCGCCGCTGCTGGACAGTCCACGGGACAGCTTGTACTCGAACCGGTATTTGGTGGCCACGACACCGAGCAGCACGAAAAGGGCCATGGCCAGAAACGGGTAGAGACCGCCGAGGTACAGGAGAAGAACACCGAGCAGAACGCCCGAAACTGAGCCTTTGAGATCTAACGCCCTGCTCTTGTAGGCACACACCCCCATCATCAAAGCTACGAGGCTTCCAAAGATGATCCCTGCCGTCACTGCCACCATGCTTTCACCCTCGGTCTTGAAGTTAATGAACCCCAAAGGGGTTTATTATCTTTTCCGTAAAAACGGGCTTAAGTGGTCGTATAATCAAAACAATCTAAAATAGTAAACGGGTCAGATGACCTCGAACTTGCAGATCTCGGTGACGAAGGTTATGTCCATCTTGTCTATCCCGTGTATCTCCTTTGCTATCGATCTTATCATCTTCTCCGTAAGCGCCATGTCGTTGGGACCCACGAGGTGTATTATCAGACTGTGGGAGCCGAGCGTCTTCTCTATTATCTTAACGTAGTCTATTGACTTCAGCTGTTCCACAACCTCGTCAAGATCGACCGTCGGTCTGAGGGTCAGTCCGAGTATCACGTGCACGTGGTTGAGCTTGTTGAGATCGGGTATGAGGGTGTACTTTATGACCACCCCTGACTTCTCGAGCTTGTCCATCCTTCTCGAAACCCTCTGCCTCGTGGTTCCGAGCTTTTCGGCAAGTTCCTTGTACGTGTACCTCGCGTTCTCTGCGAGCAGCTTGAGTATCTTCATGTCTATCTCATCTATCTTACGGGCCATAGGCATCCCCCACCGCCGTTAACGTGTAACGTGCACACTGTAAAATTAAGTTACATAGGGTTATAAGTTTAGCGCATCTCCAGACCCGTCACGTGATCAAAATGGAAGAGTTTCAGATGCCGAGTTCCCTCGTGGACTCCCCGATGTACTCCCTCACGGCATCAACGTTACTCCTGTAGAGGCGTATCTTGCCGATCCGCCTCTCCCTAACGAGGCCCATGTTCCTTAAAGCCCTCAGGTGATGACTCACAAGGGTCTGATCCACGTTGAGAGCCCTTGAGATCAGGCACACGCACAGCCACTTGTCCCGGGTCATCTTCAGTATCTTGAACCGTATGGGGTTTGATATGGTCTTCAGAAAGGATATCAGATTCGTATCAACGCTGGAGTCTATCTCGGTATCGTACGATATGTCACAGGCCTCAAGACAGGTCTCAACACTCCTCCTCTGCTTCTCGGGAATGCCCTCAACGAGTTCTCTCACGGTAGTGCTCATCCACCATCACCCAAGGCCCTTCGTCAAGAGGCTTTTAAACTTTTTTCATATGATATAGCGCCCTAAAATCCCTCGAACAGCCTGTCCGCAAGGATACGGGGGAGTCCGGCTTTTCTTATCTTCTCAGCGGCTCTGTTCACATCGTACTCCACCCTGTGGAACTCCACCTTACAGGTGTACGTGTCGATGATGGCGTAGCCGGCCCTCCAGTCCCCGTCCCGGGGCTGGCCCACGGAGCCCGGATTTATTATCCTCCTGCCCTCGATCTTCTTCAGCATCGGGATGTGCGTGTGGCCGAGCAGAAGATCGTCCTGCTCAACGTAAGACAGGATGGCCTTGAACTCCACATCTGGCAGCCAGGGAGGTACGTACTCATCCACAGGAGCCCGGGGAGAGCCGTGCACCATCAGGTAGGTCCTGCCAGTGTCGTCCATGAACGTCTCCACCACGGGGAACTTCCTGAGGAACTCCATGTTCTCCTCGCTTATCACCCTGCGGTGCCACTCCACTGCCTTCCTTGCGAATGGGTTGAACCTCCAATCAAAATCGAACGCCACGGCCTTGTCGTGGTTGCCGTGAACGCACAGGAAGATCTTCCTCTTCATCTGCTCCCTCACGAATTCAATAACCTCGTTTGGAGAGGCACCGTAGCCAACGAGATCTCCCATACAGAGCACGGCATCGGTATCCTTTATTTCGTCCCAGACGGCCTCGAGCGCTTCGAGATTAGAGTGAACATCTGATATGAGGGATATCCTCACGATTGACACCTCCTTATTCATCAGCCTCGTGAGATTGATCCGTTTAAATAGGGCTCAACAAAGCCAAATCCAAAAACGGGGGTAAAAACAAAGCAGAACGAAACACAGAACCTCAGATATTTAAGAGATCACGGCCTGCCCTGCCTGTGCTTCCACCTGCTCCAGCGGTAGAGAGCCGCGAGGGCTTTTACGGCCCTGTCTGGTTCAGGATAGGCAGGTATGCCCTCCTCGTTGAGGCGCTCTATGGCTTCCCTTGCCTCTATTCCACCAACTATGGCAACTACAAGGGGCTTCTTTCTGCCGCTCTCGTTGTACTCCCTTATCACGATGTCCGCAAGCTCCCTTGGATCGAGAACGGCCGTCTGACAGTAGAGAACCGCTATGCTGTGCATGTTCGGGTTCTGAAGTGCGGCCCTGATCGCGCCCTCGTACCCGTCTCCCCTCGCCATACCAGTCAGATCAACGGGGTTCTTGTAGCTTCCAAACGGGGGCATGAAGTTGGCGAACACCTTGAGGTCTTCGAGGTTGTCGTAGAGGTGCAGACCGCTCTCCTCAGCCGCGTCGGTGGCCATGACGCCTATTCCTCCACCGTTGGTTATGATGACGAAGTTCTCTCCCTCCGGCTCGGGCAGGTTGCTCAGGGTTCTCGCGTAGTCGAACGCCTCTCCAATGGTGTACGCCCTTATTACCCCGCACTGCTTGAAGGCGGCGTCGTATATCCTGTCGCTGCCGGCGAGGGAACCAGTGTGGCTGGCAACGGCCCGGGCTCCACGCTCGCTCCTCCCGGCCTTTATGACAACTATGGGCTTCTCCATTGAGACGTCCTTTGCCACGTCGATGAACCTTCTTCCGTCCTTGACGCCCTCGAGGTATATCAGTATGGCGTTCGTGTTCTCATCGTCCTTGAAGTACTCAAGCAGATCGGCGTCGTCTATGTCCGCCTTGTTGCCTATGCTGACCACCGCCGAGAGCCCGACCTTCTCGAGTATCGTCCACCCCATCAGGGCTATTCCGAGGGCTCCGCTCTGGCTTATCAGGGCGAGCTTACCGGGCATGACGTCGGTGGGGCCGAACGTCGCGTTGAGCTTGTCGGGGGTGTAGACGACACCGAATATGTTGGGACCGAGGATCCTCATGCCGTACTTCTTGGCGGTCTCAACTATCTGCTCCTCGACCTTCTTACCCTCGGGACCGAGTTCACCGAACCCGGAGCTTATGATGGGCAGAACCTTCACGCCCTTCTTTCCGCACTCCTCGACCACCTGGGGCACGAACTTCGCCGGAACCACTATAACGGCCATATCGACCTCGTCGGGAACGTCAAGGATGCTCTTGTAGGACTTGAATCTCCTGCCGTTTATCTCTATCTCAACCCCCTTGACGTTCACCGCGTAGATCTTCCCTTCGTAGCCGTACTCCACCAGGTTCTTCATTATGGCGTACCCGATTTTCCCTGGCTTCTCGGAGGCGCCGATAACGGCGACGCTCTTCGGTCTGAAAAGAGCTCTTATGTTCTCGTCCATTTTATCACCCTCCAGTGACATTTACGGTTTTACATATATAAAACGCGTTATAACTTTTCTCTTCCCTTCCTGCCGGTGGCGGTCTCGACAGTTGATGTAACACCACGGGCCGGTATAAACCCCCGAAAAGCTTTTTAGGATAATTAGGATAACCTAAGACATGCGAGAGAATGAGAGAACCCCATTCAGCAGGGTCATGCTCAGGTGGCTCAACGTCATCTTCGACCTCGTGGTCATAGCCCTCGGCACGTTCACCATGGCGTACGTTGTGTACATGCTCTGGGAGCTGATACTGTCCTCTGTGAGGAGCTTCGACGTTGAAGCCGTGCTGCATCAGGTCGTTCTGATAGTGATATTCCTCGAGATCTTCGAGATGCTGATGATATACATAAGGGAGCACCACGTCAGCATGAGGAACATCGTGGAGCTCGGCGTGCTCGCCATGATCCGCAAGCTGATAGTGAGCACGGACTACAACCAGATGGAATGGCAGAAGCTCGTGGCCATAGCGGTTCTGATATTCGTGATGGGCTGGATATACGTCCAGGAGAAGAAGGTCCATCTGATCACGGACGGAAGAACCTAAGAAAAGCCTAAATATGCCCTCCCCCGAGGTACTACGGTGGTGGAGATGGGTGTTCAGATAGGTGAGATAGTGCCGAGGAGGGAGATAGACCTCGAGAGCCTCTACGGAAGGAAGGTGGCGATCGACGCGCTGAACGCCATGTACCAGTTCCTGTCAACCATAAGACAGCGTGACGGAACCCCCCTGATGGACTCAAAGGGGAGAACCACGTCACACCTGAGCGGCTTCTTCTACCGCACCATAAACCTCATCGAAGCGGGGATAAAGCCCGCCTACGTGTTCGACGGCAAACCGCCCGAGTTTAAAGCTAAGGAGCTGGAGAGGAGGCGTGAGAACAGGGAAGAAGCGGAGGAAAAGTGGAGGGAGGCCGTGGCAAAGGGCGACGTCGAGGCAGCGAGGAAGTACGCCATGATGGCGACGAGGGTCAACGAAACCCTCATAGAGGACGCCAAGAAACTGCTGAACCTCATGGGGGTTCCGACCGTTCAGGCCCCGAGTGAGGGGGAGGCGCAGGCGGCCTACATGGCCATGAAGGGATCGACATGGGCCTCGGGAAGTCAGGACTACGACTCCCTCCTGTTCGGAGCCCCGCGGTTGGTACGGAACCTGACCATAACAGGGAAGAGAAAGCTACCCGGAAAGAACGTCTACGTCAGCGTAAGCCCGGAGCTCATAGTACTCGAGGAGGTTCTGAAACAGCTCGGCGTGGACAGGGAGAAGCTGATCGAACTCGCCATCCTTGTCGGGACGGACTACAATCCGGGAGGAGTTAAGGGGATAGGCCCCAAGAAGGCGCTGAGTATAGTCAAACGGTCGAAGGATCCCCTCTCACGCTATAGGTCGCACTTCGACGTGGATCCGTACGAGATAAAGCAGTTCTTCCTGAACCCTCCAGTCACCGACGGCTACACCCTGAAGTGGACGGAGCCCGATGAGGAAGGCGTGCTGAGGTTCCTCTGCGATGAACACGACTTCAGCGAGGAGAGGGTGAGAACAGGTCTCGAACGACTCAAAAAGGCCCTCAAAGCGTCAAAGCAGCAAACGCTCGAAAGCTGGTTCAGGAGGTGAGACCCGCAATGTCTGCTCCGGCCGCCGTTACCGCGCTACTGGATCTGGGGGATGTCCAGGTTGAGCTTCTCCACGAGCTCCTTGTACCTGTTCCTCACGGTCACCTCGGTTACGTGGGCCACCTCGGCGACCTCACGCTGGGTCTTCCGCTCTCCTTCGAGAAGGGACGCCACGTAGAGAGCGGCGGCAACCAGCCCCGACGGGCTTTTACCGCTCGTCAGTCCAAGCTCATAGGCTCTCTCAAGGAGCTCCACGGCCCTCCTCCTGACCCGCTCGCTCAGTTCAAGTTCGTCCGCGAATCTGTCGACGTACTCGGTGGGTTTAACGAGCAGCCTCTTCGGTGTGAGGTTCAGCTTCCTCGCTATGAACCTGTAACCCTTTCCTATGTCCTTCTTTGAGACCTTGGAGACGGCGGCCACTTCATCGAGAGTTCTCGGTATCTTCAGAAGGCGGCAGGCTATGTAAACACACGCGGCTATGACGCTTTCTATCGGCTTCCCCTTCACGAGATCCTTTCTGACGGCTTCCCGATACAGACGTGCGGCTTCCTCCTCGACGTACCTCGGAAGGCGCAGGTGACTGGCAAGCCTGTCGAGCTCGCTTAGGGCGAACGCGAGGTTACGCTCCATTGCCTCGCTTACCCTGAGCCTCGACTGCCACTTCCTCAGACGGTACATCTTCTCACGCGTAAGACCCGTTAGGTTCCTGTCGATTCCTATATCCGTTGACAGGCCCTTATCATGGAGGAGTATGCTCTCGGGAGCACCCGTTCTCGCCCGTCTTTCCCTCTGCGACGCGTCAAAGGCACGCCACTCCGGGCCCATGTCTATGAGGTTCTCCTCAACGACGTAGCCGCACCTGGCGCATACCACCTCTCCCCTCTCAGGGTCATAGACGAACTCCGTGGAACCGCATTTGGGACAGACGCCGGCTTTGTCCACTCCTACACCTCCACGGCCGCAAAGTCTAACAAGCGGTTTATAAACTTTTTACCCCCGTCCTGCTCCCGACGATCGTCGCCGCTCACCCGATCTCACTCCTTAGACATCTCGTAAAACGCCACAGCCCCGACGAGTGCGTAGAAGTACTGGGTGACGAACTTGTAAGCGAACGCCACAACGGCCATGAGGTGGGTGTCCCCTATGGCCAGCATCACCCCGAGCTCGTTGACCCCGACACCTCCGGGTGTTCCGACGACCCCGCTCAGCAGCGTGGAGTAGACGAAGGCCAAAACCGCCCCACCGAACGTCACTGAGATTCCGAACGTTTTGGCAACGAGGAAGAGCGTTATCGCGTTGAAGATTATCTCCCCGAGGGCCGCCACGCATGCAAGGAGCATCCTCTCCGGTCTGGACACCCCGCGAAGCCAGCCCTCGAGGAACCTCCGCGCCCAGTCCTCCTTCCCCACGAGCTTTATTGGAACGACTATAACCCTGTAGGTCTGCCTCGGGAAGAATATGCCCGCCGTTATCAGAATCAGAAGGGGGACGACCCGGAGATCACCGTGCATTATGGCCAGAACACTGCCTATGCCGAGCTCTATGGAAACCGCCAGTGTGGTTATGGCAAGGGCCCTGAAGTAGTCCCCTCCCACGTACTTGCTCTTTATGAGGTTTCCCAGGGATGGGTTGAGGGAGAAAGAGAAGTACGAGCCGAGGAGGTTCACCTTGAACGTGGTCTTTAGCTTCAGGTCCGTGAGGCTCTTAAGGAGGAAGTGCCACAGGAAGGTGTAGCTAACGTAGGCCAGAGCCCCCGAGGCAAACGAAAGCAGGAAGTACCTCCATTCTATCTTCCTCGTCCTCAGCAGTACGATCCCGTTGTAGCCCTTCCAGGCTATGTAGGCAACGAGGACCACGGTTACGGTTACTACAAAAACCTCCCTGACCCTCTTTGAGTGCATCGCCCTCCGCATCAATTCCTTCAGCCTGTCCCTCCAGTGAGCTTCATTCAATCTCGTGTCTCCTCCCTTTTTATTCTCTCCAGTTCGCGCCTGATGTACGCGGGCATCCAGAAGAGGGTCTCGTGGGCCCTGGGGTCGTAGTACCTGAGGTCCGCGGAAAGCGCCTCCGCCCTGCTCAAATCAATGGACCTGAAGTCAACCTCGCCCTTAGTACCCGCCAGAAAGGCCCAGGGCGAGGCGTAGCCTATGACGGGGAAGCTGAAGTAGGCCACATCGTCAAACACGCCGAGCATGTTCCTGTACGCATCCACGAGTTCATCGGTAAACAGGTAGACGCTTCCGGCCTGGGTAACGTAGACCCCGTTCTCGGAGAGCTTCTCAAACGCGTCCCTGAAGAATCCCTCGCTGAACAGCATCTTGGCGGGTCCGACAGGATCCGTTGAATCAACGATTATGACATCGAACCTCTCCTCGGTGTTCCGGAGGTACTCAACCCCATCGCCGACTATGACCTCGGCCCGGGGATCGTCGAAGGCTCCCCTGTCTATACCGAGGTGCCGCCTGCAGACGTCTATCACATCGCCGTCTATCTCAACCATAACGACCCTCTCCACGGGATACCTGAGAACCTCCCTCAGGGCCCCGCCATCTCCCCCGCCTATTATGAGAACCCTCTTAGGATCGGGGTGTGCGAGCATCGCGGGATGAACGAGAGGTTCATGATAGCTCTCCTCCCCCTTTTCGACGAGCTGAACCGTCCCGTCGAGCACGAGAAGTTTCCCGAATCCAACGGTCTCGTAGAGCTCGAGGTGCTGAAACTTCGTCTGAATGTCAAGTATGAGCCTCTTTATTTTAAACCCGACTCCGTAACCTCCAGGATACCACTCAACGAAGGCGTCTCTGTCCTTTGGATCACCCATGACTCCTCCCCCAGATCTTAACATGACGTTCGGGTTTTAAACTTGATGCAACGTCGGACACCGAACGTGTGGCGCGTGGCGCGTGCCGCACGCACCCCGCAACCTTCGTATTCAACCGCAGTTAGCACCGCGCTTCAATCGGGGGACGAAAACAACGACAAAGTTATTAAGGGGGCGCCTGAACGATAAATCGATGGCGGTGACGGAGCAGAGGTTGAGGCGGGCACTGTTTGAGGCCATAAAGAAGATCCGTGATGACGTGAGGGAGGGGGCGAGCTACGGGGTGCCCCACATATTCGGCGAGATAAGGGGCGGAGAGGAGATCGAGGTAGCGGTAACCGTTCTCGAAAAGGACTGGCTTAAGGTCATCATACCGCCAGACGGGGACGGAACGCTTAGGTTCATATACCCCGCCGACGATACCGACGATGCGAGGCTGTTCATGGATCTATGGCGGTTTCTGAAGGGAAAGGAGAAGGGAGACGTTCTCAAACCGGGAGTTAGGGTAAAGGGAAACATAGAGGATGCCCTGAGGAGGATGGGCTTCACGATCCTGTGGATGAACAGGAGGGATGAACTCTCGGGCTACGTCCAGGCATGGATAAAGAAAGGGCCGCTCAGATACTCCGTACTCCTCAGAAAGGCTGGAGAAGACGAGTTCACGGTCGTTGAGCTGAAGAGGGTTTAGGGACACTCTGAAAGAAAGCCTCAGTAGGGGAACATCACGACAGCCGCTATGGCGGCGACGGGTTTGTCCTCAACGGTTATGTCAACGGCAGCCATCTTGACTTCTTCAAGCTCCCATCCTCTGACCTTGAAGCCCTCCTCCACCATCTTCCTCGCGACCTCTGCGGCCTTCTCCTTGGTGCAGTAGCCGGAGTACTCGTATATGAGCCCTCCCGTGTTGCCCTTCCTTATCCCAACCCCGAGGGCCGCGCTTATGGTCATCCCAGGCTCGTCGCTCTCTATGTGAGCGTAAACGGTCGGAAGCAACATGCCTATCGGAACGTCGTGCACCTCGTCTATCCACTCTATGTGAGCGGGGATCACGCTGCTCAGCTTCACGAGGTTCACGTTCCCTATGCCGAGCTTCAGGAGCGCGTTGTCAAACGCGTTGAGTTTGGTTCCGCCTTCGGCCGTGGCGGCACCTATGAACGCCTTTTTTGGAGTGCTCCAAGTCATGCGAACCACCACCAACGCTATTTACGCATTTAACTACTCCCTGCCACTTTGCAATGTTTATAAACGTTTCGTTCTTAGAACCGAGCCTGTACAGGTAGGAACGGATGAAAGGAGCAGGGGAAGATGGAGAACACTCCATGCTCATCCCATGGTTTATAAGGCCTGAAACGAACACACAGCGGCCATGAGGAGCCTCACGGTGGCTGAGGGTTGAGGTGATGAGGGGTATACTGGCCGAGCCGGTAGGTTTTTATTCTTCCACATCCCAAAAGAACGTTCGAGCGATGAGGAGCTCTAGGGTATCTGAAAAAAGATGATGAGAGGCGAAGACCGAGCTCACTCTTCCTCTTCTTCCACCTCTTCTATTTCCTCCAGTATCTCCTCGAACTTCTTGAAATCCTCGGTCTTGGCCAGGAGGGTTACGAAATCGTCTATCTCCCTCTTCTCGAGGAACGCCCCCGCCAGCAGCTTGCCGGTGTAGTGATTGTTCTTTATCTCCCAGAACATGTAGAACTCCGGAAAGCTCTCCTTTATCTTCCTGTAGGCGACACCGTACTTCGAATCCTTGAGCGGGTTCTGCTCGATGTAGAAGTGCCCGGGCTCGAGCTCTATCATGTGCAGGATGGCCCCGCGCCTCGTCCGGACGAGCTTCACCTTAACATCCCACTCTTTGAGAACCTTCATGGCAAAACACCGGGAAGAATAGGGCAAAGAAGTATTAAAACCTTGCTCAGAGGCTCTCCAAATACTTGGCGTAGGCCTCGGCATCCATGAGATCCTTGATCTCCTCCTCGAGGTTGCTCGGCCTGAGCTTGGCTATCCAGTTGCCGTACGGATCCTCGTTGATGACCTCAGGGCTGTCCTCAAGCTCCTCGTTGACCTCGACGACCTCCCCGCTCACCGGGGCGTAGACCTCGCTGACGGCCTTAACGCTCTCAAGCTCGCAGAGGACGTCGCCCCTGCTCACCTCCGTCCCAACCTCGGGGAGGTCAACGTAGGCTAAATCCCCGAGCTCCTTCTGGGCGTAATCGCTGACACCCACGAGCACCGTCCCGTCATCGAGGACTTTAACCCACTCGTGATCCTTCGTGTAGTACAGGCCTTCCTCAACCTTGTATTCGCCGACTTCGATCATGAAAACCACCGATGCTCTATGGCACAGTCAGGATTTAAATCTTTTGCGAGTGTCCAGTGAGAGCGTCAGAAGACGGAACGCGGGGTCTAACCCGTTCAACGTTTTTAAGGAGATCCATTCAACATGGGTCATGCAGATAATCGGCTACGTGCTGATAATAATAGCCTTCGCAAGACTGCTTGCGGAGCTCCTCGAGAGGCTCGGCTATCCTGGCTTCCTCGGGGAGATAACCGCGGGCATGATACTGAGCGCCGTTCTCACCGGGATGCCCCGTGCTGATATGACGCTCTTAGCCGAGTTCGGTCTGTTCTTCCTCATGATAAGCGCGGGGCTTGAGATAACGCCGGAGGAGCTTCACTACGGGGGCAGGAAAACGCTGCCGATATACCTCGTGACATACGGGGTCATGCTCCTGCTGACGCTCCCCTTCACTGGATGGAGCTTGGGCTCCGGCAACGTGATCGCGGCGGCGATACTCTCAACCGCGTCCGCCCCGATAGTCATAAGGCTCAAGAGGTTCTTCGGACAGGATTTCCTTCACGTGGCCCTCTCCTATGCTGTCATAAGCGAGGTGGCGGGTTTGACGATAGTTTACCTCGTGGTCAAGATAAAGGGAAGCCCCGGCTACGTCCCGGTCATCGAGGGCATAGTCAAGGACGCCCTGTTCATAGGCTCGGTTCTCTACATAAATCATATGATAGAGATAAAGCACAAGGTATGGATAACCATGACCCTTCGGAGGCTGAAGAGCGATGAGGCGGTGTTTGGGCTCTTCATGGTATTCGCGACCCTGCTCGCGTTCATAAGCGAGGAGCTCGGGATGCACTTCAGCATCGGCGGCTTCCTCGCCGGCCTGATAATGCACAGCGACCTCGTCGGGACAAAGCAGTACGACAGGCTCAGAACCATAACGAGCGGCGTAACGTTCGGGATATTCGCCCCTATATTCTTCGCCTGGAGGGGGCTGAACTTCGAGACCGAACTCTCCACGGCGGTTCTGGAGTTCTTCGCAGTCACCTACACGTTTAGACTCCTCGTTTCATCGGCCCTCGTGGGCAGGCGCGACGTCAGAACGGCTGTGCTCAGGGGGACGGGTATAGCCAGCTTCGGGGTTCTCGGCCTGCTGATAGGTGAGATAGGCTACGTCTCGGGGGCACTCAGCGAGCACATGTACGCAATGGCATCGTTAGCGTGCGTGCTCGGGATGTTCACGTCGGCCACGCTCGGCCGTCTGCTGGCGCAGAAAGGGGAGGATCAGGAGTAAAACTTCTCGAGAACCTTCTCTATTACCTCCCTCGCCTCATGGAGGTCCTTAACGACGTAATCAGCTTTGACACCTTCGTACGGGTTGACAGCTATGCTGACATCGGCCTGTTTGAACATGCTGACGTCGTTGAAGCCGTCCCCAACCGCTATCGTCAGTACGGGTGACAGGCGCCTCTTAAGCTGTTTCAGCAGGTAGCCCTTTCCCTTGAAGTCCACGTGTGGTTTAACCTCGCCCGTTATAACACCGTTCTCATCGAAGACCAGCTCGTTCGCTATTGCGTAGTCCACACCAAGCTCCCTCGCAACTTTCCTCGTCAGGCACATCAGCCCGCTGCTTATTATCGCTATCTTGAATCCGTGCTTCCTCAGGAACTCTATCAGCTCCTTCGCTCCCTCCATGTACTCGACCGAGTTCACCCACTCCATTATCTCGTCACGCGTGTGGCCCTTCCACAGGGAGGCGTCAAGCTTGGCCCACACCGAGTAGCTGATCTTACCGCTGAAGAACATGTCGGCGTACTTCTTGCCCTCCTCCCACGTTCCGAACTTCTTGTGGAGCTCCACCCAGCTTGATCTGGTCTTCACGAGCGTTCCCTCAAGGTCGAGGGCTATCAGCTTCGTCTCCTTTGTCTTTATGTTCCTCAGCCATTCCTCACCCTTCCTCAGACCGAGGTGGAGCAGGTAGAGACCGGCGAACCACGCTCCAAACATGGCGGCCAAGTAAGCAACGTACAACTCAAACCCTCCTATCTTTCCCTGTAACGTCCCCTCCGTTCTATCTCATCGATCTTCTCGATGACAGGGGCGGCTTTTATCCCCCTAACCTCAGAGTACCCTTCAAGAACCGCGGAGAACCCCTCCTCAAACCATTCGTGGTGGGTGCTCTCCATGGCCCTCTTCAGCAGGTGAAGGTCAACGCCCTGACTCTCAACCTTGTCGTCGAACTCGGAGAGCCCGAAGTCTATGAAGTAGACCTCACCATCCCTCAGTATCATGTTGGATGTCGTCAGGTCTCCGTGGACTATCCCCGCCCCGTGAAGCCTGCCAACGTTCCTTCCAATCTCCCTGCAGAGCGCGAGCCTCTCACTCATCGGAACCTCTTCGAGGAGCTCTTTGAGCCTCTCCCCCTCTATGAACTCCATGACTATCTCCATGTCCCGCAGGTTAACCTCGTACACGTAGGGACACCTGACACCGGCTTTCTTCGCCCTGTGCATGATCCGCGCTTCCATGACAGTCCTCTCTTTCCTCAGCTTCTCGTCTATCTCCCTTATCCTGTAGCGCTTGGGAACCCTCCTCTTTACGACGACCTTCCCGTTGAAGTAGTCCCCGAAGATCTCAGAGAACTCAGCCAGATGTATGCTCGCCTCGGCTCCCTGCTTTATCAGCCTCATGGTCAGGTGTTGCGGGGGGACGTACTTAAACCCCCCGCACAAGAACTGACAGTTATATCATATTTTTTTGTCATTTGTACGATGAAATACATTAAAATTGAAGTTTTTAATAGAAACATTTTTATAGAGGACTAACGAACAATTACCGAAAAACATCGGGAGGATGATAGAATGGCTCAGCTTGCTGGTCAGCCGGTTGTGATTTTGCCTGAGGGGACTCAGAGGTACGTTGGAAAGGACGCGCAGAGGTTGAACATTCTCG
>JAADEC010000077.1 GCA_013153595.1 Thermococci archaeon | reverse complement strand
ACTCGCATGGCTTAGTCGGACCCCCATAGCAGTGGCCTCCGGCAGGATCAACCGGAATTGAGCAAGGAGTACGGCCGGTGGGACTTCCCTCGAGGGGAAGTACCTTGTCCGTCCGGGGTTTGGTCGGAACGTCGGGCCTGCATCACCCCCGAGGGGTCCGCCTTTCGGCGTTTCCTCGGGAGCTCACATGATGTGCCCATGGTTGGAGGGCGGGGTTCATTCGTTGGGTGCTTTGCACCCTCTCCCCCCGACGCCGCCATCTTGGCACCAGGGCTTCGCACCCTCTTCGGGCGCTCCACCCTATACTGACGAACCCCCACTATATAAAATTTTTGCAAAGATGCACCCGACCCGCTCAGTCAACCTTGACGAACCTGACGCTTATGTTACCGTTGGCCCCCATGGTGAGCACGGCGTAGCCGTGGTATCCGCCCTCGTTTGGAGGCGCGTATAGAGGTGCACCTCCTCCGCCGGTTATTATGAACGGCACTCCCTCGTACGTTCCTTTCCAGTTCATGTGTATGTGGCTGAAGATTCCAAACGCGTCGTACTCCCTCATGAGCTTGAGCAACCTTTTGGCGCTCGCCTCGCTTATGGCGTGGTCGTCCCCGCCTGGTATGGGGTTGTACGGCGGCGCGTGCATTATGACTATCGGCCGTTCTCCATTGGCTTTAGCTTCCTTCATCTGCTCCTCAAGCCACGAGAACTGCTCCTCCGTTAGCGAGTAACCGTGCTGGACGTCGTTCATTATTATGTACCTGTAGCCACCGAGGGAGAACGCGTAGTCAACGGGACCGAAGAAGCGGTGGAATATGTTTATCCCCTCTCCCCTGTACTCGTGGTTGCCAGGGGCCACGAATATGGGCTTGTTCCATTTCCAGACCCTCATCAAGGCCGCCCACTGATCCACCTTACCCGAGTAGACGAGGTCTCCTCCGTCTATCACGAAGAGTCCGCTCTCGTTGTTTATGTCGTGCATTATCTTTATGAAAACCGCAGGTGGCTGGGTGCCATGCCTCGGCCTGTGGTCTCCGAAGGCGATTATGGTGTAGTTCGACACGTTCTTGGCCACGAGGGAGAACGATCCTGAGGATACAAGCTTTATGAACGTGTCTCCCTTCGCCAGTATCTTCACCCTGGCTCCGTTTGTGAGCCGCATTACCTCGGGGTTGATGTTCTCTATGACGTAGGTGATGTTCCTCTTAGCCCCCCTCACGTTAACGCTCACGTTGAATCCGAGGGCGTGGACGTAGACCGTTGAACCGTTCACGAGTCTTATGAAAGCTCCGCTGACGGTGACGTTGTCCCCGTCCACCATGCGCCAGTAGTACTGGAATGGCTCATCGTAGTAGAGCTGGTATATCTTTATGAGCTCACCGTTCTCCTGTATTCCGTCCCAGTTGTCATCACCGATCTCCTTAAGCGGAACCGCCTGAAAGTCACCGTAGCTAACCATCGCGTACACCGACAGGTTCACCTTGCCCTCCTTGAGAAGCCCGGCGAAGGCAGCAGCGGCTCCAACCCCCGCCTTCCCGGTACCCGTTATGACCAGCCTGTACCCGTAGTAAGAACGGTAAAAGGCCAAGACTCCCTTGTCGGCACCCACGAAGTGGTAACCCCTGATGTAGAGGGTGTAGCCAAAGTATGGCTCTTTCAGTATCGACAGGTAGCCACCCTGCAGGGCCTCCGAAGCGTCCTGTGGGGACGCGATGGCTATTCCGCTTTTGTACTCGTAGAGGGGTTTGATTACCGCGTTCGGGAAGTAGTGCCTGGCTATGGCCTCGTATCCCTTGGAGGCGTAGACGACGCTTGCGTTCACGTAGTCGTACCAGTCGGCCAGACCTGGTTTGGGCTTTGAAGCTGAGCTGCTCGACGTAACGGATGCGCTCGCTGTGGTGGATGTGGATGTGAGAGCTGAGGTGGGGTGAGGCTGATTCGTGCTTGAGGTCACCGTGCCCGAACCGTGCCCCCCAGAACCCGCCGACTTGGAACCGCCGCCGATGCAGCCGGCCCCAATTACAACCAGCAAAAGCAGAACAAAAACCGCTCCGTACCTTCCGTAACTCCGCTTTAACCTTCTTACAATCCCCATGATCGGCACCTCTGAGATGGGTCGATATCACAATGGTATACACGCGACCCTTAAAGGTGTTGCCCTCCGGGATCGGCCCGGGTCCAGAAAGCTTTAATATCTGCCCGCGGATCCATCCCCGGTGGTACCATGATAGTGAAACACTACCTCGACGTAGACGAGGAGGAGACCGGATTTGAGGGTGTTGGGATAAGGTGGCTGGTGACGCCGAAGCTCGGCGCCAAGAACTTTGCCATGAGGTACTTCACGATGAAGGCCGGCAGCGAGATCCCGATACACAGCCACGACTGGGAGCACGAGATATTCATAATGAAGGGAGAAGGCGTGATAACGAACGGTGAGGAGGAGCACCACGTCAAGCCGGGTAACTTCCTCTACGTTCCGCCCAACGAGCCCCACGGCTACAGGGCCATAACGGACTTCGAGTTCCTCTGCCTCATACCGGCGAAGAAAGAGGCCATACCTGAGGACAAGTGGTGAGGACGATCAGCCGAGCAGATAAGTTGCCGTGGCCCGTCTGACGGTTACCACGTGGAACTCACCAGGCCTTAGATCCTGCTCCGGGTTCCTTTCGATTATTATTATCTCCTTGTAGTTGTGGGTGCGTCCCTCCACACCCCCCTTCTTTCCCTCCCCGTGAACGAGAACCTCGACCGTTCTGCCAACGTAGGTCCTGTTTATCTCATACGCCACGGCCAGTCTTAACCTGTGGAGCTCTCTAGAGCGCTCTTTGATGAGCCAGCCTGGCAGCTGCTTCCATTTGGCGGCCAGCGTGCCTGGACGGGGGGAGTAGCGGGAGACGTTTATCTTATCGGGCTTTACCCTTTTGACCAGCTCAACCGTGTTCCTGAAGGCTTCCTCGCTCTCGCCCGGGAAGCCGACTATGATGTCCGTGTTCAGGTTCAGATCCCGGATTTTCCTCCTGAAGGCTCCCACGATCCCCTCGAACTCCTCAACCGTGTAGTTCCTCCCCATCCTCCTCAGAACATCGTCGTCTCCGCTCTGAACGGGCAGGTGGAGGAAGCGGTAAACCTTCTCGTTCTGATAGGCCTCGATGAGATCGTCGAGGAACCTGATCACGTGGTTGGGGTTCATCATGCCTACCCTGACCCTGAAGTCTCCCTCAATGGCCGTTATTTCGTCAAGGAGTTCGGCGAGGTTGGTTCCAATGTCAAAACCGTAGCAGCCGGTGTCCTCGCTCGATAGGATGATCTCCCTGTATCCCCTCGTTAAGGCGTCTCTCACCCACTTGACGATCAGCTCCGGCCTGTAGCTCTTAAGGACACCCCGTGCGAAGCGCGTGGCGCAGTAGGTGCAGGCGTTCAGACAGCCTTCGCTTATTGGGACGACGAAGGCGACGCCGTCCCTCCAGAGCCTTGGAAGTTCAAGCTTGTCAACGTTCCTCTCCCGCCAGCCCTCAACGCTGATCAGTTTTCCGCCGCGCTCCGCCAGGCTTACAGCGTCGGCTATCCTATCAAGGCTCTTGACACCGAGGATCCCCGAGACGCGGGGGTCTATAACATCCTGGTTCACATGGACCAGACAGCCCGTGACGATAACCCTCTTCCCCGAGTCAAGCAGCTCCCGTATCCTCCTGATCATCTTCCTCTCGGTCGGGTCCTTCACGGCACACGTGTTGACCACGACGTACTCAGCCTCCTCCCACCGCTCGGTGACGTCATGGCCCGCACTAACCAGAAGGGCCTCCATTATCTCCCCGTCCACCCTGTTCCTCGGGCATCCGTAAGACTCAACGTGAACCCTCGCCATCTCCGTCGCCGGAAGAGCACCTGACAGCTTAAAGGGTTAGCGGTTGGGCTGTAGTCTGTGGATTAAGGAACCAGAGCCACAAACCAGAAGAGAAAGGAAAGCAAAGCAAACATCCAAAAACCTGAACAGTCCGCAATTCAGCCAACCGAGTCACTCTATTACCTGTGCGAACGCGAACTTCCTCTTTACAGAGTTTATAACCACCTCAACCTCATCTCCAGGGCGGGTGTTCGGGACGAATATAACGAACCCCTGAATCTTGGCTATGCCGTCTCCACCCTTTCCGAGGCTCTCTATCTTCACTCTGTATCTTTCCCCAACCTTTACTGGGGCCTCTCTATCGTATCCAAATCCACTACCATACATTTCCAACACATCTCCAGTCTTCAAACTTTTCGGCGTTCTTCATAGAAGAGCGCCAGTTGAAGTTGGGCGAGGGGTATATAAACCTTCCTCTGCTAAAGGCGGAACCTGACGGATTACGTGGGGTTTTTCTGGCCCTAACGCATCATTGATGCTCGTTAAAGAACATTTAAGGAACGAGAAAAACGCTGGAGTAAAGCCAAGGTGTTGTAAACCTTCAGTTCCAAAAATTCTTTTATATGAAGTTTCTCTAATACAAACGGGAGTTGAGGGGTGAGAATATGAAGGCATCCACGATAGACAAGGTCTGTCGAATCGCCGGAGAGGCCAAGCTCATTCTTTACGAAGACGACGGCGAGGTGAAGAAGGCCTCCTTCATAGCCACGGCCCCGGTCAGGGGATTCGAGAAGATGGTCGTCGGAAAGAACCCGCTCTTCGCGGTCGAGGCCGTCATGAGGATCTGCGGCCTCTGTCATGCTTCACACGGTATAGCCGCCAGCGAGGCGATAGAGAACGCCATCGGTGTCGTACCCCCGCGCAACGGCCTCCTCCTTCGTGAGGCCCTCGGCCTCATCAACAGGGTGCAGAGCCACCTGCTGCAGTTCATAATGATAACGGGCGATCTGATAAGGGAGGAGGAAAGGAAACAGCTCATGCTCAAGCTCATAGACCTGCACGGTGAGATCAGCAACTACCTCCTCAAGCTCGGAGGGGCCGCCACCCATCCCCCAAATCTGACCGTGGGGGGTATGCTGAAGGCACCTAAGGAGAGCACCATGGACAGGCTGAAGGGAAGGTTCAAGGTGCTGCTGGAGAAGTGGGAGGAGGCGAAGGAAAAGCTCATCGATGAGGACGTTCAGACCGACATAGCGGCCGAGCTCAGGGAGCACGAGATGAAGCCCCCGTTCCTCGCAACGGGCATCTTCTACGGAGACGTTTACAATCTGCTGCCCGATGGAATCGAGGTTATACCCTACTACGACTTCAGGGACGATGAGGAGGCGCGGCTCTCAACCACGATGGTGGCGTTCTACATGGGGAAGAGCGTGGAGGCGGGCCCGAGGGCGAGGATGCACGTCTACAGGAGGTTCAGGGACAGCAGTCTCTACGGGCTCCACCTGGCGAGGGTGGAGGACGTCAGGCTCGCCCTTCACAGGCTGGGGGAGATACTGGACTGGATAAAGCTATCCGAACCGTTCCGCACGAAGAGGATAATGTTCGGACCAGGGAAAGGTGTCGGCGTCTATGAGGCTCCCAGGGGAACGCTCATACACTTCGTGGAGCTCGGGGAAGAGGGCAGGGTGCTCTCCTCGAGGATAGTCGTGCCGACGATGTTCAACATCCCCATCATGGAGGAGGCCGCCGTCGGGCTGAGCCCGAGAGCCGCGGAGGCCGTCATGAGGCTCTACGATCCGTGCATACCCTGCACCACCCACGTGGTCAGGGGGGAGGGACCATGACACCTGAGAACGGGAACACGACGCCCGGGAAGCTGAGGGTGCTTAACGTCAACTTCGCCGGCTGTGAGGGGTGCAACGTCAGCGTGCTCAGAGCATACCCGAAGATATCCGACGTCGTGGATCTGGACATAGCCTACCTCGGAGAAAGGCGCCACGAAAGCTACGACGTTGCCATAATCACCGGAGGGGTATGCATGAACGACCCTAAGAGCGTTGAGGAGCTCAAGGAGATCAGGAAGATCTCGGACATCGTCGTGGCGTTCGGATCGTGCGCAACGTTTGGCGGGATACTGAGGTTCTGCAGGGGTGGACAGGAGCCGAGGCCCGATCAGAGGAACTTCCAGCCCGCGAACAGTGTGATCAGGGTTGACTACTCCATACCCGGCTGCCCGCCGACACCCCAGATGCTGGTTTCGTTCTTCAAGTTCCTCAGGGAGGGCAACGAGAGGAGGCTCAAGCTCTTCAAGGTCGTCGCCGGGGTTAAGAAGCTCAGCGGGTTCGATCTGATAGACGACGTCGTCCTGACTGGTCTCTGCATAGGGTGCGGGGCCTGCGAGCTCTCCTGCCCAACGGGGGCCATAAGGCTGATAGAGAAGAGACCAGATCTGATACAGGAGAAGTGTATAAGGTGCGGAACCTGCTACGTCAGGTGTCCTCGTGCATCCTCCATCATATGTATGAAGGGTGGTGATTGAGGTGATGAACGTTCAGGAGAACCCCCTCGGTCCGGTCATGGGTATATACCTGTGCAGGGCCGCGGATGAGGATATAAAGAGGATGAAGGTGGCCAGCGGGGGCGCTGTAACCGCGTTACTGCTTTACATGCTTGAGAAGGATCTCGTGGACGGCATAGTGACGGCCAAACGAACCAAGGGGCTTGAGGGTCAGGCGGTCGTGGCCAGAACCCGTGAGGAACTCCTGAGAACTGCAGGGAACAAGTGGAGCATAGTCCCGTTCGCCGCGAGGATAAAGGAGAAGATCGAGGAGGAGGACCTGAAGAGGGTCGGCATAGTCTGCCTCCCGTGTCAGGCCCAGTTCTTCTCCCAGATGAGGGACTTCCCGCTGCTGGAGACAGACTTCGGGGAGAGGATAAAGTACATAGTGAGCCTGTTCTGCATGGGGACCTTCGCCTTCGAGGCGTTCCTCAACTACCTGCGCATCAGGTACGACGTGCCTCCGAGTGCTATAGAAGACATAAGGCTCGAGAGGGACAGCCTCACAGTGAAACATGAGGGAGGAGAGCTCAGGCTTCCGATAAAGGAGGTCTACTCGTACCTTCAGGCTGGCTGTCTCGTGTGCACCGACTACACAGGCGTATGGAGCGATATATCCGCGGGCTCCCTGAACGAGGAGAGGGGATGGACGGTCATGATAACGAGGAACCCGAAGGCCGAGAACCTCCTGAGGGGAGCGAAGGAGGAGGGCTACTTGGAGATCCGGGACGGCTCCCACGTCATGGGCAGCGTGATGAAGGGGGCAAAGGACAAGCTCGCGAGGGCTCAGAGGAACATGATGACCCTGCTATGATCAGATGTGAACGGTAAACTACGTAATAGAACGACAGACACCATTAAATGATGGATGCATAGAGGTGAAACCTCACGTTATCAATAAGAGGTTAAAAAAGGGTTTTTATATTTGTAAAGTCAAGTTCCGGCGTGGGTGAAGGATATGAGAAGAAACGGTATGAGGTTCGCGTTCCTGTGCAGGGACAGGCCGTCCCCCACCGGCAGGAAGGTGGCCGTCATAGGGGCGGGGCCCGCGGGACTCTCCGCGACCGGCTACCTCGTCTGTCAGGGTCACGAGGTGCACGTTTACGACAAGCTGCCTGAACCGGGGGGACTCATGCTCTTCGGCATACCCGAGTTCAGGATACCGATATACCGCGTCAGGGAGGGCTACGAGGAGCTCAGAGAGGTCTTTGGAGTCACGTTTCACACCGGAACCAAGGTGACGTTCGGGGAGAGGAAGGACGAGGGAGATGAGTTCGTTAAGGAGACGGTCGACTTCAACGAGATAAGGGAGCAGTTCGACGCCGTTCTAATAGCGACCGGGACCTGGCGCTCGTGGATAGCCTCCATAGAGGGAACCGACTTAGAGGGAGTCTACCCCGCCCTTGAGTACCTATTCAGGATAAAGTCCGCCAAGCTCGGCCACATGAGCTGGAACAGCATCCCGCCCGTGCAGGGGAAGCACGTGATGGTTATAGGGGCCGGCCACACCGCAGTTGATGCCGCGCTCGAGAGCGTCCTCCTCGGGGCAGAGAAGGTCTACCTGAGCTACAGAAGGACGATCCACGAGGCTCCGGCCGGGGCCTACGAGATAAACCTGCTCAAGCAGAAGGGCGTCAGGTGGCTTGAGCTGACTGTTCCGGCGAGGATAATCGGAGAGAACGGAAAGGTGGTGGCGGTTGAACTTCAGCGGTGCAAGCTCGGTGAACCCGACGAGAGCGGTAGGAGGAGGCCCATACCGATAGAGGGCTCAAACTTCCAGATAGACGTTGATTACGTCATATTCGCCATAGGCCAGACGCCGACCCCACCGTTCTCAGAGGACGTCGGTATAGCCACTGACAGGAAGGGAAGGATAGTGGTGGACATGAGGCACATGACGAGCGTCGAGGGCGTGTTCGCGGCGGGGGACGTCGTTACGGGACCTTCAAAGGTCGGCAAGGCCGTCCTCGATGGGCTGAACGCGGCCGAGAGCATGCACATCTGGCTTGAAGGGGGTGAGTGAGATGGCCAAGAGAGTTTATCACGTTGATTACAATCTCTGCATTGGCTGCGAGACCTGCCAGAGCGTCTGCAGCTTCATACATCACGGCAAGTCCAACATACAGATATACTACACGGTCACCGGCATACCGATACCCATAGCCTGCAGGCACTGCGAGAGGGCCCCGTGCATGAACGTCTGTCCCGCAGGGGCGATATTCAAGGACAACGAGGGTGCGGTCATAATAGACACCAAGAAGTGCATAGGCTGCCTCATGTGCCTTGCAGTCTGCCCGTTCGGCGTGCCGAGGTACGACATAAAGCTGAAGGCGGTCACGAAGTGCGACATGTGCGCCGACAGGAGAGAACTCGGGATGGCCCCGGCGTGCAGCGAGATGTGCCCTGCGGAGGCAATATTCTTCGGCAAACCTGAGGAAGTTGAGGAGAGCATAAGGAGGAGGACGGCGGAGAAGATAGCGAGGGAGAGGATATCCGGCCTCAACCTCGAAGGAACCGGGATGCTCCTCTGAGATTCACCGATGTCCACATACATCCATCCATCTTATTTTTTGTTCTGTTATGTTACGTATACTACGAAAAGCCGGGCCGGGAATAACGTTTGAGTGTAACTTTTTGTTGAAAACCATGCTGTTAGAAAATCGTTTTAACCAGCGTTCACGTATCAATCCTGAAAATATCAGTTCATCAAATCATTGATGATTATCGGTGTATGTGTATGGTGATGGAGGTGTGAAGATGGCCGAAAGGATCCCGGTCGTCTGCCCCTACTGCGGTGTGGGGTGCAGGCTGTACGTGCTGAGCGAGGATGGCTATCCGGTTAACGTGGATTACGCTGATGACATCCCCGGCATACCCAACGAAGGGGGCAAGCTCTGCCCGAAGGGAAACGCCGTCCTTGAGTACATAAAGGCCAAGGACAGGCTCAGGAGACCGCTCAAGGCCAAGGAGGAGGGGAAGTTCGTTGAGATAAGCTGGAGTGAGGCTATAAAAGAGGTCGCGGAGCGCCTTGGCTCCTACGCTAAGGATGATCCAAACCAGCTCATGTTCTTCGGCTCCGCGAGAACCTTCAACGAGCCGAACTACCTCATTCAGAAGCTCGCCCGAATGCTCGGAACCAACAACGTCGACCACTGCGCGAGGCTGTGCCACTCCTCAACGGTCTCTGGCCTGAAGGCCGTCTTCGGGGCTGGTGCTATGAGCAACACATACAGGGACATAGAGGAGGCCGACTGCATAATCGTCTGGGGGCACAACTACGCGGAGACCCACCCCGTGGGGTTCCGCTACGTGCTCAAGGCGAAGGACCACGGCGCCAAGCTTATAGTCGTGGACCCGAGGCGCACGAAAACGGCGTGGTTCGCCGACCTCCACCTCCAGCTCTACCCGGGAACCGACATAGCCCTCGCCAACGCCATGATGCACGTCATAATAAGGGAGAACCTCTACGACAGGGACTTCGTTTTCAGGAGGTGCACGGGCTTCGAGGAGGTGGCCAGAACCGTCGAGAAGTACGACCCCGAGAGGGTGGAGGAGATAACGGGCGTTCCGGCGGGTCTGATAGAGGAGGCCGCAACGACCTTCGCCACGGCCGGCAGGGGCGTGATAACGTGGGCGATGGGACTGACGCAGCACACCCACGGACACGACAACGTCAGGGCCCTGGCAACGCTCTCGGCGATATGCGGCTATCAGGGGAGAGAAGGGTGCGGCGTCGCCCCGATGAGGGGCCAGAACAACGTTCAGGGGGCGTGCGACCTCGGGGTTCTTCCGAACGTCTTCCCCGGCTATCAGGCGGTGACCGACGAGGAGAGGAGGAAGTGGTTCGAGGGGTTCTGGGGAAGGGAGCTGAGCGGCGAGGTCGGGTACACTGTGATGGAAGCGGCCCACGCCATAGAGAAGGGTAAGGTCAGGGGCTACTACATCATGGGCGAGAACCCCGTCATAAGCGACGCCAACAGCAACCGCCTTCTCAGGGCCCTCAGAAAGCTGGACTTCCTCGTGCTGCAGGACATCGTCCCAACCCCGACCATGGAGTTCGCGGACATCGTCCTCCCGGCCGCGGCCATGCTCGAGAACGAAGGCTCGCTGACGAACACCGAGAGGCGCGTCCAGTGGAGCTTCAGGGCCATAGAACCTCCTGGAGAAGCCAGACCTGACTGGTGGATAATCGGGGAGATAGGAAAGGCTCTGGGCTTCGACTCCAGCGGGAGCGGGGGCTTCAGCTACTCAGACGCATCGGACGTCCTGAGGGAGATAAACGCCTGCACGCCGCAGTACCGCGGCATAACCCCCGAGAGGCTCCGCAGAAATCTCGCAGGGATACACTGGCCGTGCCCGAGCGAGGATCATCCGGGGACGAGGTTCCTTTACAGGGAGAGGTTCCTGACGGACGACGGAAAGGCCCACCTCGCGGCGGTCGAGCACAGGGGGCCCGTCGAGACGCCTGATGAGGAGTACCCGCTCATGCTGACCACAGTCAGGTACGTCGGTCAGTACCACACCCTGACGATGACAGGAAGGAGCCCGTCGCTCATGAAGCGCTGGCCGATGCCGTACGTCGAGATAAACCCCGCGGACGCCGCGAAGATCGGCGTGAGGAGCGGAGAGTGGGTGATAATCGAGACGAGGCGGGGGAGCTACGCGGCAAGGGCGAGGGTAACTGGAACCATCAAGGAGGGCGTCGTGGCGGTTCCGTGGCACTGGGGGGCGAACGTCCTCACCAACGACGCCCTGGATCCTGTCGCCAAGATACCCGAGACCAAAGCCTGTGCGTGCCGCCTCAGGAAGGCGAGCGAAGAGGAGGCGAGGAAGGTGCTGGATTCACTTCCAGCGCCCGTGCCGGGAGGTGAGTGAGATGGCGAAGAGGGTCTTCATCGACTTCTCTAGGTGCATAGAGTGCCGGGCCTGCGAGGTGGCGTGCGAGAGGGAGCACGGGGGCAGGTCGTTCATATCGGTCTTCGAGTGGGAGGAGATGGCCGCCATGGCCATGAACTGCAGACACTGCGAGAGGGCCCCGTGCGTTGAGGTCTGCCCCACCAACGCCCTCTACAGGGACGACGACGGAGCCGTTCTGCTGGCGCCCCAGAAGTGCATAGGCTGCCTCATGTGCGGCATAGTGTGCCCGTTCGGGATCCCGGAGCTGGACTCCCTGAACAAGATAATGATGAAGTGCGACCTCTGTGCGGACAGAAGGGCCGAAGGAAAGCTGCCAGCCTGCGTTGAGACCTGTCCAACGGATGCCCTGAGCTACGGCGACTTCAACGAAATCCAGAGGAGGAGAAGGGGAAGGTTCACGAGGGAGACCATAGAGCTCACGAAGAAGGCAGAGGGGTTTGGACTGCTCCAGCCGTGAGGGAGCGGAGGGAACGGGATGAACGGCACGGTCATAGAGACACTCATGACGCTTTCGTTCTTGGTTCCCCTCGCCCTCGGCCCCGTTGAGTTCAGGCTCGACGGCAGGAGAGCGGACGCGTTCATGCTGTTCGTGGTCTCCACCTCCACCGTCCTCAACCTGGCCGGCACGCTCCTCTTCTTGAAGGGGGGCGCGGGCAGCATCCACGGCGCGCTCCTGAAGGTCAGCGGGCTCGGGGAGGTCTACGGGATAATAGTCGATCCCATGAGCGTCCTGATCGGCGTGGTGGTGGTCACCGCGGGTCTTGTGTTCATGGTGTACTCGATGGACTACATCGGCCCGGGGAACAGGGGGCACCCCATCGGGGAAGGAAAGGGAAGGTTCTACGCGTGGATGATGCTGTCGATGGGCGCCACGCTGGCGTTCGTCTACTCCTCCACCATACTCCAGCTCCTGATATTCTTCGAGCTCATGAGCCTCGCGTGCTGGGGCATAATAAGCTACTACAGAACCGAAAAATCAAGGAGGGCGGCCCGCAAGGCCCTGACCACGACCAACTTCGGCGCCATGGCAGGGCTCTACACCGCCACCGCCATAGCGATAATCAAGCTCCACAACCTGAGCCTCTACTCCCTCGGCTCCCTGAGCGCTCACCTCAGACTCCTGATGATCATAGCGATTATGATAGCGGCGTTCGCAAAGAGCGCCCAGTTTCCTTTCTACTCGTGGCTTCCCGATGCCATGGAGGCTCCCGCCCCTGCGAGCGCCTTCCTTCACGGCGCCGTCATGGTTGAGATGGGGGTCTTCCTTCTGGCGAGGTTCCTGCAGTTCATGGGGCCCGTTCCAAAGACGGCCTTCTACGTGATGGCTTTCGTAGTAATAGCCACCCAGATCGTTTCCATGGCAATGTATCCTGCTCAGAAAGACGCCAAGAGGCTGCTCGCCTACGCCATGATGGGGGAGTCATCCGCCATGTACACCGCCCTCGCGGCCACCCTGCTCGGGGTCGGCACAGGGGTTAAGGCGGCCGTGTTCCAGATATTCAACCACGCCTACGCGGGCGGGCTGGCCTTCATGATGGTCGGGGCTTTCAGCTACGTCCTCGGAACCCGCGACATGAACGGGATAAAGGGCCTCATACGGCTCCCCATCCTCGGCTACGGCTGGGGAATGGCCATGCTCGGACTGGCCGGGATTCCCCCGTTCGGGGTGTTCTTCGGGAAGATGGCGATACTAAGCACGTCAAAGGCGATAGAGGGGAGCGTCCTGATGGCGGTCATGCTGTTCCTCATGCTCATGAACTCCGTCGTCCTTCTGATGGTGTCCCTCAGGCGTTTCCACGGGATGGTCTTCAGTCAGGGAGACCCCGGAGGGAACAACCTCACGGGCTCGATGAAGGCCTGCATCCTGACCATGGCCGCGCTGGCGGTCCTGGCTCCCCTCATTGCGTATCCTCTGATGATGTGCGGGGGGTGGTAGGATGATGGGACTCGGAATCGACGGCACTTCAGCCCTGTTCACGGTCAGCGTGCTCGTGATCGGCCTTGCCTCGGTTATAGGATCCATGGGGTACATGAGGCTCTACCGCGATGACGAAGGTCTCAGCCCAAGACTTCCCTACTACCCCCTCCTCCTCTCGTTCATAGCCTCGATGGCCCTCATACCCCTCGTGAGGAACTGGCTCGCCTTCCTCTTCATATGGGAGATAATGACGCTCACCTCGTACTTCCTCATAGTCTACGACTGGAAGAGCGAGGACTCCCGGAGGGCCGGCTGGAAGTACTTCGTTACGATGCACCTCTTCGACACGTCCCCCCTGATGTTCGCGGTCGCGCTTCAGTACGCCTTCCAGGGGACCTTCAGCTTCTCCCCGATAGAGCACCACAGGAACGTCATCGTCGCCCTCTTCCTCGTCGGTTTCGCGGCCAAGGCCGGCCTCTTCCCTCTCCACTTCTGGCTTCCGGAGGCCCATCCTGCGGCTCCATCCCCCGTCTCGGCCCTCCTCAGCGGGGCCATGGTGGAGCTCGGTCTCTACGGTAGCATAAGGGTGCTGGAGCAGGTTAACTGGCACGTGGCGTGGTGGGTAACTGCCATGGTGGGCTTCATGGTGGTCACCAGCATGCTGGCGGCCCTGCTCAGCTATCCCCTCCAAGGGGACGTAAAGAGGCTGTTCGCCTGGTCGACGATCGACAACGTCGGGTGGATGTACGCATTCCTGCTCGCGGGCATGATGGGAGCGGCGGGTGTTGGAAGGGGAGCGAGCTACTACGTGCTCGCCCACGGGATGGCCAAGGGGGCCGCGTTCCTGACCGCGGGAGCCATCATATACTCCCTCGGAACCAGAAGGCTGACCGACATGAGGGGCCTCTTGAAGTCGAGTCCACTGCTCTCTGGCCTGTTCATAGCCTCTATATTTGCCGTTGAGGGCGTCCCACCGTTCAACCTGTTCCTGAACAAGATGAACGTCGTGGAGCTGCTGTTCAGGACGAACGTCTGGCTGGGAGTGTTCGCGGTCGTTGAGTGGGTTCTGGCGTTCGTCATCCTGCTGCGCTTCATACACTCCACGGTCCTCTCAGGAGAACCTGAGATCAAGCCGCGCAGGGTTCCATCATCGCTGATAGCATCGGTCGTGTTCCTGCTCGTGCTCTCGCTCGTCAGCCAGGCGATCTGTCACGTGATATGGGGGGCGGTACCATGAGCCTGACCGAGAACCTCATGATAATGGTCATGGGTCTGTACGGTGCATCCGTGCTCGCGGTCGTGCCGCTGAGGAGAAGCTACGGAAGGGCGCTAAGGATAGGCCACGCCATCACGTTCTTGGCGTCACTCTCGCTCCTCGCGTTCACGGTAGAAGCGTGGCTCAGAGGGCCCCTCTCCTTCAGCTGGTTCGGGGTTCCGTTCCACGTCGACGGTCTCTCGCTCATACTCTGCCTCGTGCTCTCCATCCTCGGCATGGCGACTTCCCTCTACTCACCCTCGTACATGGAGGTCTACGAAAGGCTCGGCAGGGGCTGGCTCTACGTGGTGCTCTACTCCACTTTCATGGCCTCCATGGTGCTCGTGGTCACGGTCTCGAACATGCTGTGGTTCCTGTTCTTCTGGGAGGCCATGACGCTCAGCTCCTACCTCCTCATCGTCTGGGAGGCCGATGAGGAGAGCGTCCGCAGGGCAGGGTGGAGGTACTTCGTCACCATGCACCTCGCGAGCACGCTGCCCCTCTTGCTTGCCGCGGGGATCATGTACTCCGAGGCGGGCTCGCTGGACTTCTCCGTCCTCGCCTCGTCCCACCTCGGTCTCAGCCCCCTGCTCTACCTGCTGTTCCTCATAGGTTTCGGGAGCAAGGCCGGCGTCTTCCCGCTCCACTTCTGGCTGCCTGACGCCCACCCAGCCGCACCGAGCAACGTCTCGGCCCTCTTAAGCGGCGTCATGATAAAGGTCGCCGTCTACGGTCTGATAAGAAGCACGTGCTTTATCCTGAAGCCCAGCGAACCGTTCGGCTTCGCTGTGGCCCTCGTTGGAACCGTCACCCTCACAATCGGAACCCTCTACGCCCTCAGGCAGACCGACGCCAAGAGACTCCTCGCCTACCACAGCGTCGGTCAGATGGGCTACATATGGCTCGGTGTGGGCGTTGGGATATTCTTCATCGCTAAGGGCGGGAGCTGGGCGGCCTTCGGTGTAATGGCAATGGCCGCCGGCCTGTTCCACCTCGTGAACCACGCCCTCTTCAAGGGGCTCCTCTTCCTGTCGGCGGGCTCGGTGCTCTACAGGACCGGAACGAGGGACCTCAACAGGCTCGGAGGCCTCGGGAGGCTCATGCCAGTAACGGCCCTCTTCACGTTCGTAGCCGCGATGTCAATAGCAGGGGTTCCGCCGCTGAACGGCTTCATGAGCAAGTGGCTGATATACCAGAGCACGTTCCTCTCGAGGAGCGGCTGGTTCGTCCTGTTCGGTGTGTTCGCGCTGTTCATAAGCGCCGCCACGCTCGCGTCCTTCATAAAGTTCTACACTGCCCAGTTCGAGGGAAGCAGGGGCGAAGCCGTTGGAGACATTAGGGAGGTCCCCGCAGGCATGCTCGCTGGTAAGGGGCTCCTCACCTCGCTCTGCGTCCTCTTCGGGGTTCTACCCGGTCTCGTGCTGCCCCTTCTAACGGATCCGGGAAGTGCCGTAACAGGGGTCTCGGTCAGGATCGGGTCGGTGTGGTCCGCGAACGTGATCCCGACAACCGGGGCGGGTGCGAGCCACTTCAACCCCCTCCTCTTCGTCCTCGTGCTCGTAGTACTCACCGCGGCTGCTCTCGCGGCCCTTCCACTCAAGAAGAGCAGCAGGCGTGGCAGGATCTGGACGACGGGCGAGCCCGTACCTTCAGCCGACTACGGTCTCAGGGCCATGCACTACTACGGTCCTTTCGAGCACCACATCGACTGGCTGTACAGGACGGGCTCAAGGGTTGCAGATGGGTGCGGGAGGACCGTAGCCGCGGCCTCGGCCGCCTACATCAGGCTCTGCAGGGCACTGTCAGACGCATGCTCCTCCGTGGGCAGGGCCGTCTCAAGGGCAGGGGCGGGATACGAGAGGCACGCAGGGGAGGAGTTCTTAGATGAGGCCATCGTTTCGCCCATCGTGGACATCATAAAGGGCTCAGCCAGCGTCCTCGAGGACGTCCTGTCCAATCAGAGGCTGATGACGGTCATAGCACTCGCGTTCCTGACGGCCGTCGTTGTAATCCTGCTCGCGGGAGGTGTCTGAGATGGCTCTCTGGGAGATCATCGTACCGGTCTCACTTGTCCTCACCATCGCCCCCATCCTCGACGGCATGGGGAGAAAGGTAAAGGCGAAGGTGCAGATGAGGCAGGGCCCGCCGATACTCCAGACGTGGTACGACCTAACGAGCCTCCTGTCGATGGAGCCCATACTCCCCACTGATGGGCTCTCGTTCAGGCTCGCACCGTACGTCGCGCTCGCGTCGGCCGTGGCGGCCGCGACGGTGCTTCCCTACGGCGGCCTGTCTCCCCTCAGGTTCAGCGGGGACTTCTTCGTGTTCCTCTACGTCGTGGCCATGGTCTCGATAGCATACATTGTGGCGGGCTTCTCCCTGCCAAACACCTACACGAACGCTGGGGCCAACAGGGAGATGATGATGGTTCTGAGCATAGAACCCGTCCTCGGCGTCGCCATAGGCATCCTGGCCATAAACTCCCACAGCCTCTGCCTGAGCTACATGCCGCTCCACCTCCACGCCTCACCCTCGATATTCCTTGCCATAGGGCTCCTCGCCTACGCCGTCTACGTCGAGGGGGGCTTCGTGCCATTCGACGCCGCCGAGGCCGAGACTGAGATACTCGAGGGGACTCTGTGCGAGTACAGCGGGCGGCTGCTCGGCGTCTTCAAGTGGGCCCTCATGGTCAAGAGGTTCGTCCTGCTCTGGCTCCTCGGGAGCTTCATAGTCCTGCCGCTCACGAAAGGATTCCCTGGCTGGGCGGTTTTCCTGCTTCAGCTGACCGCGGTGCTGGCCATATACTTCGCGGTCGTTACGGTTGAGGCTCACAACGCCCGCCTGAGGATAGATCAGGCGATAAGGATGAACACGAAGGTCTTCTTAGCGAGTCTCGTCGTCCTGCTTATCGCTTCGCTGGGGTGGTGATGATGATCGAAGGCGCTGATGAGAAACACGTGAGAGAGGTCTGTGAGAGGTTCGGTGAGAGGATAAAGCGGGTCGAGAGGATAGCTCAGAATCAGTGGCTCCTGCTCGTCGATAAGAACGACGTCAGGGAAGTAGTCTCGTACGTGATCAACAGGAAGGACTGGGGGGAGACCCAGCTCTCCACGATGGTCGGAACGGACGAGAGGCCGATAAGGGGGAGGTTCTCAATCATCTACTGGCTGAGCCTCAACGGAGGAGAGGGGGACGTCTTCATTGGAGTCAAAGCCTACCTGAGGGAGGAAGACCTCTCCTACCCGTCAGTAACCCCCGAGCATCCCGGGGCGAGCTGGTACGAGAGGGAGGTTCACGACCTGCTTGGCATTGAGCCCGAAGACCATCCCGACCTGAGGAGGCTCGTCCTGCCGGACGACTGGCCCTACGGCGTCTACCCCCTGAGGAAGGACTTCGACTACACGGACAGCCCGAGGAGGGAGTTCACGGAGGAGGACAAGTACCCGTACAGGAAACCTCCGGAGGGAACCGTAGTTCATCCGCTCGGCCCCTACCACGTGGCCCTCGACGAGCCGGGCCACTTCAGGCTCTTCGTCAGGGGGGAGGAGATAGTAGACGTCGACTACAGGCTGTTCTACCAGCACAGAGGGATAGAGAAGATAGCCGAGAGGAGGCTCACCTACGACCAGGTGAACTTCATAGCGGAGAGGATATGCGGAATATGCGGCAGCTCGCACGCGGTTGCCTACGCTCAGGCCATAGAAACCGCGGGAGGCATAGAGGTGCCCGAGAGGGCGGCCTACATAAGGACGGTGATGCTGGAGATAGAGAGGCTCCACAGCCACATACTCAACCTCGGGCTCGCCTGCCACGACGCGGGCTTCGACACCGCCTTCATGCACGCGTTCAGGATAAGGGAACCCGTCATGTGGCTCGCGGAGCGCCTGACCGGGAACAGGAAGACCTACGGGATGGTGCTCGTTGGGGGTGCGAGGAGGGACTTCCTCGACTACAGGAAGGGGCTGATAGAGAAGACCCTGAAGAGGCTGAAGGAGGAGTTCAGGGAGTGGGTCGACAGCACGCTGTCAACGGGAACGTTCGTCAAGCGCTGCGAGGGCGTGGGCGTTCTCTCGTACAGGGACGCCAAGAGGTGGAGCTCGGTCGGGCCCTGGGCGAGGGCGAGCGGGCGGAACATAGACGTCAGGAGGGACCATCCCTACGCCGCCTACCGCGACCTCGACTTCAAGGTTCCTGTCTACAGGGAGGGCGACGTTTTAGCGAGGTGCATGGTCAGGGCCGAGGAGGTCTTCGAGTCGATATGGATTATAGAGCAGGCGCTTGACCAGATGCCCGGCGGGGACATACTCGCCGACTACAGGGAGATACCCGCACGTAAGGAGGCCCTCGGCTACGTTGAGGCCCCGAGGGGTGAGGACGTTCACTACGTCATGACCGGCGATGAGAACACGCTCTACCGCTGGCGCGTCAGGGCCTCCACCTACAACAACTTCCCATCCCTCCCCGACGCCCTCAGGGGGAACACCATAGCGGACGCACCCCTGATAATAGCTTCCATGGACCCGTGCTACTCGTGCACCGAGAGGCTTCAGGTCGTCGACGTGAACACGGGGAGGGTCACGGTCGTCAAGGAGGAGGAGCTCGTCAGGGGGTGCTGCAGATGGGAGTGACCCTCAGGTACCCGTTCGTGAGCATCGAGGCGCCGCCGGAGTACAGGGGGGTTCCCCACATAGACCCCGAGCTCTGCATCGGCTGCGGTGCCTGTGTGAACGCCTGCCCTCCCGATGCCCTGATGAGGATAGACGACCTCAAGAACGGGACGAGGGAGATAGTCCTCGACATCGGGAGGTGCATAAGGTGCGCCCGCTGTGAGGAGGTCTGCCCAACGGGGGCAGTGAAGATGACCGGGAGGTTTGAGGTGGCCTCCCTCGACAGGAGGGACCACGTCGAGGTCGTGAGGCTCAGGCTGGTCAGGTGCGAGGCCTGCGGGGAGTACACTGACTACACCGAGAGGCAGGTCGTGAAGGCCCTCCAGATACTCCCCGAGGAAGAGTACGACGCTGAGGAGATCAAAGCTTACTCAAGGATCTGCCGCAGGTGCAGAAGGAAGCTCAGCGCCCTTGGAGCCATAGAGGCCAGCAGGAGGTTTGCCCCATGAGGTCGGTCTGGGTCTTCCATCTGGACACTGGAGCCTGCAACGGCTGCGAGATAGAGCTGTTCGACGCCCTGACACCGTACTACGATGCCGAGCGCTTCGGCGTGAAGCTCGTCGGGAGCCCGAGGCACGCCCACGCGGTTCTGGCAACCGGCCCGCTAACGAGGCAGAGCTACCACGCCGCCAAAGAGGTGATAAAGGCCATGCCGCCGAAGCCGAGGATAATCATCGCCATAGGAACCTGCGCGTGCAGCGGGGGGATCTTCTACAACGGCTACCCGATCCACAGGAGGCCCGAGGACGGAAGAAAGGGGAGCGAGTACCCGAGGCGCGGCGGCATAGACGAGCTCGTCAGAGACCTGAGGGATGAGGGGGAGCCTGTGGGGCCCGTCATGTACATACCTGGCTGTCCTCCGAGGCCGGAGGAGATACTCTACGGTATAGCGCTCCTCCTCGGGCTCGTTGAGAAGAGGGTTAGGCCTGAGGAGCACGAGGCTGCCGGGCTTGAGGTCGGGAGACCGCCCATTGACGAGAGGCTCAGGCTGACCCTCAGGGAGCGGCTCAGGCACGTGATCGGACACTTCGATGCAGATAGGGTTCTGGAAGACTTTATGGGACTTGTATCGCGGGCCAAAGACGAGGAGGAACTTCACAGGCTCGTTGAGGACTACCGCTCGAGGAAAGACGAGAGGCTGGGCGCGTGCATGGAGCTGATTGAGACGGAGTACCTGAGGTGGAAGCGTGGAGGGGGTGAGAGGTCATGAGCCCCCGTCTCTTCAAGCTACGCTACGTTGACTTCAGCTCCTCCCTCTACAGGATGCTCGACCACTCGGACGCCGATTTCACGGTCATCGAGGAGATGGGAGAGGTAAGCGATGAGTGCGCCCGCCTTATAATCAGGGCCGTTGGGAGGCCAGTTTTAACGCTCACCGATGCCCCCCTGATTCCCCTCGGGGAGATGGATGAGGGGGATAGAGCCATAGTCATGAGGGCCCTTGAGGGCCTGAAAGAGGGTGAGAAGCTGAAGATTGAGCCCGATTTGGGGAGGTGATAACATGGGACTGCCCGACCCCACGCCCTTGGTGGCGTTTGGATACGGAACGGCCGCGATGACGTACGGCATCTACCTCGCCTTCGGGTTCCCGAAGGCTAAGAGCGAGGAGGAAGAGAAGAGGATAAAGAGGGCGCTAATAGCCAACGGCTTTGCCTTCGGTGGCATAGCCCAGTTCGTTGGCGGCCTGCTGGCTTTTACGCTTCACCCGAACTCGCTCGTGGGAGCCCTAACCGCCTGCGTCTTCGGGATGCTCTGGACGGCCATATGGCTCAACGAGTACTTCGACGCAGACCCAAGGCCGCTCGCGTTCCTCGACATAGGCATAGCTGTGTACACGTTCGTGGCAGGCTTCTGGTTCGTGCACCTCGGCCTCAAGGTGTTCGCCTTTCTGATGTGGAGCATAACGGTGCTCGTGATACTGCTGACGCAGGTTCACGGAAGGAACAAGCTCCAGAAGGCGGCAGGCTGGATGGCGCTTGAGAACTGGGTGGTTGCGTACTACCTCTGCTTCGCCATAGTGACGAACGCCATAATGAACGCCGGCCTGCCGGTCTGAGGCCTCTCTTTAAACTTTTTTTCAGATTACCTGTTTTTTGATAAAAACATGTAAATTAAAATCGCCGCCGAACCCACGGTCCGGAGGGTGGGTAACCTCTGGTTTAGAACGAGCTGTTTCCGACCTTTGTTTTCAATTGTAAGCTTTGGAAAAGCATTTTAAGTAAAATAAAAAACTAAAAGATAAAGAACTAAAGTTGAGAGTTGAAAGAAAGCTCCGCGGGAGGTGTGCTGATGCCTTTCATGGTCGCGTTCATATGGGCCTACATACTGTGGCTCGTACTGACGGCAGGAACCAAGGGACTCGGCTGGAACGTTCAGGAACTCGTGGCAGGGCTGATCTTTGCGATCATCGTTGGCTACGCGACGCGTGACGTGGTGGGCGAGAGGGCCAACAGGTACCTGAACCCGCTGAAGTGGCTCGAGTTCATACCGTACGCCTTCGTCGTGTTCTGGGGCATGATAAAGGCCAACCTCGACGTGGCCTACAGGGTGATAACGGGAAGGATAAGGCCAGGCATCGTCAGGGTGCCGGTGGATCTCGAAAACGACGCCCAGTACACGATACTCAGCAACTCGATAACCCTGACCCCAGGAACCCTTACGATAGACGCCTGTCCCGATGAAAAGGCCCTCTACGTCCACTGGATAAACATACCCAAGGGCCAGGAAGAGCCCAAGAACTCCAAACCCGTCTCGGGACCCTTTGAAGACTGGGCGAGGAGGCTCGGAAAATGATGAGCGATCCCTTCTTTTACGCGGCTCTGCTAACTGCTATAGCAGGTCTGATAACGATGCTCAGGATGCTCATCGGTCCAACGGTTCCGGACAGGGTCGTTGGGCTTGACACGCTCAACACCATAGTCGTGGCGCTGATGATACTCCTGGGAGCCGCCTACGACAGGACGATATACATCGACATAGCGATAGTCTACGCCATCCTCAGCTACATAGGAACCCTGATAATAGCGAAGTACCTCCAGGGAGGGCTCTCGTAGGGGTGAGGTGAAGGAAGATGAACGGCATAGATTATCTGGTTTACACGTTCCTCGGTATAAGCGTGACCTTCAACATGCTGGGCAGCATAGCGCTGCACCGCTTCCCCGATGTCTACACGAGGCTCCACGGAGCGACGAAATCGACCACCTTCGGGACGATATTCGCCGTCTTCGCCGTCATGGCCCATGCCTTCTATAGACTGCACGTGACGGGAGACCCGAAGTACCTGCAGATGTCCCTCCACAGCCTCGTTGCCCTCGTGGCCCTCCTGCTGACCAACCCCACTGGAGCGCACGCCATAGCGAAGGCCGCCTATCTGACGGGATACAAACCGAAGAAGGCTGTGGTGGACTCCTACGAGTCGAGGATCGCCGGGCACGTCAAGGCGGAACCTGAAGAAGGGGAGGTGAAGCCATGACCCCGTTACAGCTCGACATGGCGATACAGTTCATAATACTCATCGGGATCCTTCTGACGGCCTACCTCACGATAACGTACAAGGATCTCCTTTCGGCGGCGCTGGCCTCGGCCGGCATGAGTCTCCTTCTAAGCTTGGAGTTCTACATGCTCCACGCCCCTGACGTCGCCATAGCCGAGGCCGCCGTCGGGGCTGGTGTGGCGACCGCGATAATAGTTTACGGCATATCCAAAACGAGCAGGTGGGAGGAGGTATGAAGCAGGAGATAGCGTTTCTTTCACTGCTGTTCATACTCGGGTCCCTCCTCCTCATAGCCAACCCGCACTACGGCCTGAAGTTCGCCTTCAACAGCACCCATGAGTGGCTGACCTACAGGTACACCGACAACTACTACATAACCCACGGTCTCACGGACGTTGGGGGTAACAACATAGTCACCGACATAGTCTTCGACTACCGTGGCTACGATACCATAGGAGAGGCCACGGTTCTGTTCACAGCCATAGCGGGTGCGGTTGCTCTCTTAAGGCCGTGGAGGAGGGATGAGAAATGAGGGGGCAGAGACCGAGCACAGGAAGGGAGATGGAGGTTGACATGGGACTGATAGTAAAGACCATGGCGAGGGTTACGATACCTTTCATAGGCATATTCGGTGCGTACATAGTCATGCACGGGCACCTGACACCTGGAGGCGGCTTCCAGGGAGGTTCAACGCTCGCAGGAGCGGGTATACTGTTCCTCGTCGCGTTCGGGCTGAAGGAAGCTGAGAAGAAGGTGAACAAAAAGGTGTACTCGGCTTTGGAGGGTGTCGGCGGACTTGTTTTCCTCGGAGCGGCCCTCCTCGGCTTCAGCGTTGCGTTCTTCTACAACACCCTGTGGCACAACGGCCCGTTCTTCAACGGAAAACCAGGGACGCTTCTGTCGGCGGGATTCCTGCCAATAATGAACCTCGCGGTGGGTCTCAAGGTGTTCAGCGGATTCGTCGCCGTGGCCGTGTCGATAGCGGCGTTCAGGAGGTGGCGCGGATGATACCCTTCCAGTACATAACCTCGTTCCTGCTGATCTTCATAGGAGTCTACGCCCTCATATACAAGAGGAACCTCATAAAGCTCATACTGGCCCTCGATATAATAGACAGCGGTGTGAACCTCCTCCTTATAAGCGAAGGCTACCGCATAGCGGGCAACCTGCCCGGAACGGCGCCCATATACACCGGCTACGAGACCCTCAAGGGCGTTCCGATGGTCGGGCCCCTGCCGCAGGCCCTCGTGCTGACGGCCATAGTCATAGGTGTTAGCGTTACCGCCCTCGCCGTATCCCTCGCCATAAACGCGTACAGGCATTACGGAAGCCTTGACATCAGGAAGATGAGGAGGTTGAGAGGATGAGCACGATACACACCGTCCTTCCGCTCATAGTCGTACTCCCTCTGCTCGGAGCGTTCTCCAGCCCTATACTGGACCTGATAAGCAGGAAGCTCAAAGAGGCGTGGATACTCGCGATAAGCGCCGGAACCCTCGGGGTGACGGGGTACGTGTTCTACTACGTCTTCAAGAACGGGCCGCTGCTCTACACGATGGGCGCCACCAACCCCTTCGGACACGCGAACTTCCCGATAAGGATAGTCTGGGAGATAGACATGTTCAACGCCCTCATGGCCCTGACGGTTGCGTTCGTCTCTCTGATGGCCATAATCTACTCCGTCGAGTACATGAAGAGGGACACAGGCCTGGAGAAGTACTACCCGCTAATACTCATACTCGAGCTCGGGATGCTCGGTATAGTCGTCACGGGCGACCTGTTCAACTTCTACGTGTTCCTCGAGATAATGAGCATAGCCAGCTACGCGCTCGTCGCCTTCAGGAACGACACCTGGGAAGGCATCGAGGCAGGGGTCAAGTACATGATGGTCGGCGCGCTGGCGAGCTCGTTCATCCTCCTCGGTATAGCGCTGCTCTACGGCCAGTACGGAACCCTCACGATGGCCTACATAGCCTACAAGATGGCGGGCCACATGACGACGACGGCCAAGGTGGCGCTCGCCCTCCTGATGGCGGGTCTGCTGTTCAAGAGCGGCTCGGTTCCGGTTCACATGTGGCTGGCCGACGCCCATCCAGCGGCCCCGAGCTCCGTGAGCGCCATGCTCAGCGGTCTCGTCATAAAGGCAGGAGGAATTTACATACTCGCGAGGATACTGTTCAGCATATACGGGCCGTCGATAAACGTCAGAACCGTTGGATGGATCGTCATAATATTCGCGTGCCTGACGCTGATAGTCGGAAACGCCATGGCGGTCGTCCAGACCGACATGAAGAGGCTCTTAGCTTACTCGAGCGTCGGTCAGATGGGCTACATACTCCTCGGTGTGGGCATAGGGCTCGCGGCCTACGGTTCGAACGTCGGCAACCTGGCCCTCGCTGGAGCCATCTACCACACAGTCAACCACGCCCTCATGAAGGCCCTCCTCTTCCTCATAGCGGGGGCGGTCATACACGCTCTCGGAACGAGGAACCTGAACGACCTGAGCGGCATAGCCAAGACGATGCCCGTGACGAGCTTCGCCTTCATAATAGGCGCGGCCGCCATAATAGGCATGCCCCCACTCAACGGCTTCGCGAGCAAGTGGATACTCTACGAGAGCTCGGCCCTGTTCAACCCGGTGATAGGCGCCATAGCGATAATAGGAACGGCGTTCTGTACCGCCGCGTACGTGCGCGTCATATACACCTTCTTCGGAAGGCCGAACAGCCTGACCATGAAGGCAAAGGACCCGGGGAAGAGCATGCTCATACCGATAATAATCCTGACGGTGGCCATAATCGTCATGGGACTGTTCCCGTGGACCATAAACAAGGACTTCATGCTACCTGCCGCCAAGGCGCTCGTGAACCAGATGGGCTACATACACACGCTGTTCGCGGGGGGTGTTTGAATGTTCGGCTACTGGGACGCCCTCTACTTCATATTCATATTCATCGTCAGCTTCCTCTTAGCTTTGGCGCTTGATAAATGGGCCAAGAAGTCAGGGATGGGCACCAAGGAGAAGGGAGAGGCGACCAAGGTCTTCATAAGCGGCGAGGATCCGGAGAAGGAGATAAAGGGGTTCGAGCACCTTGAGGGCTACTACACGGGAAGGAACGTCATGTGGGGGCTCACCTACGGACTGAAGAGGGTGTTCGTGGTGCTTCAGAGAGAGCACACAGGACTGCTGACCGACTACGTCAGCTACCTCGTCATAACGACCGCCTTCATAATGGCCGTGCTCCTGATATGGGGGTGATCACGTGGAGGCAGGAGAAAGGATGGACAGGAGAGAGCTGGAGAAGAGGATAGCCAAGCTGTGCAGGTTCATAGGACGCTCACCATGGGTGTTCCACGTCAACAGCGGGAGCTGCAACGGCTGCGACATCGAGATCATAGCCGCGCTGACCCCGCGCTACGATGCGGAGCGCTTCGGCGTGAAGCTCGTCGGGAGCCCGAGGCACGCTGACATACTCCTCGTCACGGGCCCGGTAACTAATCAGAGCCTCGAGAGGGTAAAGCTCGTCTACGAACAGACGCCCGACCCGAAGATAGTCATAGCGGTCGGCGCGTGCCCCACGGGCGGGAGCGTGTTCTACGAGAGCCCGTTCACCAACGCACCCCTCGACAAACACATACCGGTCGACGTTTACGTCCCGGGATGCCCCCCAAGGCCCGAGGCCATACTCTACGGTGTGGTCCTGGCCCTTGAGAAGCTCGCCGTGATGTTGAAGGGCAGAAAACCTGATGAAGGAGGGATAGAGTGATGGAGGAGCAGGGTAAACCGAACGTCACCGAGGACGCCACCGAGGCGTTCGCCCAGGAACTGCTTAACGAGTTCCCCAGCGCCAGCGTCGAGGTCAGGGAGAACAAGCTGGGAAGGAAGAGGGTCTGGATAAGGGTGGACAGGAAGGAGTACAAGGCGCTCATGAGGCACCTGCGCGCGCTGGATCCGGAGGCCCACTACTCCATAGGCATAGAGCAGGACATGGGGGACCACCTCGGCTTCACGAGCCACCTGCTCCTTACGTGGAGGGGAGAGGCACTGTCGGTGCTCGTTGAGGTCAGGGCCCCCAAGGACGACCCGAGGATAGACGACATCAGCGAGATCTTCCCGATAGCTCTTCAGTTCGAGAGGGAAGGGATGGAGATGGTGGGTATAGACTTCGAAGGAGCCCCGGACAAGAGGCGCCTGTTCCTGCCTGAGGACTTTCCTGAAGGCATCTACCCGCTTCGTCTGGATGATAAGGGCGTTTCCGAGGATATGGTGAAGAACGCAGGTCATCCCTACTACCTCAAGGGGGGCTCAAAGAGATGACGGAGAAGGTCGAGTACTGGGTCAAGATCCCGTTCGGGCCCATACACCCCGGTCTTGAGGAGCCCGAGAAGTTCATACTGACGCTCGACGGTGAGAGGATAATAAACGTCGACGTCAAGCTCGGTTACAACCTCAGGGGAATCCAGTGGATAGGGCTGAGGAGGAACTACGTCCAGATAATGTACCTCGCCGAGAGAATGTGCGGGATCTGCTCCTTCTCCCACAACCACACGTACACGAGGGCCGTTGAGGAGGCGGCCGGAATAGAGGTCCCGGAGAGGGCCGAGTACATAAGGGTGATAGTCGGGGAGCTCGAGAGGATACACAGCCACCTCCTCAACCTCGGGGTCTTGGCCCACGACATAGGTTACGACACCGTTCTGCACCTCACGTGGCTGGCGAGGGAGAAGGTCATGGACACGCTGGAGGCCGTCAGCGGGAACAGGGTCAACTACTCGATGGTCACGATAGGCGGCGTCAGGAGGGACATAGACGAGAAGAGGAAGAGGATAATCCTCGATGCCATGAAGTACTACAGGGAGGTTCTGCCCCAGATGGAGGACTTCTTCCTTCAGGACCCGACCATAGAGGCGCGTTTCAGGGACGTTGCGGTCATAAGCAGGAGGGTGGCGGTGGAGCAGGGAGCCGTCGGACCCACGGGAAGGGGAAGCGGACTGAAGGACGACGCGAGGTGGAGCGAGCGCCTTGGAGTTTACCCGGACCTCGGGATAAAACCCGTCATGCCGCAGGACGTGACCGGGGAGAGACCGCACGGGGACGTCTTCGACAGGGCGGCGGTCAGGATAGGGGAGATAAAGCAGAGCATAGAGCTGATAGAGCACGCCCTCGACCAGATGCCCGACGGCAAGATAAAGGTCTTCGCGAAGGACAACATCCTCGTGGCCAAGCTGAGGAACCTCGTGGATGGGGAGGGAATCGGAAGGTACGAGGCACCCCGTGGTGAGCTGGTGCACTACGTCCGCGGGAAGAAGGGAAGCGACAAGCCCCTGCGCTGGAAGCCGAGGGAGCCCACCTTCCCGAACCTGTTCGCCGTCGCCAAGGGGGTCATAGGCGACCAGCTCGCGGACTTCGTGGTGGCCGTGGCCTCAATAGACCCGTGCCTCAGCTGTACTGACAGGGTGGCGGTGATGGAGGACAGGGGCAGGAAGAGGGTGCTGACCGAGAGAGACCTGATAAAGGCTTCGATAAAGAAGACAAGGGAGATAAACCCCGACATCAGGGGGGACCCGACACCCGTGGGCCTGGGATGCTCGAGGTGACGGTAACGTGAACGTGAGGTGATAGTATGAACGTCATGAGCGAGTTCGTTTACCCGGTCGCCGGTCTGATAGGCCTTTACGCTTTCGTATCATTCGCCTCCCTCCTGTGGGAGGGGATAGACAGGAAGCTCGTCGCGAGGATGCAGAGGCGTGTGGGACCGCCGCTGATACAGCCCTTCTACGACTTCCTCAAGATGGCGAGCAAGGAGACCATAATACCGAACACGGCCAACTTCATGTTCAGGGCATCTCCGGTCCTTGCCCTCGCAACGGCCATAGCGCTTCTCGCCTACACCCCCATGGGCTTCAGCCCGATACTCGCGAAGAAGGGAGACGTCATCGTCTTCATATACCTGCTCGCCCTGATAAGCTTCTTCAAGATAGTGGGGGCTATAAGCTCGGGCAGCCCGTACGCCAAGATAGGGGCGGCGAGGGAAGCCACTCTGATGGTCTCAAGGGAGCCCGCGATGATGCTCGCGCTGTTCACGATAATGTGGCGCCTCGGAAAGCTCGGTATAAGCAAGCCTTTCAGCATGGGCGTTTTCTACGTCCACAACATCTGGCAGATAGGAACGCCGATGTCCATGGTGGGGGCGGTGATACTGCTCTACGTCTTCATCGTCTGGCTGGCGAGTGAGATAGAGGCAGGGTACTTCAACATACCCGACGCAGAGGAGGAGATAGCGGAGGGGCTGCTCGTTGAGTACAGCGGCAGGTACCTTGCCCTCCTGAAGCTGACCAAGTCCCTGAAGACCTACATAAGCGCGAGCCTCGTTGTGGCCATATTCTTCCCGTGGGGCATAGCTGGCTACTTCGGCCTCGCGGGCCTCTCGGCCGACGTGGTCAACCTCCTCTTCCACACGCTTAAGGTGTTCATCCTCCTGTTCGCCGTCATGAGCGTCTTCAGGGCGAGCACCGGAAGGCTTCAGATAACCAAGGCGGTCAACTTCCTGTGGAAGAACGTCTTCGTGGCGGCGCTCGTTGGATCCCTGCTGATAGCCATGGAGGTGATAGCTTGAGGGTCTCTCCAATAATACCGCGCATACTCGGAAACCTCGCCAGAAAACCAGCGACCAACCTGTTCCCCAAGACCGAGCCGGTGAAGGTTCCAGAGGACTTCAGGGGAAGGCTCACGTACAACGTGGACAAGTGCGTCGGGTGCAGGATGTGCGTGACGGTCTGCCCGGCTGGCGTCTTCGTTTTCCTCCCCGAGATCCGGAAGGTCACCCTATGGACCGGGAGGTGCGTGTTCTGCAAGCAGTGCGTCGACGTCTGCCCGACGGGAGCCCTTGAGATGACGGACGAGTTCCTCTTAGCGAGCTACGACAGGCTGGACGAGAAGTTCATATGGCTGACCGACGAGGAGATCGAGGAGGTCAAGAAGAAGCTCGAGGAGAAGAAAAAGAAGGCCAAGGCCGCAAAAGCCGCAAAAGCCGCAAAGGTCACCAAGACTGCCAAACCATCCGAAAAGGACAAGAAAGAGGAGAAGGCAAAGGAGCAGAAGGCAAAGGAGCAGAAGGCGACGGATAAGGAGAAGGAAAAAGAATGAGCCGATCTACCTTATCACGTCCCTCACGAACAGGTACATCGCCACCATGAGGAGAACCGCCACCACGGTAATCCGCGGGCGGGGCAGGGCCCCCCTGATGACCCTGAGCATGACGTAGAGGCCGAAAGACGCAGGGATGCCAATCCAGAGGTACGCGTGATGTCTGAGCGGAGCGGCCCTGTGGA
>JAADEC010000071.1 GCA_013153595.1 Thermococci archaeon | reverse complement strand
GTATCTCCGCCGCCTCCTCAACGCTCAGCGGGACCTCCTCGATATCCAGGAGGTGAAAAAGCCTGAGTATCTCCGGAACGTCGAGGTTTGCCCGCTCTATGAGCTCCGGCCTTGAGAAAAGCTCCCGGGGGGTCCCCTCGAAGAGAACCTCTCCTTTAACGACGTAAACCCTGTCTGCGAGGCGAATCAGCCTTAGGTCGTGGGTAACCACCACGACGGTCTTTCCTTCTCTCTTCCAGTTTCGAATCATGTCAAGCACGAAGTTCCGGTTCCTCAGGTCGAGGTCCCTCGTCGGCTCGTCGAGGAGCAGAACCTCCGGCTCCATGCTCGTCACGCAGGCTATCGACGCCTTCTTCTTCTCGCCCCCGCTGAGGGAATAGGGGTGCCTGTCAGCCAGTCCATCGATTCCAAGCTTCTGCATCTCCTCCCTGGCCCGCTGAAGGCCCTTCTCCTTCCCCCACAGGTGAACCGGCCCGAAGGCGACGTCCTCTAAGACCGTGGCGCTGAAGAGCATGACGTCAGGGTTCTGGAAGAGGAAGCCGACCTTCCGCCGGAATTCCCTGTCCGTCATCGTCTCCTCCGTTACTGGCTTCCCCTCGAAGAATATCTCGCCCTCGGTCGGAACCATCAGCGCGTCCATGAGCTTGAGGAGGGTGGTCTTCCCGGCCCCGTTCGGCCCGACTATGGCGACCGTCTCCCCCCGCTCCACTTCAAGGTTTATCCCCCGCAGGGCCCATTCTCCCGTTGGGTAGCGGTACGAGACGTCCCTGAGCTGGTAAACCTTTCCCTTTTCTGTACCTGTCATGGCAACCCCCTCACAAGGATTATAGTTATGAGAACCAGGAGGGCCGTGAACGCCGAGAAAGCGTAGTCCACGCCTTTGAGCTTGAAATCCACCATCGGTCTTACCTCATTGACGTAACCGCGCGATAGCATGGCGTGATAGAGCTCCTCACCGAAGGCGTTGGCCTTTATGAAGGTGGCTCCAATGTGCTTTCCGGCCTCCTTCCAGCTCTCTACCATGCCGAGTTCTCCAGCCAACCTCGCCCTCCTCGCGTGCATGGCGTCGAGAAGGAGCTTGGCGAGAAGGAATATGTAGCGGTAGGTAAGCGTGGCTATCGTTACGACCATCCCTGGGATCCTGAAGTAGGCCAGAGCGGCTATTATATCGTTCCATCTGCTCGTCATCGTGAAAAGGACGGCGTAAGAGACCGTCGTTGCAACGCGGAGCGTGAAGAGAACCGCCCAGTGAATTCCCTTCCAGCTGGCGGTCAGGTTTAGAACCCTGAAGGCGGGCTCCCCGGGTATCATGAATATGGACGGCAACGCGATGACACCCGTGAAGATTGGGATGAAAACCCAGACCCTCTTCGTGAACTCAACGACCGGCAACTTCGACGCAACCGCGAGTATCAGCGCCAGAACGTAAAACGCGGCGATCAGCCTTACGCTCTGGAGCGAGACTACAGTGCCGACCAGGACGACGAGTGAGATAACCTTAATCCTGGGATCCACCCTCTGGAGCAGGCCATTCCTTCGGGCGTACCTCTCCGAGAAGATCGCGTCGGTGGTGAATTCAAGAACCTCCCTCGCCGTCTTGTTCAGCATGTCAGGCATCGTCACCACCCCGCCACCGGTGGAACCGCACTCCCGTCCCTGTGCCCTGAAGACTCATCATCCCGACGTCCCCTTTAATCTGTTTTTCTTCAAACCTTTAATGCCATAATTATGTAATTCAACTGTTAGCTTATTCTTCGATTCCCTCTCCGATCGGTCCACCGCATCCCTCTGGATCATGGGGTTTAAATGCAAAACGTAAAAGCAAGGTAAAGCAAAGAAAACAAAGCGCTCAGGAGGCGCGTGAGGCAAAGCGAACCACGGCGTAGTACAGGGCCACCACCAGCGTTACACCGACGACGGCAGAGATCACGTATCCGATGGAGGCGTGGAGCTTGTCCTCCCATCCGGGCACGTTGTAGTCGGGCAGCACCGCGTGGTTCCAGATGCCGGAGAGCTTCTCCATGCCGGGCAGTTTGTGGCCGACCATGTGCTCTATCGTTCCAACGTCCCACTCTCCCCATGCACCGTTGTAGTTCCAGACGAGGAGTATCCCTATGGGCGAGAGGATTATCATAACCCCTATCACGGCGAGCAGAGCTTTGGTGACCTTGTCCATACCTTCACCCCCGCGTTCTCGCTATCGTCCTCATCTTGAACAGGTCCGGCCTGCTCTTCTTGACGTACCAGACTACGGCCGCCGTGACAACCGCCGCCGCTGGGCCCGCCGTGACGAGGTGGGCTATCGCCATGGCCGGAACTGAGACCCTGAGGGGATACGGGCAGTAGCCTGGCTGTATGTACGGCTGGATTCCGAGTTCTATTCCCGCCACAGTTGCGGCGGTTACGATGCCGACGTAGGCCCCTATGCCGGCGGATACCACCTCGCCAAGCTTGAGCCTGTTCACGAGGAAGCGGTAAGTGTAGTAGCCGACGAAGGGCAGTACAACCCCCATGTTGAACACGTTCGCCGCGTAGGTCGTTATCCCACCGTCCCCAAAGAACAGAGCCTGAATCAGAAGCACTATGCTGAGCGAGACCGTCGCCGCCCACGGGCTTATGAGTATCGCTATTATCGTTCCACCCACGATGTGGGCGGTCGTCCCCCCTGGGACGGGCATGTTGTACATCATGACCAAAAACGCAAACGCCGTCAGAACCCCCAAGAGGGGCACCTGGTTCGGTTTGAGCTTCTTGAGCCATCTAAACGCCTTGTACCAGATCGGTATCATTATCAGGTAAAAAAACACGCACGTGTACGGGCCGAGGTATCCGTCAGGTATATGCAACGCCATCACCCCTCGTTCGATTCTTCTGTTGATGTTATCGATTCCAATAACAGTAGCATCTTATAAAAGCTTTTTTGAATTTAGTGTTATCAACCTGAGGTTGCATCCCTCAAGTCGATAACGTTGGGCCAAAGAAGGAGATATGTAATGGCAAAGGAGGTGCGATCTCTATTTATCAACGACAGCAGTTCCCGGCGAGTTTATTTGCTTTTCTCCTCCCGATCGTACGTAACTTATACTGGTATTATCCTGAATTACATTGGCCAGAGAAAAATTTATTAGTGTCATAAATTCATAAATAGTGGTGTTCACATGAGACGGAAGATACCCTCCATTGTCATACTTTTGCTGCTGATTGCACTCCTTCTAAGTGTGGCAACCACGCATCGTCCCATGGTAGGTGCTTCCAAGACGAAGGACGGGGTCAATGGCTGGATAAGAACGTATGGAGGAACCGGAAAGTGCGTCATCAACGACATCAAAGTACTCCCCAACGGGGACATCATAGCGGTAGGCTACACGAACTCAACGGGGACCGGCGGATACGACGCCCTCGTCATGAAGTTATCTTCCAACGGAAGCGTGATATGGGCGAAGACATACGGAGGTAAAAAGGCGGATGAGGCCAGCGCGGTTGCTCTAACCAGTAAAGGCGACATAGTGGTTGCAGGCTGGACAGAGAGCTTCGGTGCTGGAGGTAAGGATGCGTGGGTCTTCGAGTTATCTCAAAACGGCAGCATCATATGGCAGAGAACTTACGGAGGCAAAAAGAACGAAGTTGCCAGAGCTGTTACTGTAGCTGAGAGTGGTGATATCCTGGTGGCCGGGTGGAGTATGAGCTTCACCGGGCCGTACAACGACACCTGGGTTCTTAAGCTCTCTCCAAACGGCAGCGTTATGTGGACAAGACTCTACAAGAGCGGGGAAGAGGTAAAGGCAATAGCAGCAACTCCAGACGGAAACGTAGTAGTAGCAGGAATGAGCTGGTATGGGGGACTGTGGGTCATCAAGCTTGACCATAGCGGCAGAGACATATGGCAGAAGAGCTACATGCGTGACCTCAACATCACCAGACATCTGCTCTACAACGAGAACAATGAGTTCCCGAGAGCAAACTCAGTCGTCGTGACCAGAACAGGGGACATCATAGTTGCAGGGACCATCACAGGTTTCGGAGCCGGTGGAAGCGACGTGTGGGTTCTCAAGCTCTCTCCAAACGGCAGCGTCGTGTGGCAGAAGACATACGGAAGCAGCGCAGATGAGGGGGCTAACGCTCTTGCAGTAGCTCCTGACGGGAGCATATTCGTGGCGGGATACAGCAGCTTCGGCTCTGGTGGGGCTTGGATTCTCAGGCTTACCTCCAACGGTAGCGTCGTGTGGACGAAGTTCTATGAGGGGAACGGCACCGCCAACGCAATTGCCCTGACGAAGAGCGGTGGCGTGATCGTGGCCGGTGGATCGACCCACGCCTGGATCCTTAAAATCCCGTTCAACGGTAAAGTGAACCTTCCCGGGTTGTTCACGGTTGAGGTCCCTCCAATGACGCCAAGCTGCTCTGTAAGGAACATACGAGTGGAAGTTGGCACTATGAAACCTGCAGTGCACCCGTGGAACCCCGTGATAGGTACTCAGTTCTCAGTCTCTCAGGGCAGGTACTGGGCGAAAACCTACTGGAAGAACGGAGATAACGTGATCAAGGACGTTAAGGTTCTTCCAAACGGGGATATCGTAGCGGTTGGTTACACCGATTCGGGTGGTGCCGGGGGTTATGATGCCCTCGTCATGAAGTTATCTCCCAACGGAAGCGTGATATGGGCGAAGACATACGGAGGACCCAACGATGACACAGCCAACGCCGTCACCGTAGCTCCAAACGGCGACGTAATAGTGGTGGGCTACACCAACAGTTCAGGTGCCGGCTGGGACGACGTTTGGGTTCTCAGACTCTCACCGAGCGGTGAAGTGATATGGGCAAAAACGTACGGAGGATGCTGTAACGATGTTGGAACCGGTGTTACAGTATCCCCCAAGGGGAACATAATCGTTGCAGGTAAGAGTGATAGCCTTGATGGAGACTTCTGGATCCTTAAACTGGCTCCAAACGGCAGCATCATATGGCAGAAGACCTACTCCAATCCATCCACCGGTTCTGGCCAAACTTACGGAATCAGAAGCATTGCAGTTACCCCTGATGGGTACATCACAGTGGAGGACAGCGGATGGTGGATTATCTACAAGTCCAATCAGAAGTGGATGGTCATACCTTACGTTTGGATCATCCATATGGATCCCAACGGGAGTGTGATGTGGTCAGACGTCTACAGATACGGAAACATCGGAATCAGGAAGATCGTATCGAGTGGAGTCAAGCCAGGTCCTGTGGCGGATGAACTCGCCCTAACTCCCGGTGGAAACATCGTCGTCGTTGGTTATATGAAGCTGAACGTCACGGGAGAGCGCTACACTGTGGTTATGGCGATGAAGCTTGCCAAGAATGGTAGTGTTATGTGGGCCAAGACGTACGGCGGAGCCCACGGGGAGGCAAGTTCCGTTGCCATGACCGCCAACGGTGACATCCTGGTAACGGGTTGGATGAAGTTCTCCGGCACGACCGGCAGAGATGCCCTGATCCTCAAGCTCAACTCCAGCGGGAACGTAATATGGCAGAGGGTCTACAGGGGGGAGGGAGACTGCTGGGCCAGTTCAGTTGTGATCACCAAGGAGGGTGAAGTGATACTCGCCGGCGGAACTCGTAACCCAAGCCAAGAGGGGCAGGAGATATGGATCATGAGACTCCCATCCTCCGGCGGTGTAAACCTGTCGTACCTGGCTTCCATGAGAAGCGTGCCAGCAAGTTTGAAATTGAACGTGACGGAGATTCCTGTGTTTGAGGAGAGCCTGGATGGAGTTCAGGTCAGGCCGTCCAGCTTCACCTCCAACGCGCAAGTCAAGTCGTGGAGTCCAATGGTGAGCGTCAGGTTCTCCACGGCAGGTGGGGGATCAGCGACCAAAGTCCTGAGCATGGATCATCTAACCTTCCATTTCCTGACCCCCAGCAACGTGACCAAACGTACGATCGAGGGTAGAACCCTGTACGTGCTGACATTCAGGTACGATGTGAGGTACGATCTACCACCGAAGGAACTCGTCGTGATGTACTCCTCCAACGTTTTCAAGATTATCAATACCCTGAAGATAGAGAAGGTCGTGATATCGAGACCCCCGGAGCAGGGTGTCAATCACTCCGTTGTGATCCTACAGTTCGGTGGATGCACGGGTACTATCAGGTATATGGGGAACGGCTCGTCCCCAAGATACAGGCTGTTCTTTGATGTGATGAACACAAGGAGTGTGCAGAGCATCCTCTACTGGCTCTACGAGAACGGCGTCCTGCACACGGTGCCGGTTTATGGTGTGGACATAACCCCCACGAATCTCATCAATTACTTAACGCCCAACGACACCAAGATGGTGTACCGGGGCAACATTAACCCTGTCGATATTGCGTTCGGGAAGATAACCAACGAGGAAGGCAAGCCCCTGTCCCTAAAAGACATCCTAACCAGCCCGGAGCCGTTGAAGGGAGCTTACACCATTAGGGTTTACGTAACCGTTCCGTCCAACACGGTGTTAAACCTTAATTATTTCAAGATCTGCGTCGTGGAGAGAACCCCCTACCAGCCGATCGCCCCAACATCCAGTTCGTCGTCCCATTCCTCCACCGCTACATATACCACCGCATCCAGACCCGAGAGCGGCACATCAAGCACCGAAAGTTTAACGTCTTCCACCGAAACTCTAACCTCATATAATCCATCGACCACGAGCTCAGCAAATACGACGAGCACCTCCCATGGCACGAACGTGAGAACGAGCTCATCATCTTCAATGGTCTCTCACCCATCCAGTACATCCATGAACAGCACTACTGCAACTTCTAATGTGTCGAGCACGCGTCATGTAGCTTCGGGTTCGAGCTCGGGCAGCGGTGAAAAGAGCATCTGCGGACCCGCGGCAATCGTGGGACTGAGCTTAATGGCGCTAACACTCAAGAGGAAATGACCGCCGCAGAGTTTCTTCCTTTTCTTTACTTCGGGATTTTGACGGGTTTATTGTTTTTTCCATCAGGAGTGGTTACCTTTGTTAATAAGAGCTCCATTTGATAACAGCCAAAAGAAAAACTTATTAACTGGATTCCATAGTCATACGCAGGTGATCGTATGAGGAAGAGTATGAAACGGTGGTTAATGCCTGTTCTTCTGTCCTTGCTGTTAATGGCACTGGTTGTTAACTTGGCCCTTCAGCCCCGGGATGTATCTGGGGCTCAACCAACGATTCAGAGGTACAGCTCTCAAAAAACCTGGCACGGTTTCTACTGGGTGAGGACCTATGGTGGAGCGGGATATGACAGAGCCAACGCCGTTGCGCTCACGCCCGAAGGAGACGTGATCGTTGCAGGTGTTACCACCAGCTCAGGGAATGGAGACAAAGATGCGGTCGTCATGAAGCTGGCTCCAAACGGAAGTGTGATATGGGCAAAAACTTACGGAGGACCTAAGAACGATACCGCCACCGCGGTGGCAGTGGCAAAGAACGGAGACCTGATCGTAGCAGGCTACACCGATGGATCGCCGAACAACGGAAGCTACTACAGCAGGGCGTGGGTTCTCAAGCTCTCTCCGAACGGAAGCATAATCTGGCAGAAGACTTACGGTAACGGAAACGCCACGGCCGTTGCGTTGACACCAAACGGTGATGTGATAGTTGCCGGCTTCAATACAGGGGAAGCCATTCAGTTCGACTGGGTTCTCAAGCTCTCTCCGAACGGAAGCATAATCTGGCAGAGAAGTTACCTGCTGAACAATCCCCCCACCGTCGCTGTCGCTCCCAACGGCAACGTAATAATTGCAGGCGGTGGCATCGTCATGTGTCTGAACGAGAAGGGTAACATGATCTGGAAGGGCGTGTACAAGAACCAATTCATTGGCACCATCAAAGCCGTTGCCGTGATGCCCAATGGTGATATAATCACGGTGGGTGAAACGATGGAGTGCGGGATGATGGTCGTTGGTGGTGGACCGCTCGATCTCTGGGTTCTCAAGCTCTCTCCGAACGGAAGCGTAATCTGGCAGAATGAGTACCGGTGGAGGCACGTGGGTAAGGCTCTCGACGTAACCCCCGCCCCCGACGGAGGCCTGATCGTGGCAGGGTGGATGCTCAGATCCGGCAAGAGCAGGGATGCCTGGGTTCTCAAACTGAACTCAAACGGGAGTGTGGTGTGGCAGAGGAGTTACGGAGGCCTTGATAGAGACGGTGCTACATCCGTGGCAGTGACCCAGAATGGCTCCATAGTTATCGCAGGCTATACATTCAGCTTCGGAGAGGGTGGTGGGGACATATGGGTCCTCAAGCTACCGCCGAACGGCAGTCTGGGGGTACCCGGCTCAGACGTCACGGAAGTTAAACTCGTACCATACTGCCGGATGGCGCACTACAACGTATCACGGATGATGGTTGAAAACAGTAACGCCTCCGTCCGCAACTGGACGGTTAAACCGGACATACATCCCCTCTCATCGGGGGGCAGGTACTGGGTGGAGAGTTATGACGGGAACTACAACGGTACCCTCTATGATATCAGACCCCTGCCCAACGGAGACATGGTGGCGGTTGGCTACGTAGAGCTAAACGGTACACGGAAGCACGATGCACTCGTCATGAAGCTATCTCCCAACGGAAGCGTGATATGGGCGAAGACCTACGGAGGACCCGGTGACGACAGGGGTCGCTCCGTTGCCGTGGAGCCAAACGGAGACATAGTGGTGGTGGGGGTAACCAAGAGCTTCGGCGCGGGTGATTACGACTTCTGGGTTCTAAAGCTCTCCCCGAACGGAAGCATAATCTGGCAGAAAACATACGGCGGAAGCACGGAAGATATTGCTACGTCCGTTGTAGTCACCAAAGATGGAAACATCTTGGTTGGAGGTTACTCCACAAGCTTCTGTATCAGGGGGTGCTCCTGGATCCTCAAGCTCTCTCCGAACGGAAGCATAATCTGGCAGAGAACCTACAAAGGTGCGGAGCTCGAAGGTGTGATGGCCATGACCATTGCCCCCAACGGCGATATACTCGCAACGGGTCTTGCACTCAACATGCAAACCAGGGATGATGTGTTCGTCCTTCGTCTGAACGAGAACGGGAGCGTAATCTGGCAAAAGGCTTACGGTGGGAATAAGAGCGACATTGCAAACGGCATAACGGTCTCCAAGAATGGAAGCATAGTGGTCGCAGGCTGGACCGGGAGCTTCGGCGCGGGTGATTACGACTTCTGGGTTCTAAAGCTCTCTCCGAACGGAAGCATAATCTGGCAGAAAACATACGGTGGAGCAAAATGGGATCTTGCCGCGGGTGTTGCCCTGACCAAAAGTGGCGACATGGTGGTAGTTGGAACGACCTACAGCTTTGGTTTCTCGGGGTTCAGGGCTTGGATCCTCAAGCTCTCTCCGAACGGAAGCATAATCTGGCAGAGAGCGTACCGCCTGAATGAAAATCCCATCAACATAGCCAACGCCGTCGCGGTAACTTCTCATGGGGCTATCCTCATCGCGGGTAGCTCCACTGCCCTTGATGGTGTTAAGAAGATGTGGATCCTCCGGCTTCCACCGAATGGAAACGTCTCCTCCCTGAACGAAACCAACGCAACCCCAGCAAACTCGAATTGCTCTCCAGTCACCTTAGAGAACATGATCCTGGTGAGGGCCACAAACGGCAACGTCTCCGTTCATGTCTGGAAGCCTGAGGTGAAGATACAGTTCTGCACCCTGTACGGAAACTTTCCCCGGCCCTACTGGATGAAGACATACGGAGGGCCTGGGGAAGACGTGATAACCTCCGTCGGGCTCCTTTCCAATGGGGACATTGTGGCGGCCGGTTACACAGACTCGTCCGGGGCCGGAAGTTACGACGTCTTGGTGATGAAGCTGGCCCCGAACGGAAGCGTGATATGGGCGAAGACCTACGGGGGGCCTGGAGAAGACGTGGCCAAATCCATAACCGTTATGAAGAACGGAGACATGATCGTCGCAGGTTACACAGACAGTTTTGGAGCGGGCAGGATGGACGCTTGGGTTCTAAAGCTCTCTCCGAACGGAAGCGTAATCTGGTCCAAAACCTACGGAGGTCTGCTTAACGATAGGGCCAACGCAGTGGCCCTTACAGATGATGGCAACGTTGTGGTGGTCGGAACAACCGCCAGCTTTGGAGCAGGAGGATCCGATGTGTGGGTTCTAAAGCTCTCTCCGAACGGAAGCATAATCTGGTCCAAAACCTACGGCGGTGGCATGGATGATGGTGCCAAGGCGGTAGCGATAACCAAAAACGGCAGCATGATGGTGGCAGGTTACACGTACAGTTCCAGCTCAAAGAGCAGGGATGCCTGGGTTCTAAAGCTCTCTCCGAACGGAAGCATAATCTGGCAGAAGGCGTATGGAGGTTTATACACCGATATAGCCTCCGGGGTCGTTACAGCTCCCAACGGTGACGTGATCGTGGCAGGTACGACGACCAGCTTCGGATGCTTGGGGGAGGACGTCTGGGTCTTCAAGCTCTCTCCGAACGGAAGCGTAATCTGGTCCAAGCTCTACGGTGAGAGCAATGCCGATGAGGCCAACGGAATTGTTCTCACTCCTAACAAAGAGTTAGTGGTGGCGGGTGTAACGAGCAGCCTCGGTGTTGGCAACTACGATGCCTGGATGCTCAAACTGACGATGAACGGTAGCATTATATGGCAGAGGGTCTACGGGGGTAAACGTTTGGACTGGATCAACTCAGTACTCGTGGCGCCCAATGGGGATATAATAGCAGGCGGTTACACGAACAGCTTCAGCAACGGCACGGAGAATTCATTGACCAATAACGACGCATGGGTCTTAAGGCTTCCACCGTACGGAGCAGGATGGACCACGAACGTTATGCCCCACGTTTCAAACTGCTCGGTGTTTAACACCTCCATCAAGGTGGCAGAGAGCAACGTCAGTACTGGATCATTCAAAGCGGAGGTCTACCAGTTTCTGAACTCACCACCGGAGACGTCAACCACCTCCGTAACCACCACATCCACGACTACAACCAAAACTAAAACCACAACCACAACAGTCACAACCTCCTCCACGAGCACGACATCAACGTCAACAGCATCAACATCAACCTCTTCGAGTGTAGTCACCAGCAGTACCCACACGGTCACTAACACGACCCGTGAGACGTCGGCTACCAAAACGGCGACCGCGGGCAATGAAAGTGCGACGTCTTCGACAGGTTCCGCCATAACCAGCACTACAGCCACGACCGTGAGCAGCACCACTGCAACTTCTAATGTGTCGAGCACGCGTCATGTAGCTTCAAGTTCGAGTTCGTCGGCCTCAAGTTCGAGCTCAGGCAACGGTGAAAAGAGCATCTGCGGACCCGCGGCAATCGTGGGACTGAGCCTACTGACGCTAACACTCAAGAGGAAGAGGAGGCCATGATCCAACGCGGGCTCCTGAATTCCTCACTTTCACTTTTGGATTTTTAAGCATTCAACGTTTCGGTTATGTTCTCAAAAGTTTTTAACGTCCTTCGTTCTTCCGGTTTCAGGTGGTTGAATGAGCCGTCTGGATGGACCCGATGAACCCGAGGTGATCTCCCTCTTTCTGAGGCACATCGAAAGGCAGGGTGACCTACCGCTTGGAGACGACGCGGGAGCCCTCCGATTCGGAGGCCTGTGGCTGGTTGCAACCTCCGACATGCTGATTGGAAGAACGGACGTGCCGGGGATAATGAAGCCGGAGCAGATCGGCTTCAAGGTCGTTACCATGAACGTGAGCGATGTCGTCGCCATGGGCGCCAGGCCGATTGGCTTTCTCTTCTCCTTAGGGCTGCCGGCCGGAACACCGCGCGAATACATCGAAGGACTGGCAAGGGGCATAAACAGGGGGTCCATATTCTACGACGTTCCGGTGCTCAGCGGGGACACGAACGAGGCGTGCGATCTCGTCATAGACGGAACCGCCATTGGAACGACGGAGACCCCGGTAACGAGGGCGGGAGCAAGACCAGGCGACCTTGTGTGTGTGAGCGGCGATCTCGGCAGGCCCTTAGCAGCTCTGATGCTTTACGAGCGGAGAGTTACCGGAGGATGGACTGAGCCTCTTTACGAGAAGCTGCTTGAGCCGAAGGCAAGACTCGATCTGCTGGATGCCGTAAAAAGGGCCACCGCAGCTATAGATATCAGCGACGGACTCGCGAAAGAGCTGAACACCTTAGCTGAGATGAGCGGCGTCTCGATAGTTGTGCGGGAGGATGCCGTTCCGATTGGCAGGGGTGTGGATCGGGCCGCGGAGCTTCTGGGCGTGGATCCACTTGCCCTTGCCCTTAGATCCGGTGAGGAGTTTGAGCTTCTCCTGACCATATCGGGTGATGACGTCCCAGAAGGCTTCACCGTCATCGGTGAGGTTCGGGAGGGTTCGGGGGTTTACGTTGAGACAGATGGCAGGCTTGAGGAGCTTCCCCCCCTCGGCTGGGAGCATCTGTCGTCTCACGGGACAAGGTGAGAGGCGTCACAGGTTGGCCAGGAAACGTAGCCTTCCCTGCAGGAGCCGAACGTCAGCCCCTTTTCGAGCACGAGCCTCCTTGCCTCCCTCAGTATATCGAGCCTTAAGTTCCTGGGAAGGTAGAGGTAGCCCCCGATCCTTTCCCGGTACAGCGGAGCAAGCTTTGCCATTAGCTCTGGAAACTTGGCCTTCATCCTCCTCATCGAATCCGGCCGTAGCTTGAGGGTTGAAACCGTTACGTGGCTCACGAAGCTCAGCTCCTCAAGCGTCATCTCGAAGTCCTCCCACGTGTAGAACGGGATTATTGGATCCACGCGCGCGTAGACAGGTATACCTGCATCTCTGGCCTTTTTCAGGGCATCTATCCTCCTTTCAGGTGCTGGTGCGTTCGGCTCAAGGATCCCCGCCTTCTCCTCGTTCACCGTCGTCACGCTCACCCCGACGGCACAGCGCATGTTCTTGAGGACGTCTATGTCCCTCCTGAAGATGTCCGATTTGGTCAGAATGAGGCAGCGAACGTCGTGCCTGGCCAGCAGCTTCAGAACTTTCCTCGTTGTTCCTAAGCTCTTCTCGACCGTCGGATATGGATCCGAAGAGTACGAGAGGGCCACGAGGGCATTTTCGTCCCGCCTCTTGAGTCTAAGGATCTCCCCCTCAAGTCTCCCGAGGAGCCCCTTCTTCTCCCTGACCCTGAACGCGTGCGGAATGTAAGAGGTTATGTAGCAGTAGACGCACGCATGATCGCAGCCTGTGTAAACGTTCAGCGTGTACTTTGGAGGACACGTGCAGAGGGAAGAGCTCCACGGATCAAACGGCCGAACGTACATGGAATCATTTCAGGGATACGCCTTAAATCGCTTTCTGAACGCTCCCGTACGCTCCCGTGCGCAGTCCCACGCGCGCATCGCTATGCCCGTGCTCGTCGGCTCGGTCCCAAAGCTTAAATCCTGATGTTCCCACTAACACCGGTGATGGTGTTGCGTGGTGAACTCATAAGGGTTTTGAGCATGATAGAGGAGAAGGCCAACGAGCTGAAGCTCGATGGATACAAACCGGATGTCGTCCTTATAGGCTCGGAGGCCTATCGCTTCGTCAGGGACCTCGTCACGTACGAATTCGGCTCGGAAGAGGAGGTTATGGAGCTGTCAGGTCTCCCCCTGAGGCTCGTGGATGAGCTCGGTGGGGATGCCGTGGTGGCTGATTCAAGGACCCTCGGTTACGGTGAGGGGGAGAAGAGGATCAGAATCATAGAGGCAGAGGCCGGCGGGGAGAAAGTCATTTAACTTCCTGAAAGCCCGTACGTCTTAACAGCCTCCCCTCAAGTCTGTATCCCCTCAGAATGACAAGGCTGAGTGCGGAGGCCATGACGTCCGCCAAGCTTCCGGGGTTTCTCCTTTCGTCACGCCTCAGGAACGCGTCGAGTTCCTCAACGGTCATCTCTCCCTTCAGGACGAGTTCGGCCATCTCCCTGACCCTCTCGGCCGTATCCCTCCCGGCCCTTCTCTCTATGAGCGTGTCCTTGGCCTCGGCCATGAGTTCTATGAATGCCCGTCTAACGGCCCCCTCAACGTCCCTGACCCTGAAAAGTTCCTCAAGTCGTTTCACGGTTCGCCCGGTTAGCCTGTACCCGTTCAGCCACTCACAGAACACGAGCTCCCGTCCGCAGCTCATCTCAGCCAGCTTCCAGAGGTTCACATCGTTTTCCTTAAGCATTTTGAGGGAATCGTCGGAGTAGACATCGTACTCAACGTCCCTGTCCAGCCCCTTGGGCGACGCCATCCTTATCGCTCTGTAGAGTGATACGCTGTCCTCGGGCGTCGATTCCCGTACTATGGCCGAGGCTTTTCTGAGCACACCGCTCACGTCTCTGCGCGCATCCGCTCCATTCCCCGCCCTCAGGGCCATGATCAGGGGCACGGAGAGAACAACGATACCAAAGTTCGGATTGGCCGATTGAGCCTCCTTCGACCGCCTAACGGCCAGCTCAACAGCCCTGCCCACGCTCCTGATTCTCCCGGCTGCCACGTTGTAGTAGACATCCATAACGGCGGTCTCGGCGAACAGAAAGTTGTAGATGCTGAGGTCGCTGAAGTCCCTGAACCTGCTGACGTTTCCAGGCTTTGGAACTGTGGCCTCCAGCAGGGGGCCGAGCACGAAGGCCCGTGTCACCTGCCAGGGATCCTCACTCCTCATCCACATCTTCACCGGCCAGTTTCCTCAGCTTGTCCATATCCGAGCTCACGGCTATAAGGACGTCACCTTCCTCTATCCAGTCACCCTTTCCCGGGTTGTATATGTACCTGTTACCCCTCTTTATGGCCAGTATCCTCGTCCCGGTTTTGCTCGGGAGCTTGAGTTGCTGAAGGGTCTTCCCTATCAGAACGGAGCCTGGATGAACCCTTACCCTGCCGAGTTCCTCCTCAGTCTCCTCCATTATGGCCCTTATTATCGGGTGGGGCTCTATGTCACGCAGTACGATGTCGGCTATGCTGTAAGCGGCGTCCGCTATCCTCTCGTTTATGTCGGCGAGGTCTATAACGCTCAGCAGTCTTTCGGGTTCCTCCTCCTTCTTGGCCTCCCTGAGCGCGAGCTTCTTAACCGTGAGGGTCATGTCGTCCATTCTCTCCTCGAGCAGGTAAACCTCCTCGGCGATCTCGTCGCTGTTGTACATGACGGACGAGAACGCTAAGTCAACCATGAGCGCCGATAGGTCCTTCATCTCAACAAGGTACTCCCTTATGTCCTCCTCCTCGGTCATCCGTCACACCTCGCTACCTATCACCTTTATCCTTCCCATAGCGATCTCCTTGAGGTAGTCCAGCGCGGTTCTCGTGCCCCTTCCTATGAGCACGTCCTCTGGCATGACCTTGAAGTCCCCCTCAGGGTCGAATATCCACCTCTTCCCCCTTCTGACGGCTATTATCCAGACCCCGGTGTTGGCCGCGAGGTCCACCTCCTCGAACGTCTTGCCCACGAGCACTGACTCGGGGGACACCCTTATGCGCCCTATGGTCTCCTCGCTCTCAAGTATGGCCTCCGTTATTATCGGGTGCAGGCGGTCCTCCTCGAGGACCATCTGAGCGAGATCCGCGGCAGCGTCCGATATGTCGTTTATCGCCCTGCCCATGTGGAGTATGGAGGTTATCTGCTCGGCCTCGTGTATGTTCCTGGCGGAGAGAACGGCCCTCATCATGAGGTGGTAGTTGAGAAGGTCAAGGTACTCCTCGAGTTCAAGAACTTCCTCGGCTATCTCCTCCTCCTTCAGGAGAACGGAGGAGTACGCGAGATCAACCATCAGCTCCGCGGTGTTCTTCATCTCTATGAATATGTCCTTGACGTTGTCTGGAACTTCCACCTCGTCCCATTCTTCCACACGTGTCCACCGGAGGAACTTCACCGTTGCTCTTATTTACTTTTCGCAATCCTTGAGAGGAAACTGAGATGGAGACACGTTCAGCCTCTGCACCTGACGGAGACCGAAACGGGGCCCATGTGGATGCATCGGTGACCCATCAGGGGCATCACCGGACAATCGGCATTTACACAACTCTTTTATACATTTCCAGCGACTTTAGTGCCGGAGTTGAAATTCTGGAGGGATGGGAATGCAAGCAGAGATAGCCGAACAGTTAAAACCGTTCTTCGAGCCCAAAGCAGTCGCCATAATCGGAGCCACTGACAAAAAGGGCAAGGTCGGAAACGTCATATTTGAGAACTTCAGGGTCAACAAGGAGAGGGGGATATTCAAGGGGGCCATATATCCCGTCAATCCAAAGCTCGATGAGATAGATGGGTACAAGGTCTACCACAGCGTTGGTGAACTTCCGGAGGGGGTTGACCTCGCGGTCATCTCCATACCCGCCAAGTTCGTCCCAGCGACCATGGAGGACATAGCCGCCAAGGGGATAAAGGCCGTCATAATAATAACGGGCGGATTCGGAGAGCTCGGGGAAGAAGGAAAGAGGATGGAGCGGCAGATATACGAGACCGCGAAGAAGAACGGCATAAGGGTTATAGGCCCCAACTGCGTCGGCGTTTACTCCCCTGACACCGGCGTCGACACGGTATTTCTCCCTGATGAGAAGATGGATCGGCCCAGGAGCGGTCCAATAGCCTTCGTCAGTCAGAGCGGGGCCTTCGCAGCCGCCATGCTCGACTGGGCCGCCAATGAGGAGCTCGGAATAGGAAAGATGGTGAGCTACGGCAACAAGATAGACGTTGACGACGCCGATCTGATGGACTACTTCACCGGCGACGACTCCATAAACGTTGTAACCCTCTACATCGAGGGTGTGAAGGACGGCAGAAGGTTCATGGAAGCGGCGAGAAGGATAACGCGGGTGAAGCCCGTTATAGCCCTTAAGGCCGGAAGGAGCAGCTACGGTGCTAAGGCAGCGTCCAGCCACACAGGAAGCCTGGCAGGTGCAGACGTCATATACGACGCGGCGTTTAAACAGACCGGCGTTATCAGGGCCGAGGACTTCGAGCACATGTTCGACCTGGCAAAGGCGTTCGCCCAGCTCAAGGGCAAGCTCCCGAAGGGCGACAGGATAGGGATAATAACCGACGGAGGCGGGGCAGGAGTTATGGCGAGCGATGCCGTGGCCAAGTTCGGTCTCAGGATGGCCGAGCCCAGCGAGGAGACGATCAGGTTCCTCAGGGAGAGGTTCCCCCCTCACGCGGTCGTCGGCAACCCCACGGACGTCGTTGGAGACACCGACGCGGAGCGCTATCGCTTGGCCCTCGAGGCCTTTACGAAGGATCCCAACATCGACGCCATACTCGTCATAGTGCTCTTCCAGGTGCCCCTCCTGCGGGAGGAAGAAGTCATCGAGATCATAGGCGATTACGCGAGGAGGAGTGAGAAGCCGATAGTGGCCGTCGCTATGGGCGGCGCAAAGACGGAACGCTATGCAAAGATGCTCGAAGAGAGGGGTGTCCCCGTTTACCCAACCCCGGAGAGGGGTGTTAGGGCCCTTGAAGGGCTTGTTCGGTATTCGTCTTATCTTAGGAGGTGATCCCATGAAGGAGGAGGCTCTGAAAGTTATTGAAGGTGTTTTGAAGGAAGGACGGAAGAACATGGTTGAGTACGAAGCCAAGCAGGTTTTAAAGGCCTACGGACTCCCTGTTCCGTATGAAAAGCTTGCGACAACGGTTGACGAGGCCATTGCGTACGCCGGGGAGATAGGCTACCCCGTTGCAATGAAACTCATGTCTCCCCAGATACTCCACAAGAGCGATGCCAGGGTTGTCGTTCTGAACGTGAAAGACCCGGAGGAGCTCAAGAAGAAGTGGGAGGAGATACATGAGAACGCACGCAGGTACAGGCCTGACGCCCAGATACTCGGCGTTCTAATAGCCCCAATGCTCAAGCCCGGCAGGGAGATCATAATAGGCGTCACGGAGGATCCGCAGTTCGGACACGCCATAATGTTCGGTCTCGGCGGCATATTCGTGGAGGTCCTGAAGGATGTCACGTTCAGAATAATCCCGATAACGGAGCGTGACGCCCGCAGGATGATAAAGGAGATAAAGGGCTACCCGATTCTCGCAGGGGCACGCGGTGAAGCCCCAGCGGACATAGACGCCATCGTGGATTTGCTCCTGAAGGTAAGCAAGCTCGTCGATGACCTCAGGGACTACATAAAGGAGATGGATCTGAACCCCGTATTCGTCTACGAGAAGGGCGCCGTCATCGTCGATGCGAGGATAATCCTAAAGTGAACAGTTCCCTCAGATCTCTGGTTCCCGCTCCCTGATCTCTTTGATCTTTGAATTTTTGCCGATTTTGCTTCAATTTCCCGACTTCGTGCCTCCTGCATCAGGACCTGTGAACCCTGACGTCAATCGCCACGTTGAACTGCCTTGGGGCGTAGGGTCTGACCTTCCTTCTATCCAGCACCTCAACGGTGAGGCCGAGTTCCTTGGCCACGGATTCTATCTTCGACTCATGCTCCGAGTAGGGGTCCTCCTCGTGCCCGAACGCGTAGTAGTGAATCGTTCCTCCATCAGCCGTGCTCATGAGGGCCTCCCTCAGAAAGCGATCGGCAAACTTGGGGAGGTTCATGATGACGCGGTTCGCCTTTATGCTTCCGGCGATCCTTCTGACATCACCGAGGATGGGGACAACGTTGCGAACCCTGTTGAGTCTGATGTTCTCCTCGAGGTAGCGGATGGCCCATGGGTTGATGTCGCAGGCGAACACCATCCCCACCTTTTTGGCGAGGAGAACAGAGTACGGCCCCACTCCGGCGAACATGTCGAGTACCACCTCCCCCTGTCTGGCCCTCCTGAACACCCTCATCCTCTCCGTCGCAAGGCGGGGGGAGAAGTAGACTCTGGAGACATCAAGCCTGAGTCTTATCCCGTTCTCCCTGTGGACTGTTTCGGTTCGCTTCTCCCCCGCGAGGTGGATGAGCTCCCGAACCCTGTACTCACCTTCAACCCGCCCTCCCTTGGCGAAGACCGCTCGCACATGCCTGTGAACCCGCAGTATAGCCTCTCCTATGGCCCTTCCATAGTCCCTCAGCTCGGGGGGGAGTTCAATTATCGCCAGATCGCCCACAACATCGAACGAGCTTGGGAGAACGCTTTTAACACTCTCAGGGACCTCCACAACCTCCCTGTAGCTGTGAGGTCTCCTCTCAAGTCTATCGAACTCGGCCTCAATCACCTCAAACCCTTCGACGGGTCTTACAACTGGAAAGAGAACGAAGCCGCCCTCCCTCCTGATGGCGTACCCTCTGGCCAGCACTCCCAACTCCCTCAGCTTCCTCCTGACCTCCTCGGCCTTCTGCTTGGGAACCCTTACGGCAAGCATCATACCCACCACGGTGAAGGGCACTGAACGATGAGCCCGCGACTTGGATGACGAACACGGTATCGATATCGATCAAGCTTTTTATCAAACTTTTTAAAGCTTCATCCGTAGATGGAGTATGGCGGGATCCATGAGAAAATCGGTTTACAGGATGTTGCTCGTGCTCGTCGTTGCGCTCACTGTGGTCTACACCCTGGGCCTGCTGGGGGTTATCCCCTTCATCTACAGCACGTACGTGACGATCTTCTTCCTCCTGTTATTTGTCATCCTCAGGAGGGACTACCACTCAAAGTTGGAATAACGACTGCAAAACTCTTATAAGAGGATCCCGAAGTATCTGTGGAGGTGAATCCGTTGGTTTATTACTTACACGCAACCACACCCCTGGTGTTTGGTACACTCTTCGTGGTGTACTACTCCGCTATACCTCTCGCCTTCATACTGTGGTTTATTAAATACAGGAAGTATATAACCAGCGGCCAGTACAAGATAAAGGAGCTCGTGGCGTTCGTTCTCATAGCGCTCCTTGCAACGTCAACGTCGCTGTTCTTGATGCTCGATAAGTACATATACCTCCACTCCCCCGAAAAATCGGGCATACTCCTGAAGGGATCGGATATCTATTCTTCGCACGTGTTAAAGGACTACGGCATAAGTCCGCAGGAACTGAAGAAGTTCGGGGTCCCATCGTACGGTGTGATGATCGCGTACAGGATGGTTGACACCGTCCTCCCCGAGAAATCCCTTGTGACCCACGTGGACTCCATCGTTGTACTAAGGATGATACCATTCGTTCCCGCCGTCAAGGTCTATGACTACAAGGTCGAGGGCAACAGGGTAGTGGGTCTGAGAACCTTCTACGTGGTGTGGCCGGAACAGCCGGGTACTGTCCTGACCAGGGAGTACAAGGCCCTGTTCACGATATTCACGAACCTCGGAGGCGGGGGCGGAGGCGGCCGCATGATGTGATCTGACGGGGCGAGCGGCTCTGCAGGGGTGCTAACATGAGCATGAGGGAGGTAACACCGAAGAGAATACTCGGCATGAAGGGAAACGAAAGGATAACCATGGTAACCGCCTACGACTATCCCTCCGCCCTTCTGGCCGATGAGGCCGGGATAGACATCATATTCGTTGGGGATTCACTCGGCATGGTTGTCTACGGCGAGGATAACACGCTCAACGTCTCCATGGATCAGATGGTCTACCACACGAGGGCCGTCTCCAGGGCCGTCAGGAGGGCCCTCGTCCTCGCGGACATGCCATTCGCGAGCTATGAGGTCAGCGTTGAGGAGGGAATAAAAAACGCCGTCAGGCTCATAAGGGCGGGAGCTGACGCGGTGAAGATCGAAGGCGGGGCGGACCATGAGGAACTCGTGAGGAGACTCGTCAGGATGGGTGTACCCGTCATGGGGCACACCGGTCTAACGCCGCAGCGCTACCTAAGGCTCGGGGGGTACAGGATAACGGGAGAAACCGAGGACGAGGTGGAGGAGATCCTGCGAGACGCTAAGGCCCTTGAGAGGGCGGGCGCCTTTGCGGTGGTGCTGGAGTTCGTGCTGGCCGACGTCGCGAAGCTCGTGACCGAAGAAGTGTCGATACCCACGATAGGAATTGGTGCGGGACCGTACGTCGACGGGCAGGTTCTCGTGTGGCACGACCTCCTTGGCATGTACGAGAGCTCACCGCCTTTCGCAAAGCGGTACGCGGAGCTCAGGAGCATTATATCGGACGCGCTGAGGAGGTACAGAAAAGACGTCAAGGATGGCAGGTTCCCCGGAAGGGAGCACTACTGGGAATTTCAGGATAAGGAAGCTTTCAAGAGAATGTTAAAGAACCTGAGCCTGACGGAAGCGGGGAAGGACGATTGCTGAGCCGTCAGGCGACCCCCGCGACTCAAACTCAATAACCCGGATCGCCCAGCTCCCCCGCCAAGTTCGTCGTCATTATCTTCCTAACGTCTTCGACGCTGTTCGCGTGTCCCAGGGCCCACATGAGCTTTGTAACTGTTGCTTCCTTCGTCATGTCCCCCGCGGGTATAACCCCCGCCTCGAGCGCCTTTCTACCGACCTCGTACCTGCTCATGTCAACCCCTCCGTAGACCGCCTGTGTCGTCATTACCACGGGTATCCGTCTGCTTATCTCCGCCACGGTGGACAGAACGTTCCTGTTCCTGTAGGGAAGGCCGCCAACTCCGTAACCCTCGATGACTATGCCCTTACAGCCCGACTCGAACACGGATTTCAAGAACTCAGGCTTAAGGCCAGGGATGAGCCTCATGTATGCGACGTCAGGGTTTATGTCAGTGTCCAGTAGGGGTCTGCCCCTGCCTATCTTCAGCTCCTCAGGGCTTATCCTGTAGAGGACGTCCTCCCCCTTCACGTAGGCAACGTCGGGGTAGTTTATGCTCTGAAACGCGTTAAGGCCGTGTGAATGAACCTTCGAGGCCCTGTTTCCAAGCATTATCTTGTCCATGAACGCTATGAAGATCCCGGGGACGCCCTCCTTCGCGAACCTTATCGCCGCCCGGAGGTTCCTCGGCGCGTCGCTGTTGGGCTCTGACGCGGGGAGCATCGACCCCGTGAGGACGACCGGCAGGTCTATGTTCCTCAGCATGAAGCTCAGCATGGATGATGTGTACGCGAGCGTGTCAGTGCCGTGCGTTATGACTATGCCGTCGTAGTCTTCTCTATGCTCGTACACCGCCCTGGCCATTGTCACCCAGTCCTGAGGCTGTATGAGCGTGCTGTCCATGTTCATAAGGTCGATCGTGTCTATACCCTCCCTGTCTATTCCCGTGGCCTCCAGGATCTCGTCAACCCCCAGCTGTGATTTATAGCCAACCTCCGTCATTTTGCTGGCTATGGTTCCCCCGGTACCTATTATCAGTATCTTCACACTCTCACCGTGGCAACGTAAGTTTAATCCCTTTTAGAGTTTTGGTTGGTTCGTGGTCTGTTCGCGGGTTTCGTGGGCTGGCTCCTGGCGCCGGTGCCCAGCATAACCATATAAACCCGGCGACCGATAAACCGAACAGTGAGATTCCATGAGTCAGAACGCACCCCGTCTGAACCTCGTGCTCGCTGATGCGGAACTCCTGCTCGTTCCCGAGCGGCTGAGGAGGCACCCAGCCATAGTGAGACACGCCAGGAGGAGGGGCAAGAGGCCGGGCGAGATGCTCTTGGATTCGTCGTATCACCACGCGGCGTCCAAGATCGGAAGACCCGACATCGTTCACGTCTGTCTCCTGAACGCCATGGACAGCATACTCAACAGGATGGGTCTGCTCAGGGTCTACGTCCACACGATTGAAGATCGGGTGATAGAGGTGGATCCATCGACCCGCGTTCCGCGAAACTACAACAGATTCGTTGGACTCATGGAGTCCCTCCTGGTGAAGGGCTGCGTGCCCGAAGGGCTCTGCCTGCTGAAGGTTAGAAGGGAGAGCCTGGGAGAGCTCATAGAACGCATCGGAGCGGGCGAGGGAGAGGTGTTCGTCATGCACGAGGGGGGAGAACCCGTGCAGCCGCGTACGCTCGGACGGATCCTTACGGGTCTCAGCAGGCCGACGGTGATAATAGGGGCGTTTCCCCACGGTGACTTCAGGAGTTCAGTTCCGTGGAGGAAGATCAGCCTGTACAGGGAGCCCCTCATGGCCTGGACCGTCGTTAATGAGGTTATAACGAACTTCGAGGCCGCCACTCCTATGGGGAAAGCCTTTTTATAATGAAGGACGTAAAAAGGCCGGTGGTTTCGCTCATGGCGGGTGAGTTTCACAGGCTGATCAGAGTGGGCAATTACGTCGGAGCTATGAAGCTTGCGAGGCGGGAGGAGAACCCCATTAAAAGGGCCGTGATGATAACCGAAGTCGTTGAGAGATCGAAGAGAAGGGAGTTCTTGGGGGATCTCATCAGAACCGTTGAGGAGATAAAGGACGCTTACGGAAGGGCGATCGCCGAGTCCTACGCTGGTCGGGCGTTCTACGCTGTTGGTGACGAAGAGGAGGCTGAGCTGAGGTTCAAAACGGCCCTTGAGCTATCGAACAGGGTGGGCACTCCATGGAAGAGCGCCGAGGTCTTGGGGGTGATAGCAGGCAACCTCGTGGAAGCGGGCCTGTACTCCGAGGGGCTTAAGTGTTACAGGCGGGCCATCGACCTTCTTCAGGCCTCAAGGGCGCTCTACTCGGAAACGGTGTCTGTTATCACGAGACTCGCCGAGATGGTTGAGAGGAGCGGGGATGAGACCCCGAATGAGACCGCCCTGAAGTTCTATGACCTGGCGGCGGGTCTCTACAGATCGATAAACTTCAATCTTCAGGCGAGAGAGATTGAGGAGAAGAAGAACCTGTGCCTGCAGACCATCGAGAATGGAAGCAGGACGATAGCGGATCTCCTGAACAGGGGTGAGGTGGTTAAGGCCATAGAGGTTTCGAGGTTTCTGAAACCGGCTGAGAGATGTCTGGCCCTCCTCAACATCTCCTACTGGCTCTTCCTTCACAACGAGCCCAGACTGGCCAGGGAAACCTTTAAGATGGCGGTTGACGACCTCCTGATCGGCAAGTTCAGCGTGCCCGACGTTGAGGTCGAGAAGATAGCATACAAGCTCCTCCGCATAGGACGGCTCGAAGAACCCCTCATACTCGCGGGCATGATCCGGGATGACAGGAAGGCCGCCGAGATACTCGGTGAGGTGGCCGTTGGATACGCCCGGAGAGGAGAGGCCGAAAAGGCCCTGTCTATAGCGAGCGGGATTAAAAACGAAGAGGTAAGGAACAGGAGCGTTGAGGAGATAATGAGGCTGAGAACATGATGTTCGGTGGTGGCCATGTGGGATACGAGCAGGGATTACAGGCTTTTGGTGGCTGAGAAGAGCGTTGAGTTCTTCCTGAAGACCATCGAGCACGCCAAGTTCAAGGGCAAATGGGACAAGAAGAAGGCCCAGAAACTCGCGAGGGAGATGGTGCCCGAGATAGAGGCCATGAGGTACTCATACCTCGATCCAAAGGAGCTCACGGACACGCCGCAGATGAAGACGCTTCTTGAGAAGTGCAACGGCATAATCGAGGCGCTCGGCGGAGACGGCTGGGGAAGGAGGTTCGTGGATCTCGCCTCCAAGGACGAGAGGGTCAAGGTGGAGGAGGCCGTGGCTAAAGTCAACTTCTTCCTGAACACCATACTCGGGCTTGGAAGGCGTCTCTCCCTGGGCAGGATAATGGATCCCGTCATAGCAGTCGACATCCTGGTCGGAGAGGTCATGAGCACGTCCAAGCACCCGAACGCGGACAGGCTGCTCGTCACCAACGTGAACCTCGGGAGGAGAGCAGTAACGGTCGTGACTAATGACTTAACCGTCAAGGAGGGCAACCGCGTTGCCGTGGCCCTGCTCCCGCCCCAGAACTTCAGGGGAGTCGTCAGTGAGGGGATGTTCCTCGGTGCAGGAGAGGGAGTCCTCAAAGATGTCAGAGGCGAGATAGGAGGGCTTCCCAAGGGGGTTCCTCTCGAGGCCTTCAACGAGACCCGTAACCTCGTCGAAGCCTTCCTGAAGTCGTAAGCCTCAGACCGAAGTCGAACCGCCGAGTGGTTGGAATGGGGGTTAAGAACGTCGCCGAGCTTCCCCTTCATGGCGGTCACGTTCCCGGGTGGCTCGCCAGGAGGATGAGAAGGCTGACGGGGTTAGTTCTGCGGCTCGCCGTTGACGAGTACGGGACCGAGGGGCTGCTCGAGAGGCTCTCGGACCCGGTGTGGTTCCAGGCCCTCAACAACGTCATAGGCATGGACTGGGACTCCTCGGGCTCAACGACGGTAACGTCGGGTATGATAAAGGACGCCCTTCAGAGGGAGGAACTGGGGGTTAAGGCAGCTGGCGGGAAGGGCAGGAAGAGCCGGAGAACTCCAGAGGAGCTGAGGAGCATAGCTGAGCTCTACGACCTCGATCCATCCCGCTACGTCAGAACGTCCCGTCTGGTCGCGAAGGTGGATAGCGTCGCCCTCCAGACTGGCTACCAGCTCTACCACCACGTCTTCTTCCTCGACGAGGAGGGGAACTGGGCGGTTATCCAGCAGGGCATGAACGAGGGGGAGAGGCTTGCGAGGAGGTACCACTGGTTCAACGCGGACGAGCTGGTCGTTGAACCGCACAGGGCCGTGTCGGGCCTGAGGATGGACTTCGCCCTGAACACCGTGGCGAGGGAGACGGATGAGTACCAGAAGACGCTCGTGGATGTCGTCACCGACAGCCCGCGGGAGGTGGAACGCGAGCTGAAGACCATAAGGGCCGTGGCAAGGGGATACAGGCCGCTGGTCTACTACAAGCCGCGGGACGTGGATGAAGTTGCCACGATAAGGCGCTACGAGAGCCTTGGACGGCTTGAGCTCAACGTCAGGGCCCTCGAGCTGGCCCGCGAGATGAGCGTGAGCAGTTACGAGGAGTTCCTTCTAATCAGGGGCCTCGGGCCGAGCACCCTCAGGGCCCTCTCACTCGTCCTCGAGCTCGTCTACGACGTCCACCCGAGCTGGAAGGATCCCGTGACCCATCCGCCCGACCCGTTCAAGTTCACCTACGCTGTCGGCGGAAAGGACCGCGTTCCGTTCCCGGTGGAGAGGAAGACGTACGACGACCTGCTCTCCTTCCTTGAGGACCTCGTGTCGAAGCACCCGGAGGAGAGGGCCCTCGTCAGGAACGTGACCAGGATAACCAAAAACTGGAGGTTCCCTGAGGAGGACAAGAGGCCCACCTGAAGCCTTTTAACTATCGGGGTGGTAGTATACTACCGGGGTGGTAGTTTGTACTTCGATGAGAGACCGAAGAGCAGAAGGGAGGATCTGTACGACAGGGAGAAGGAACTGAGAGAGCTCACTGACTCCATAGACTCCAGGAAACCCCTGATACTCATCAAGGGTATACGGCGGCTTGGAAAGACGTCCCTTCTGAGGGTGGCCCTTAACGAGGTGAAGGTCCCTCACATCGTTGTAGACCTCAGGGGGGTGAATCCTAACTCGCGGCGTGACCTCTACCTTCGCTTTCAGGCGGCGCTCAACGAGTACCTCCTGAAGAACGCCCCTCCCATCAAAAGATTGAAGGAGAGGCTAAAAACCATAGAAGGCGTGAGGATCTTAGGTGTGGGTGTCTCGCTCTCGTGGAAAAACCCCGAGACGTTGTATTCCCTGATCTCAGCCCTTGAAAGTGAGGGGTTTGTAATAGCGTTTGATGAGGTTCAGGAGATCAGGGGGCCTGCAGGAAAGGAGCTGGCCTCCCTCATAGCGCACTTCTATGACTACGGGGAGACGACCTTCATACTGACGGGGAGTGAGGTTGGGCTGCTCTACGACTTCATTGGCGTTGACGACCCCGGCGCCCCCCTCTACGGGAGGGTTTTCCATGAGATAGGGCTTTCAAGGTTCTCAAGGGAGCGGAGTCTCGACTTTTTAAGAGCGGGCTTTAAGCAGGCCGGGGTCAGGGCCCCGGAGAGTACTCTAAGAGCTGCCGTTGAGAGGCTTGACGGGATAGTAGGGTGGCTCGTTAAGTTCGGGGCGATGTCCCTCAGGGATGGACCGAACGAGAAGACCATTGAGAGGGTGCTTGAAGAGGCGTCGAAGCTTGTGCGGGGAGAGCTCGAGCGCTTTCTTGAGAAGAGACCCCTCGCGAGAAGGCGCTACTTAACGGTCCTACGCGCAATAGCCCGCGGAAAGAGGACGTGGAGTGAGATGAAGGGTGAGCTCGAGAAGGTGGAGAAGAGGGAAATAGCGGATTCCACCCTTGCAAGACTCCTCGATGCCCTTCTCAAAGCGTCGTTCATAGAGAAAAAAGCTGACGGCAGGAACGTGACCTACCACATCTCCGACCCCGTGCTCGAGTTCGCCCTCAGCGGGACCTGATGCACAGCAGCGCTCCCTGCGGAACCCCCAGCTCCCTCGCTATCGGCCTGCACTTGGCCCTTAGGAGGTAGAATATCCTCGGGTCGCTGACCTCGCTCAGGGTCTCGAAGTTGCCCTGCCCCTTGGCTATTACCACGTCCGCGCTCTCAAAGACCTCCATGAACTCCTCCGAGACCTCACCGAGCGGGACCCCGACGATCCTCGTTCCTGTGGAGATCACCCTCCCCATTCTCTCAAACCCCGCCCTCCTCAGGTCGTCGACCGTCGCGTCGTTTATTACAGGCCCCTCCTTGCCGGCCACGTAGATCTCAACGTTCGGGTAGGCCTCCTTTACCCTCCTGAGGAACAGCCTGTCAAAGTAGATCTCGCCGCAGTTGTCGGTGAGATAGAGGAGGCTCCTCGCCCTGGAGAGTTCATCAAACAGCTCGTCCGAGTCGTCCCTGTACAGCTCCTCCCCGAGCATCCTCCTCACGTCCTCCTCAAGCTGCTCCGGTGAGTATCCGACGGCGAAGTCAACCACGTTGCCTATTATGGCCAGCTTGAGCGCTGTTTTAATATCGATATTCTGCTCTTCGAGGTTTGAGACGGTCTTCTCGGCCAGCCGGTTGGACAGCTCCTTGTACTCCCCGAACGGGTCATCGTTGCCTATGGCGCCGTAGACCCCGAGGAAGACCCTGCTGCCGATGACCGCGGGAACGGAGTTCTCGTTCATCTGTCCTATCAGCCTCGCGGCGGCTATAATTCCCCTCTTCCTCAGCTCGACGTCTTCCGTTCCCATCTCCACTATCCTCTGGCACTGGCTGGCTATGCACGGGAGGCACTCGTAGTGAACCTTCATCCTGACCACCGTGTGGGAATACACATCTGGCTTTTCAGGGTTGCGTTTGATGCCCACTGGCGTTATAAATTCTGATGGAAGTCCAAACGCTTCAATAACTCCGAACGGCAATACACACTAACAGAAAGTCATAGTTCAGAAAGTTTTAAGTACTTTTGAAATCATTACACATGGTGGTTTTTATGAGTATGAACGGGACGGACGAAGCATTCGAGGTCTTTGGAGAGATCGTGAGGAAGCGTTTTGAAAGGATTTTAAACGGTGAGGCCTCAATCGCCGATGTTTACAGGGAGAGCGAGGATACGATCAGATACATGATGTTTCGGGCACTCACCAGAGCCCTCGATCTCAGGCCGGAGTTCGTGTTCCTTGAGTACCCCCATCCGCACGTTCCTGCCAAGAAGAATCCAAAGCTCGATACCTTCGTCGAAGCTCATAACGGTGTGCCGTCGATGGCGTTTGAAATGAAGTTCACGGTTAAGAACGTCGAGAACGGACACAATCTGCCCAAGACTCAGGTTCTGGGAGCGCTGGTATCCGACCTCATAAGGCTTCACTACGTTAAGGATGTGGATCTGAGGTATTTCGTGTGGGTCTTTGACAGGGATATGGGGAGCTACATCTGCAATAGGGACGCTCCTTGGAGAAGCCTCGTGAGTGGAGGGAACTTCTCATTCTCAAAGGATGAAATTCAGAAGCTCTGTAAAGTAGCGAGAGATGAGATCAGAAAGAGAATCGGTGAGAACTTTAAGATTGGTGATATAGTGGTCTCGACGGTCTATGCCAAGAACTTCTCCGTTAACGGGAGAACGTTCGGTATACGTATACACGTAGTTGATCCGCCTGATAGGGGCTCACGTGAGGGGATTACCGGGGGTTTATGTGGCGATTTCAGAAAAAAACAGGCACAAAAAACGGGTAGAAAACAGAGAAAGGCTGGATCATCCATCAGGGAGCACCCATGCATCAGGAGCAAGTACACGGCGCTCGCTGAGTGGCTCAAAAATAGGAGGAGAAAAAGCTTCACCATATCCCTAAGCAGACTTGAGGATGAGGTGCGTTCGATTGATCCAAGTTTCTACCTGCCGCCTGCAGCTAAGAAGTACCTCGCATGGTGGGGCAACCACCGGGGCAACGTTCAGGCGGGTTGCGGGTGGCTCTCAGCTGGCTGGAAGGCAAGACCGATATTCAGAAACGGGGTGATAGAGAGCGTGGAGTTCACGCCCATCTGAGCGCTTTTTTCGTATCGTGTTCTTCACACGGCATCAAAAAGACACGAGATTACCACGAAGCGAATGTGGCGCCGGGGCAGGGATTTGAACCCTGGTGGGCAGATGCCCACTGGCTCTCCAGGCCAGCGCCTTCCCAGGCTAGGCTACCCCGGCGCGTAACGTAAAATGAAATCAGGAGATAAGCTCGATCTCGATCGTGACATCCTCGGGAACGCGGATGCGCATTATCTGGCGCATGGCCCTCTCGTCTGCCTCAATGTCGACGAGCCTCTTGTGAACCCTGAGCTCCCAGCGGTCGAAGGTGGCTGAGCCTTCCCCGTCGGGGCTCTTCCTCGTGGTTATCCTTATCCTCTTCGTCGGGAGCGGGATTGGCCCGCTGAGCCTCACGCCCGTCCTCTCGGCTATCTGCTTTATCTGATCCGTGACCTCGTTGAGGGCCTTGATGTTGGTGCTCGCAAGTTTGATCCTCGCCTTCTGCATCGTTTACCCTCCAAGAGAAAAAGTGGAAGGCCTCAGTCGGCCTTCTGTATGGATATCACCATACCGGCCGCGACGGTCTGGCCCATGTCACGTATGGCGAACCTGCCCATCTGCGGTATCTCCTTCACCGGCTCGATGACGAGCGGCTTGGTGGGCCTGAGGACGACTATCGCTGAGTCACCGGTCTTGATGAACTGCGGGTTCTCCTCGACGACGTTTCCAGTTCTCGGGTCGAGCTTGGCGAGGAGCTGCTCGAAGCGGACGGCCATCTGGGCGGTGTGGGCGTGGAGGACCGGCGTGTAGCCGACGGTGATGGCGGTCGGGTGGTTGAGGACGATGATCTGGGCCTTGAACGTGTCCTTGGTGCGGACGACTGTCGGCTTGGTGTCCGGGTGCCCGGCGACGTCACCGCGCTTTATGTCGTTCTTACCAACGCCACGGACGTTGAAACCGATGTTGTCTCCAGGAAGGGCCTCCTGCATGGGCTCGTGGTGCATCTCTATGCTCTTGACCTCACCCTGGATGGGCTTGTGGAATATCGTGCTGGCCGGCTCGAAGATGACGACGTCACCGACCCTAAGCACACCGGTCTCGACACGGCCGACCGGGACGGTACCGACACCCTTGATCGAGTAGACGTCCTGGATCGGGATGCGGAGCGGCTTGTCGGTTGGCTTGGGCGGCTCTGGGACCTGATCGAGGGCCTCGAGGAGCGTCGGCCCCTTGTACCAGGGCATCTTGTCGCTCTTCTTGACTACGTTGTCGCCCTCCCAGGCGCTCGTCGGTATGACCGGGAAGTTCTTGTAGCCGAGCATCTTGAGGAGCTTCTCAACGTCGGCCTTGACCTTCTCGAACTTCTTCTGGTCGTAGTTGACCATGTCCATCTTGTTTATGGCGACTATGATGTTGCTTATGCCAAGGGTCCTCGCGAGGAAAGCGTGCTCCTTGGTCTGGGGCATGACACCGTCGGTGGCGGCAACGACGAGGACTGCCGTGTCGGCCTGGCTGGCACCGGTGATCATGTTCTTAACGAAGTCCCTGTGGCCCGGAGCGTCGATGATGGTGATGTACCTGTGCGGGGTCTCG